>CAVEXN010000022.1:0-39059 GCA_963620035.1 Oscillospiraceae bacterium | reverse complement strand
AACCTCGCATAGTCTGAAGGTGAGGTGTAAAAAAGTTAATAATAGAGGTTCCCTGCACTTTTCCAACTACACCTATTCGGGGCTCACCTTCTTGGGGTTAGGAATGGAGTATCAGGGCACTCTTTTCCGGACGGCGGTATTTGGCGGCGTGCTGAACCGCCCTACCAAGCCCAAGGGCTTTGACGACCGCAGCGCATTCCAACAGTTGGCAGACTCTCTGCTAGGACTCAACACCCCCTACTCCAACTTGCCGCAATACCGGCGGGATGCCTTAGGGGTGAAATTAGGCATAGGCAACGAACGCAACTTCATCGACATCAGCGTCATCAAGGCAAAAGACCGCATCAACACGCTGCCCGAGGCGTGGCGCGACTCCATTCCGCCGAAAGACAACTTCGCAATAGGGCTCGCCGGGCGTTTTGCCATCAGACAATGGTTCTCCATGACGGCCAACTTGGGCGCATCCATCCTCACCAACGACCTGCGTGACTCCGTGTCGCCCATCCTCACCAACGAGAACGGCGTACGCACGGCTTTGCAAAAAACCGACTGGCTGGTCTCTTTCCGCAACAACACCATCCTGCGCTTCGCAGGCGACGCCGCAATGAACTTCAATGCCGGCATCTTCTCCGCCAACCTCACATACCGTTTCATACAGCCCGACTACGAATCGTTGGGCGCATCTGACTTCAGCCAGAACTCGCACAGCTTGGGCGCGGTCATGTCGCTGCGGCTTTTCAAGGGACGTTCCAACATCAGCGCCGTAGGGTACGTGCAGCGCGACAACCTCAACAAAAAGCAGATGTATATGAACCAGGTGGCCACATATTCGCTCAACTGGAACAACAGCTTCGGCGAACTCTTCAGCATCGGCTTCAGTTACAGCGGCATAAAACAAGACCAATACGACGGCACTATGCTGCTGACCGACAGCCTGAAGATAAACCAGATAGCACACACCGTGAACTTGTCGCCCTCTTTCACCTGGATGCGGCAACACACGCACTCCATAACATTCAACGCCAATTTTGTGCAGAACAAGAACCTCAATCCCCATTACAACAACGACATGAACGCTCAGACACTCACCACGGGAATCACTTACGGCATTGACCTTGAGGCGATACGGCTGGGCATAGATGCCGGCTACGACTTCTCGCTCTCCTCCTCCACCGTGGCGACATATCACTCGCACGGCCTCAACGCCGGCGTGCGCTACCGGATCTTGAGCAAAGAGAAACTCAACTGGAACGTTAACTACAACGGCAACGTGGCCTACAACATACAGACCAAAGGCGACATCATAAACAACTTCTCCGTAGGCAACTCATTCGGCAGTTCATTCAGTTACGAGAAGCACGCCGCCACACTGGCCTTCTCCATCAGCAACTACAGCGACCGCGAGATTATAGGACAGCGGGTGAAGAGCGACCTCGACTGCCGCTTCACCCTGTCGTATTCCTACTCTTTCGCCGCAAAAGTCATCAAGAAGATGACCAAAGAGGAACGGAAACAGGCCAAAATCACACGTAAGGCCAATAAATTGATGAAACAAAGCACAAGACAGAAAGACAAAGAATACGAAGTAATCAGATAATGTTTTTCTTGAATAAAAAACACGCTTGATGATGCATTACACCATACACCCGATGTCCAAAAGAGAGCCAAGGCCGCTTGTCAGGCAGAAAAAAAACGAAAACAATATATAATAATAACAAATATAATAAATAAACAATTTTATAACAAAGAATAATAAAACAAACATAATATGAAAAAACATCTGCTCCCTCTATTCCTGTTTGCGCTGCTGCTTCCTCTGGCACGCCTGACGGCACAGAACGACATCACGATTTCAGTCACGCCGAAAGTACGGCTTTTCCCCTCCTCGGGATTCAGTTACGTGGATGACCCTGCCCGTTATTTCGACATACAGTTGATGAACACTTCGGGAAGTCCGAAGCAGATTTACCTGAAACTGGAAATAGAAACCAACTTCACCGCTTCCGGCGAGCAGTATTACCTGCGGACTCGCGAAACCGCCCAGCCTCTCACGCCGTTGACCATCGGCACCATCCCGATGCATCTCAGCCGTTCCCACTTCGACCAACTGCTCGGGCATCTCTCCCGCGGCGACATCGACTTTTTCGTGGGGAGCAACAACAACATCCAAGCCCTCAACAACGTGCTTACTCTTCCGGAGGGCATCTACAACATCTGCCTGACGCCCTACTACTGGACCGGGAACAACAGCGCCACGCCGCAGAAAGCCGGGGAGAGAGTATGCTACCCTTTCACCATCTGCTACTCGGGTTCCGCTCCTGAATTCACATCGCCCATCAACGGAAACAGTGCCGCCAACCTCAACAACAGCAACCCGACCAACAATCTGTTAATCAACAGATTGAACACCAATGTCAAAAGGAACAAATTGGCAAGAACTGCCTCCAGCACAACTTCTGTCTCATCTGCATCTCCCTTTTTGAGCAGCTCTTCCGTCTTAAATAGCATTCGCGACATCCCCACCTCCGACAGCCGCAACAGTTCACAATATGCCACATTGCCCGCCGAGCGCGTGGTCAACTTCAACTGGACAGGGGTCATCTCAAACTGCCTGTCACAAAGCGACTTCATTTACACCTTGAAAATCGTGGAAGTCTATATGAACCAGAGTCTCCACGATGCCATTGAACATAACGCCACCTTGGCAACCATTAGAAACGGCACCAACACATACTACAGGTACGACACATTGACCAACAGACAGTTCCAGTTCAAGAAAGGCCACGTTTACGCCATGCAGGTAATCGCCACGCTGAACAAGAACCTGCCCGTCGAGGTCAAACTCGGCAATGACGGCAAGAGCCAGATCATCGCTTTCGTGTGGGGAGGCGGGCAGGTCATACAAGACGAGAAACCTGTCACCAGCACCGTTTCCGACAACTACAACAGTATCAGGAACAAAATCCGCCGTTCTTTCCTTGTCAGCCCGGGAAAGGACAAGGGCAGCATAGAAACCCTCACGCAGCAATTTCCGAACGAGACTGCCAGCATACCGGCAGACGACAGCAAAATCAAATACGTGTCAGACAAAGACGGAAGCGTGCCCTATTACCAGATTCCGGCATCTGCCGACTCCTTCAGCGTGAAATGGATGCCCGTACGCGGCGACTCCATCATCGAGGTGGACTACACCTTGCAGCTTTTTGAATACAAGGGCGGGGCTTTGGAAGCATCCCTTACCACGCAGCCGCTCAAAGAAGAAAAGATCGTAAAAGTCTGGAATGGCAAAGGCGACTCCTTGACTTTCGGACTCAACAACACCGAACTGCAAGAAATACCCTCGGCCGGCTGGAGCGAAACCCTGGTTGAAGGATATAAATACGTTGTCCGGCTCAAGGCAAATGCTTATTTCTCCTACAATGAAAGAACCACCTACAAGATCACCGAATACATCCATAACACCCCGATAGTACGTGACAGCATCATAAACCAGGTAAAGATGGGCGGCGACACATTCATCTCTAATGTCGTCTTCTCGTGGGGCATTGACAGCAACGCGCTCGACAACGTGCGCCCGCCGCAGTTCACCTATCCCGTGATGCTGGCAGACAAGGCCCTGGACGACACCACATGGACCGAAGACGAATTCCCGGAAGTGACCAAACGCAAAGACTTCTCTTTCCGCTGGGACAAGGCCTCCGGCGTTTACTACGAAGACACCGTCTATTACCGGCTGCGCGTGGGCAAACTGCCCGACAAGAAGAAACCGAATGAAGTGACCTCCTTCTTCTATACCAAAGATTCCATCACCTCCACAGACTTCATCGACTCAACCCTCTTCGACACCCTGAAGACCGATGCGCAATATGTGGCGGTGCTCGACATCACAATCAAGCAGATGGAAGACACCTCCCAACATTACAAATTGCTGAACAACGGCACGTCGCACTATGCCGCTTTCCGGCTCAAGGAGGAGCCCGGGTTCGAATCGGACCTCAACACCAAGCTGGTGTGCGACTCCTCCAAATACATGAAACTGGACAAAGAGGCGATATTCCCCGCTCCAGACAAGCTGATACAAGAGAAGAAAGAACTTAAGATGGGCGAGTTCCCGATGGTGATGCAGCGCGCCCAATATGACTCCACCAAAAAAGTGTACAGCGGCGACGGTTATGTGATCTGGCGTCCGCTCGGCGTGGACGTGCGCCTCAAGGTGGACTTCAAAGACATACAGTTCAACAAGAATTATGAAATCATAAAGGGCACGGCGGTGAGCAGCGCCACCGACTCGGCCACTTACCTTTCTGCACTGACCAATGAACTCGGGCTGGACCTCGACTCCTTGGGCTCTCCGGAACTGAACAACATCGTCTCCAAACTGGGGCAGAACGAACAGATCAAGAAGAGATACGAAACATTCAAAGGCTGGGGAGAGAAATACGCCAAGAAATACGGCGGACTGCTCGGTCCTCTGCAAGGCGGGAACATCGCCACCGAAGTGCTCACGTTCCCGTTGAGCGTGACGGACGAGGAAGTCACGGGGTCCAAAAACGTGGTGTTCGTCATCAACAACATGTACTTCTCGCCCGTAGCCTCCCTGATGGGCTTCTGGGCCATCTTTGCCGCCAGCAGCGACAACACGTATGTGCCGTTCCTCGCCAACAACATCTGCATGGAGCCCACCAACCTGTTAGGGAATGCCAGCCAGCATATAGAAATGTATATGGGACGCGACTATGAGTTCGACCTCAACGACGGTTATAAAATGCGCTTCAAGAAGTCCTCCTCTTTCAGCGACCCCAAAGACGGCACGGTCATCGTGATAGATTCGGGCAAACTGAAAGACCTCTTCGTGGAAATAGACTTCCAAATGAACGACAGAGACCTGATGAAGATCGACAAAGACGGTACACCTAAGAAAGCCACATTCGGGAAACCGGAGAGTTACGTCAGAGCCTCGTTCCGCGCCAACCTGCGTGACTGGGACGACTGGATGGTCCAAATCAAGATGGACGCATTTGCACCGACCGACTGTCAGAAATTCTCGTTCTACCCCACGGGGAAAGGCATCTGGTATGACCACTCCTCCACCAAGACCCCTGACGAGATAGCATTCCCCAAAGGCTACCTGACCGGAAACATAGATACCGTAAAAGCCAAAAACCTGAACAAGACGCAGCTGCAGGCCGAGAAAGACAAGGCCATGTCAAAGGCACGGCTGGAGTGGCAGGGCTTCTATTGGAACGAAATGACCATATTCCTCTCCGAAGACATCAGCACCACCTTCACCGACAAGAAACAGCCTAAAGACTCCATGGTGGTATATCATTACGGCATCAACAACACCCAGACGGACTCTGCCCTCTACCACCGCGCCGGCAGCCGCCTCAACTTCGGCGCGAAAGACATCTTCATAGACTCCAGCGGTTTCACCGCCGAGTTCTTCGTGCGCGACATCCTGAAAGCCGAAACCAAAAAAGGCGGCGGTTGGGCGTTCTCGCTCGACACCGTCAGCGTGAAAATCCTCAAGAACGAATTCCACCACGCCATCATTGCCGGGGCGTTCGGAGTCCCGCTCTTCTCGGGCGACTTCAGCTACCGCTGCGCCATCGGCGCCGACAGCCTCACCTTCAACATCGATGCAGCCGACGACACGCTGAAGATGGATTTATGGCTTGCCAAAATCATCTTCGACAAGAAATCATCCTGCTTCCGGGTGAAGAAAATCTATAAGGAAGAAGATACCCGCTTTGACATGACCTTGAGCGGGAAAATAAATGTCAACTTCAAGAAACTTGGCATACCTCTCAACTTCACACTCTGCAAGTTTGAAGGCATGGGGATGCGCAACTACAATACCATTAAGGACACGAACACCGTTGACGGCTTCGAGTTCACCATCGGAAACTGGAGTTGGGCATCTCCGCAGCACAGCATCGGCGGCTTGGCTTCCGGAAGCGACGGACTGCTTTATGACCTCAACAACCCCGACAGCAAAGGCATATCGTCCATAAGCGATGACATTTCCAACTGTTTCAGCACCAACATTAAAAAATTCGAACCCATTGTCAGCCTTGACATGTCCAAAAGAGCCCTCAAACTCGGATTCAAACTGTCGGGCGACCTCAAATTCAGTTTCGGCAAGAACAATGCTTTCGGAGGCGGTCTTGATATTACCGTTTATGGCACTGTATATCCGCTTGACGGGTTCAGAATAGAAGATCCGAATGCGAAACTGGATGAGATACGGGTGAATTGCGAACTCGATGTATTCCACCTCGACGGCAAACTTACATTGCATACGGGCGACGACGAATACGGCGACGGACTGAGCGGTGCGCTCGAAGTTTCCTGTATGGGTGGAATAAAACTGTGGATGGAGGGCAACTTCGGCACTACCGTTGGCAAAAACAAAGAGAAATTCTCCTACTGGTCGCTCAACGGCGGCTTGAAATTTCTCCCGGGCATACAACTTGGCGTTGTCACCATCAACGGCTTCTCGGGCGGCTTTGCATACAATATGAAATCCACCAAAAGTTTGGAAGAGATGGGTGCAAAAACACTGCTTGGGAGCGTTGGCGAGAGTAAAGGAGACACTGTTCAGACGGTAGGCATGTCTTTCACTCCCGAAAAAGGCTCTTGGGTTGCCAATGCCGGCATCAGTCTGATTTTGACCGGTGCCGAAAACGCTATGAACATGGACGGTCTTGTCTCGTTGCGTGTCTCCGAAGAACATTTTACCGGCATTATCATACAGGCAAATGCATACGTAATGACCTCATTTCTTAAGGATGTGACACCCGGTGATGGTGGAAACAACAAAAACACCCTGCTGCAAGCCGAGGCCATCATCGGCTACGAAGAGAAACCTGATACCAATTATTTCAAGTTTGCCATAAATGTGAAAATGAAAATGGACCTTGACAGCCTGCTGAATCTGGGCGAGGCAGGCAGCAAAGTGAAAGGCAAGATAACAGCCGCATTCGAGGGTGCAAGCATGCTGACAGGTTGCAATTTGATGGAAGTTGTTGATACGACTGAAAATGGTACAGGAACAGGGACCGGCAGCAAAGGCGTATCGGTCAGTGTTGAAGCAAGGATACCGATTGACTTCGAAATAAAACACTACAAAAAAGAAAACCGTACAGACTGGTATTTCGCCATCGGGAAACCGGCTTATGCCAAACGCGTCCAACTTAAAGCAAAAATAGATTTGATTGTTGCTAAAGCAGAGGCAGAGTTCACGTTCTATTTGCAGACCGGCAACGCCTTTGCATACGAGCTGCCCGAACTGAGCGATGAACTGAAGAAATTCTTTTATGAAGAATCTGAAGGCAAAAAAATGGACACGAACGTTGGAGCCATAGACAAAATCAGAAAGATCGTGGCAACCGACAAGGAGGCCATCGGCAAGGGCGGCGGGTTCTGCATGGGCTCTACTTTCCATGCGGCACTCAGTCTCGATTTCTTCCTGTATCTGGATATCGTCGCCAACATCGGCTTCGACATAGCGCTGCTCGACGTGGCAGGAAAACGATGCCCTGACAAACCCGGCCCTATCGGCAAAAACAACTTCTATGCCCTCGGCCAAGTTTATGCCGCACTGCAAGGCGATGTTGGCCTGCATATCAATTTGGGCTTTTGGAAAGGCAAATTCTCCATCTTCTCCTGCGGCGTGGGTGCTCTGTTCCAGGGCGGCGGTCCCAACCCGTCGTTCGCATACGGGCTGCTGCGTTTCAAAGTGTCGCTGCTGAATGGACTGCTCAAATTCAACACCTCCGTTGACTTCCAGGTAGGCGACGTATGTGTGCCCGGCGCGGGCGACCCGCTCGCCAATGTCAAACTCTTCCAGAGCGTGACGCCGGGGGTGGAATCGGAGAAAGAGGCCACAAAGAGTGAATCACCCATATCGCCTATGGCTTTGGGCACAATCGTATCGAATATGCCTTGGGAGGATGAGGTCTGTCTGAGCGATGGAAAGGACAGCCGCCGCTTCTTCTTCCGTCTGATGCAGGAAGAATGCAGTTACAAGATCAGTCGTAATAACAGAATCTTCTCTCCTTCAAACAACCTGCAGATGACATTCGAAAGACATCCCGATGACAAGAACACTTACATATTCCAATGCCGGGAGGGTGGTTTCGCTGACGATGCCTTGAACAAACTGGACCTGAAAGGACGCGCATACGAATGGAGAAAACAGGCCAATCCAAAAAGCATCGGCAGTTATGTCGGCACAAAGACCGACGATGCATACGATATGGCAACCGGCAAAGTCCTGGAGAACCCGACCGGCTTTGCCTGGTTCAACCCGTTATATCAAGACACCAACTCCAACAACAAATATGAAGTACGTGTCTGGACCCAAGACACTACCGTCTGGTTTAAGACCAAAAAATTGGGGAAGAATCTGGACGACAACGTCGTTTACGCTTGGCCGTACAATGGAGACCCCTATTTCCCGAATGAAGAATACATAACCAAGGACGACGACAAATATATCCGGCTCTTCCTCAAGAAAGACCGTAAAGACCTGTTCGACGATTCGTACAGCAGCACTATGGTTACCAAAGCCTATCTTTTCACAATCGACAAAGCAAAAGAACAGAAAAGATATGAGGAAATTCCTTTAAGCTATAATTTTAACGGCATAGGGCAACTGTCCGTAAAAATCCCCGACGAAATATACGGCAAAGAATGCGGCAATATGTTGATTATAAAAACAATGCCTATAAACGACTATGAGAAGGAAATGGAAAAGGCGGAAGAGAGAATGAAAGCGTCTAAAGCCATATTAGAGAAATCGCGTATAGCCATAGAGGATTCCGTTTACGATGCAGCCCGCAACTATCACGGCAACGTCAATACGTCCCGCACCGGTGTCAATACGTCAAAAATAGACAAAAAAATAGTCGAGATACGATCAGAAGAACAATTGTATCGCGATTTGGGTAAAAAAACACAACAAGCATATAAGGAGAATTTAAAGCACGTGGAAAGCGAAAGCCGTACTCCGGCGTACACAGTTAGCAGTGGCAACACGGGCGGCATAAGTAAACCACTAGGTGGTGGCACCAACAACACGGGCGGCATAAGTAAACCACTAGGTGGTGGCACCAACAACACGGGCGGCATAAGTAAACCACTAGGTGGTGGCACCAACAACACGGGCGGCATAAGTAAACCACTAGGTGGTGGCACCAACAACACGGGCGGCATAAGTAAACCACTAGGTGGTGGCACCAACAACACGGGCGGCATAAGTAAACCACAAATAGGCAATACTACGGTTATAAATAAAGGCAATGTGGAAAAAAAGATGGCGCAGGATTTGATGAACCTTTCTGGAGGTGGAGGCGGTGTGCCTAATCTCCGCACGTTGGCTGTAAATGCAGAGAATCCTAAAGTCAGCAAACGTAGCATTATGAGGCAAAACAGCAGCGGAAATATGCAAGCATTCAGCACTGCGGGCAGCAGTACATCATCCACTCGACGTGCCTTAAGAAGAGTATCTTCTTCGAAAAACTCGGGGAATATGGGTTACCGACAGATGCAATCTAAGGGAACTAAAGGAACTATCGGATATGTATCGAGAACAACCCTACAAACAACGCCGATATTCGCAAAAGAGCCAATGAAAAAACAGCGGGTAGAAACCACACTTACAACTCAGGATGGCGCCACCTTTAATTTATCTCGAATTCCGGATGTTGTAGGTTTTGACCGGAGTAGAGACATCTATGCCGCACAGTTACTGGCGGTTTACGAAATGGATACAACCTTCGGACGAGACACTATGGATTATCAAAGAATTATGGCCGACGAGGAATTCAACATAATGAGATCAAAAGGACAGACGGTTTATTGTTGGACCTGGGCCACTTGCAAATACAAAAACTACACCGAGTTCTTGAATGACAATGATGTCAAAGACAACATCGAAACACTCTGCAACGGCATAGGCATTCTCGAATTGGGGGAAAACAGCAAAGACGACAAGTTCATTTTCGGGAAAGACAAATATGCCAGATCCAATAAAATATTCGGTTGGATGTTCACTTCGTGGGACTACAAGGACGCGACAAAATACATGACGGAACGTACACAACCTCCCAGAGCTTATTTTCTTGTCCATCAAGACACAAAACTGACTCAGTACCACGATGCACTTTTCAACCACTTTTTGGATCTTAAAAATTCTTTTATTCGGAGTGCCAAGTCACCTGACTTTTTCAGTCTAAATCTTCTGAACAGCTTTAAGATTTATTTCAACGGTACGGAGGCATACAATACTGTTAAAGCCAATAATGAAAATGCTATGGACAAGGGGTTGACAAGGAAAAACTCCTGCAAATTCTCCCACATTACACGCCGGATTTCAGGTAATGATTTTGTTAATTGCGATGGTGCAGACGAAGATCCATCTCATGTTACTGTACCCAAAATCTTAGATTATGGCGGTAAATTAGGGGAAAACGCTCAGGACTCCTTGTCCAACTACCTTTACAGCGAAGATAACTTTAAGAACCTTGATCATTTCAAGGAATTTATACCAACTTATGACGGAAAAATCATAGACTATGCCACACCTTCTTTTTTGGATGATATGATTAAATTTTTGGGATTTTTCAAATCAAACAGCCTTTTGGTTGATGCATTGTCTTCTGATTCGAAAAGTGATCGTTTTGATTTTTATTGCAACGTTTTAGTGAAGCCAGACATACAATACTCTTATACTTTAACCAATTTTGATTTTCCCTTTGATATGCCACTTGTATATCTCTGTCATCATAACATGTATGTTAATTACAGTTTCCAACGGATTTTGAATGAAGATACTTTGAAATATATAACCAACGGTGGTGATTCTCTTTCCAAAAAGCAACTGAAAGGAAAAAATAAATTCCTCTGGGTAAAGGACTTGAATGAATATGATGCCTATCTGGCAAAATTCTGGTGGAATACCAATGCACAACCCACCGATTGTTCAGGTCATGAGTTCATTAACTATACAAATTTTAAATACGCTGTTGACAATAGCATTCATACGAAATCTGAATTCCTCGGACCGCTTTATAATGAACGCATGCTAAAAGATCCATTAAAGGATTACTGGGATGCCTCCATTTCTATTGTTTACCTTACTTCCCAAAATCCAAACTTTGAGGTTAATCTACTGAAAATCGCAAAAGCTATCAAATTAGAACGAGAAATGGTGTATTTTCCAAATGCTGAAATAAAGCTTCCAAAACCCTATCATCCTTCTTTAGGGTATAAGAAAGATTCTCGCTATAGGAACTTTATGGAAAAACCATATTTAGATACAGATATGTACGTGCTGCAGAAAATCTTATATACTCATGAAGAAGCTGAAATAGATAATATTAGAGAAAATAATAATTAACCCCTCTATGTTATTTTTCAACTATTATATAAAACAGAAAAAGAAACGATCAATGAAACACCACAACATCAAACATATTATTAGAATGTTCTGTATGCATATTTGTTTATGTTCGCTGTGCATAGGCGCATACGCCCAGATTGTTGACCAAACGGACATTGCGGAACAAAACGAAAAGTCTTACGAGAAAATTTACAACTTCATCGTGGTTACACGCAGTTACGGTGACAGCGTTGTGCTGCGTTGGGCCCCCGAAAATGCCGGTGTCTGGATTTCGGCCAACTACTACGGCTGGAACATTACCCGGTGGAAAACCAACTCGGAAGTTCAAGAGAACGACACTGTCTTTGAACTGAAACTGAACGACAAACCCATCAAACCTCTAACACTCGACGAGATGATGGAGCGCTACGATTCTACAAACATGTTCATCGGCGCGGCAGCTCAGGCACTCTATGGCGAGTCGTACTACAACCCGAAAGAGAGCGACGGCTTCTCCAACTATGTGTTCCGCCGCGAGCAAGAGCAAACACAACGGCAGACGATGGCCTACCTTGCGGCAGAGGGTCATCCCGAAGTGGCAGATGCCATCGGTCTGCGCTTTGTAGACACTACCGTAAAACCCGGCGAAACCTATTTATATACCATCGAGTGCCTCATTCCGGAAGAGATGTTGAAAATGCCGCCCAAAGCTTTCATGGTCCAAAATAATCCATACGTCCGTTCGGAAAACGAAAAGATACCCGAAATACATTTCTATCAGAACTCCCCCTACACTACTTTCGTCTATTGGGCGAAAAACAAACTGTCGGGATACTTTGTAGAGCGCAGCACCGACAACGGTAAGACGTGGACCAAGATGAACGAATCCCCATACTATAACCTCGAACCCGACCAAGGCGCATACGAAGTGTATGGCGAGGAAGTCGGCAGACTTATGGAAAAGAACATGGGCATAGTAGACTCCATGAAACTGAATGTCAAGTATCTATACCGCGTCAAGGCGTTTGATGCCTTTGGCGACTATGCCCCGGAGCGCACCTCCGAGAAGTTCCAGATGGAAGACCGCATACCGCCCACGGTGCCTGTGCTGGACGAGATTCTGCCCGAAAACAACAAAGTGTGTACACTGCAATGGTATATGGACAAAGAAGAAGACGACCTGAAAGGGTTTATCGTCACTTTCTCTGACGTGCCCGAAGGCCCATGGAATCATGTTACCGGTGTGCTCCCGCCCAAGACCCGCCAATGGACAGACAAGGATGCCGAAAAGCGCGGCAGGGGCTATTTCCGCATCTTTGCGGTTGACGAAAGCAATAACTTCTCCTACTCCACCTCCCAGTGCAACAACGTCGAAGACGTGTTCGCGCCCGCGCCTCCTACGGGCTTCGCCGCTTGGGTGGACACTACCGGCGCCGTCTATTTCAACTGGAACAAAAGTCCTGAAAAAGACGTCTATGGATACCATATCTATTATGCCAACCAACTTGACCACGACTTCATTCCCAAAAACGGGCCTCGGATAATGGAGAACGAATGGAGGGATACCATCAGCCTGAACACCTTGACAAAATTTGTTTTCTTCTATGTGGTGGCCGAGGACTACAGCCACAACATCTCGCAGCCCTCCGACACGATAGCGGTTCCTGTACCTGACACCATACCGCCGGGCATAGCCCTGCTGGAAGACTACACCACCACCAACGAGTCGGTAGTCTTCAAGTGGCTGCAGAGCACCTCCGAGGATGTGGCCTACTACTACATCTATCGCAAGTTCGACAACGAAAAGCAGTGGAAGTACCTCCGCATCATCACCCCGGACGAGCTGGAAGAGAACGAGCCCATCATCCTCATCGATTACCCCGAGCCATCGCCCAAGAACTACAACTATTGCATCGAGGTGATTGACCGCGACGGGCTCTCGTCGGGCA
This sequence comes from Oscillospiraceae bacterium, assembly GCA_963620035.1. GTDB lineage: Bacteria > Bacteroidota > Bacteroidia > Bacteroidales > WCHB1-69 > F23-D06. The sequence continues at coordinate 25,724 of CAVEXN010000022.1, read as the reverse complement.
AGACGGGACAGACGACCATACGCTTACGCGGCGCGGCCACCGTCAAGATACCGCTCACACTCAAGGCTTCACCGCACAAGAGCGGCAACGGCATCACCCTCAACTTCACCTACGAGTACGAGTCGCACCACGACTACTACGGCATCATCTACAAGTCGGTGAATGACGAGCCGGCCTACGTGCTGGGCAGTTTCAACCGCGGAGAAAACACCTACAACGACTTCAAAGTGAACTCTGGCGACAAGGTGTCGTACCACATCCGCATGATGTTGGGCAATGGCAAGCGGTCGCAGCCCTCCGAGACTGTAACCGTCCATGTGAAATAAGACTTTAGAGGCGCTATGTTTTCTTACGGTTTCAGCAGATTTACCGGGGACACATACACGCCGTTCTCACGGCGATAGGCACCGCCAATGGCCGTGAGAACCATAAGGAACGACGTGGCTTTCTCATCGTTCTTGCCCGTAATCTTGTCGAGCAGAGACTTCAGCGACTTCGCACCTGCCGCCACGAGTTCAGCGCCGCCCAATTTGATTTCTATAGCCCCCCCCATCTGCCGTCCTCAAGTTGCAACACTGCGTCACACTCCAGACCGGCATTGTCGCGGTAATGGGAAACGTTTCCGCCCAATGCCCCAGCATAGACAGTAAGGTCTCTGACGGCCATATCCCAAAGAACAACCCAAAACTTTCCAAATCCCTCTTCAAATCGTCAGGACCTATTCCCAATACACGACATGCAATTGAAGTATCTACAAAATGTCGTGTAGGAGTACTTCTGATTGATGTCTTTGGGCGGATGTCAGGATTCCATGCCGGCAGATCTTCCAGAATGTACAAATCGTTAAGTGCTTCCATATAATCGCCGAAAGTCTTGACATCCATTGTCCGCTCATTTCTTTGCCTGACATCTGCAATTATGGTCGAGGCAGCAGCCTCTGTCGAAATATGGCGGGCATAACTTCTGAGAATCATCTTCAGCACTTCAGGCCTTTTGTTCCTGAACCTTTCATTCTCACAATCCTCAAAAACAAAGAGCCCGTTATAATAGTTTTTGGTTATCTCAATGGCAATATCACGCGGTGCAAGTACGGATATCGGCCAACCGCCACGACAAAGCAGGAAAGCCACATCATCTGGCGTGAAACCATCGTTGGGATCCCAAGGAAATGCGACGTCTCCGTCAAAAAGGTCTTGGAGCGAGACAGAACCTTCGACTCTTTCGATTCCCATAAACTCATCGGACGCATCTTCACAGGAGTAATTCTACATGCCCCACTATGGTGTAATTCCGTCTTGTCTGCCGGAGTAGTACTGCCTGTAAGTATGTACTTTCCAAACTGACAGTCAAATCCAGGTATTCTTTCACCTGATTCCAGATATCAGGAGCCTTTTGCCACTCATCTATAAGCCTTGGCTTATCTCCTTGGAGCACCGCTTTCGGGTTCAGACGTGCCATAGAAATGGACTGCCGTGTGTTTAATTTCACGAAACTTTTCTGATACAGCATACACGTTGTTGTTTTGCCGCAAAACATTGGTCCTGCCACAAGTACTGCCCAAGAAGTTTTAAGTTTTATATTTATCTCCCTTTCAATCAACCTATTATAATAATCCATAGCAATCAAAGCAATTTACGGCGGCAAAGACACAATAAGAATTCCTGTAATTTTCAATGAAAAATTCCCATGATTTTCAATTTATGAGTCAATGCAGGTTTCACCTCCGACTGGCGATCGTCAGATGCGAACTGCCGTATCCAGGATTGCCGGCGGGCGGATCAGTGTATCATACGGGGTATGTCATGTTGTGTGGATGTCTGTTTATTGGATTAAACTTGTCTGTAGTGTCGAAACCGTTCTTCGCCGTTCCGGGAAACTTCTCAATCAAGGATTTACGGACATTGTCATATCCTTTAAAGACCATAAACCATATTGACCGATGACCTTCTGCTATGTTTTTTTATCAAGTCCAACCAATCCTCACCGAGATTAGCCAAGAGAGGCTTCTTGGCTTTTGTATATGGGCTGGGCCAAGCGCTTGCGGGGTAGTTTGCAGGAAAATCGGGATGTCGCCACAGGCGTTGAGGTTGGACCTCTCCGAGGCTCAACAACGTGATACAGGAAACGGAACAACACGCGCAACGCCTCTAAAATCTAAGATCTAAACTCTAAATCCAGTTTCATACGGGAGCCGTTGCGGTAAGTTTTGACGCAACGGCTCCCGTTGTTGTAGCCTGTCTGATTCCGTTATTTCAGCAGTCTGAAGAACTCTATAAGCAGGTCCCAGCACATCTGTACGGTCTTGATTTCGAGTTTCTCGTCAGGGGAATGTACGCCGCGCATAGTCGGTCCGATAGAGACCATGTCGAGGTCGGGGTACTTCTCGGCGATGAGTCCGCACTCCAGACCGGCGTGGATAGCCAGCACCTCCGGTTCTTTGTGGAACAGGTTATGGTAAGCGTCCACCAATAGGCGGAGCACTTCGGAGTCGGGGTTCGGATTCCAGCCCGGGTAGCCATCGCCCGACACCACATCCGCACCTATCATCCAGAAAGCGGTTGACACGCGGTCGGCGACAGCCTGCTTCTTGGTCTCCACCGAACTGCGTTGGCTGGTAGAGACGACAATCTTGTCCCCTTTCTTCTTCACCGAAGCCAAGTTTGTAGAAGTTTCCACAAAGCCGGGGATGTCTTGCGACATAGCCTGCATGCCATGAGGGCAAACCAGCAGTGCGTTCAGCACATCTATTTGGAAAGTCTCCTCCAGCACCTTCTCGCATTTGTCGGTAGGGGCGATAAAAACGGAAACGCCGCTGTCGGTTTTATGGAACTCGTTTTTATAGGTGGCGTCCATCCGGTTGACGTATGCGGCCAAGGCTTCGCGGTTATGGGTGGGCACGGCCACTATGGCATGACCCTCGCGGGCGATGGCGTTGTGCAGGTTGCCGGCCTGAATGTCTGCAATGCGGATGTCGTAGTCGCAATAGGCGTTCCACAGCACGCGGGTAAGCAGTTTCACGGCGTTGCCGCGTCCCTTGTTGATGTCGTCGCCGGAGTGTCCGCCTATAAGCCCGTTCACGGTGATGCGGCAGAACTCATAGCCGCCTTCCTGCTCCTTGGCCAGGTCATCAATGTTATCGTATTCGCACTCCAGCGTAGCGGTCGTGTCCTTGCCGCCGGCGCAGCCGATGAAGAACTGTCCCTCGTCTTCAGAGTCGAGGTTGATGAGCATCTTGCCTTTCAGGATACCCGGTTCCAGCATCTTGGCGCCGGTAAGTCCCGTCTCCTCATCAACGGTAAAGAGACACTCTAACGGGCCGTGTTCCAGCGTCTTGTCCTCCATGATGGCCAATGCCATAGCGATGCCGATGCCGTCGTCGGCACCGAGTGTGGTGCCCTTGGCTTTCAGCCATTCGCCGTCAACGTAAGGCTGGATGGCATCCTTCTCGAAGTCGAAATCCACATCACCGTTCTTCTCGCATACCATATCCATGTGCCCTTGGAAGATAACCGGCGTGACGTTTTCCTTGCCGGGTGTTGCGGGCTTGTACATATACACGTTGCCGATTTTGTCGCGCCGGGTCTCCAACCCCATGGCAAGGCCGGTTTTCTCGAGCCATTCCGACATTTTGCCCTCTTTCTTGGACGGGCGCGGGATTTTCGTGATTTCGTTGAAAAACCGGAAAACGCTTTCCGGTTTCAGTGATAACATTTCATCGTTCATATCAATTTGTGTTTTAAGTTTTTGTCAGCGGTTAAAAAAAAACGGGGCAAACTTACACAAAAAAATTGATTTACCACTTCATTATTTTTCGTAGGTTTGCATCTCTTAAAAAAAAGGCTGATCATGACTGCATTGAAACACCATCTGCTACTTTTGACTCTGCTGTGCCTCCCCTGGCTGCCGGTTTCCGCGCAATCCGCTTCCGGCGGCTACGGCAAAGTAACCCTCTACGACAGCATCCGCGTACACGTAGAGGAGAGCGGCATGAGCCTCGTGACAGAGCACTGCCAATACCGGATCCTGACCCTGTCGGGGGCGCGCGACTACAGCACCATAAAGACCGACTATGACCCGCTGACGGCATTTGCCGAGATCAGGCAGGCTGTCGTGCGCCGCCACAACGGTATCATCGACACCATCGACAACGCCGAGTTCGACTATCCTGCACCGGCACGTATGATTTACTGGGGCGCACGCCAGAAGATGGTAGCGCCCAGGCGGCTCGAACCGGGCGACACGGTAGAGTTCACCATTTTCCGCAAGGGCTTCACCTACGCCCTGCTGCACCACGGAGGAGAGGACGACAAATACATACCCCCGATGCGCGGACACTTCTACGACATCGTGCCCTTTTACAGCGACCAGCCCATGATGCGGAAAGTGTATCAGATAGACATCCCCACCGCAAAAAACCTGCGTTATGCCGTCTATAACGGACAATTGGAATGCCGCCGCGAGGAGAAGGGCGCACGCACCCTGTTCACCTTTACAAAAGAGGGCATCACCCCCTTGCAGAAGCCACATTTCACATCAGCAGACAACGACATACAGACAAAACTCATTCTCACCACCACCGCCACTTGGCAAGAAAAGTCAAAATGGTTTTACCGCATCAACGAAGAGTACGGCAGTTTTACGCCCACCGGGGAGGCGAAGGCGAAAGTGGACGAGTTGCTGCGTCGTGCCCGCAGCGAGAATGACAGCATCGCCATCCTCACGCATTGGGTTGCCGACAACATGCGCTACTCGGGCATCTCTATGGGCAAGGGCGAGGGCTACACGCTGCACCGCTGCAGTATGAATTTCACCGACCGCTGCGGGGTCTGCAAAGACAAGGCGGGGCTGCTGATAGCCATGCTCCGTGCCGCCGGCTTTGAGGCTTACGCTGCCATGACGATGGCAGGCGAACGCATCGAGGACATTCCCGCCGACCAGTTCAACCATTGCGTGACCGTAGTGAAACGGCGCAACGGCAACTACCAATTGCTCGACCCCACTTGGGTGCCGGGCGTGCGCGAACTCTGGTCGAGTGCCGAACAGCAGCAATACTTTCTGATGGGACTCCCCGACGGCGCACCGCTCCGCTGCACGCCCGTGTCGAAAGCCGAGAACCACTACCTGAAGATGACCGCACGCACGAAAGTCACCCGCGACGGCACCCTCAAAGGCACCGTCACCGTCACCGCCGAGGGGCAGTCTGACCGCGCCGTGCGGCGCCTGTTCCACGGAAACCGCTCCCACTGGAAAGCGAATGTCGCCAACCAGTTCTTCCTACTCTATCCCAACGCCACCCTCCATTCCGTGCGCTACAGTGACGAGGATAGTTACCTCGAGCACCCCGTCAGCATCACCTACCGCTTCACCATACCCGGCTATGCCACCGTCAGCGACAAGGAACTCATCGTCACGCCGCTGCTTGCCAAAGGCTTCATGACTTTCACTATGCGGCATCTATACTTCGACGAGACCGTTGAGACACGACAATATCCTTTTCAGGATGCTTGCTCGCGCTATGTGCAGCTGAATGAAACCATGTCGTTGCCCTACGGATACACCTCCGCAAGCATCCCCATGAACCGCTCTTTTGATGAAACGGCAGCTGCCTTTGACGGCGGATACAACCTTGACAATTCCAAGATGACATTCGACGAGAAAATATGGCTCAAGAAGCGCGTTTATGAGGCCTCCGACTGGTCGTCATACCGCAAAGCCGTCGCCAACCAGCGCTTCTTCATGAACACGCCCGTGGTGTTGGGCAAATGAGGCGAGAACTGACTTGGGATAACTGTAATGAATCCATGCGTTATCAGCAATATAAGGGGCTTTTGACTTTTACAACAATCGTCCGCTATACCAAAGCATTAACGACCTGTCATCCGCGAACAATCTGAAACCGCAGCACAAAAAAATGAAAGAACAGAACAAAAATGTAATTTTGCAACGCTAAACCATCACCTGAAAAATGGATAAAAACAATTTGTCAAGACAGAACTCACAATATAAATGCCACGGAAACACTAACTGTTGTATAAAAGATTGTGGAAAATGAACCTGAAAAACACAGCCATAAACAACCGCCGTTACCTTGGCAACAAATATAAATTGTTGCCATTCATTGCTCGAATTGTTGAAGAAAACTGCCCGGACTTCAACACTTTTGCCGATTTGTTTGCAGGAACGGGGGCTGTTTCTTCCGCTTTTGTCGGCAAAACAATTATTACCAATGATATTCTTTACAGCAACTATATATGTAATGTATCATGGTTCAGCCCTCAGAAATTTGATCCCGAAAAAGTAAAGAACATCATCACACAATATAATTCAATTCAATCAGATGAATTGAATTATATGTCTGAAAATTTTTCCGACACATTTTTCAGCCGTGAAGATTGTTCCACATAGATTCAAGTGGCAAAGTCATAAAAATAATGTATTGACGATCAAATCTTTTTGGTCAGTCTATTTCTCCTGTGAAGAGAATGACGCGGGCTACCGCACGAACGAGCCAGCTGATTGCGGCTGGGGAGTTTCGCTTTGACGACATTGCCATGCGCGCTGTCATGCACGATGGATGATGCCCATTCCGCAAAGCGGGACCGGAACGACTTCGGGTTCAGGTCCTGGAAGAAGCGCCGCAGCGTGTCGTCTGTCGGCAGGCCTTTGGAAAGGTCAATGTTCTTCTCGAAGAACTCCCACTTGTACTTGGCGAAGTCGGCGATTTCCGACCAGCACGATGATGTTGGCCCTCTTCGAGGGCCGAGGGTGGCGTGGCGCATCTTGCTCCGAGTCAAACAGAGCCTCGAAAAGGCTCAACATTCTGCATTCTACATTCGTGCGGTAGCCGTGGAGAATGACCATTTCTGGAAAGACACTCGAGGATGAGATGAACCTCAACCGTTTGGTGTCGTCGCATCGTTATGTGTTGATGCCGTGAAAGCCAAGGCAAGCCCTACTCGCGGTTTGCCTTGACATAATTGCGCCATTTCTCCAATACCGACTGGAAATCGGGCGGCAGTTCAGACACAAACCGTACAAACTCCCCTGTTGTGGGATGGGCAAAGCCTAACGATTTGGCATGCAGTGCCTGCCGTGGCATCAGAGCGAAGCAGTTGCGTACAAATTGCTGGTATTTGGTAAAGGTTGTGCCTTTCAGGATGCGGTTGCCGCCATACGACTCGTCGCTGAACAGCGGATGCCCGATGGACTGCAAGTGCACGCGGATCTGGTGCGTCCGTCCGGTTTCAAGTTGGCATTCTATGAGTGTGACGTAGCCGAAGCGTTCCAGTATGCGCCAATGGGTGACGGCATGCTTGCCCTGGTCGCTACCCTCCGGAAATACGGTCATGACCATCCGGTCTTTCGGGTTGCGCCCGACATTGCCTACTATCGTGCCCTCCTCTTCTTCAAAATCGCCCCAAACCAAAGCCCAGTAGCGGCGTTCCAGGTCGTGGTCGAAGAAAACCTTGGCCAGACGCATCTGCGCCTGTTCGTTTTTGGCCACAACCAGCAGCCCTGACGTGTTTTTGTCAATGCGGTGTACCAAGAGCGGGCGCATCGGCGAGCCGTCTGGCAACCGTTTGCCTGTCATATAGTGGTAAAGCGCATTGACCATAGTGCCTGTGAAATTGCCGTAGGCGGGATGTACCACCATGCCGGCTTTCTTGTTGATGATGATCAGGTCGTCGTCCTCATAGGTGATGTCCAAGGGGATATCTTCGGGCACTATTTCCGTGTCTCTGGGCGGATTAGGCATCAGCACCGAGATGATGTCGCCGGGATGTACTTTGTAGTTCTGCCTTTCGGGTTTGCCGTTCACTACGATGCAGCCGGCCTTGGCCGCCTGCTGTATCTTGTTGCGTGAGGTGTGGCGGATGAGGTTGAACAAGTACTTGTCGATGCGCAGCAATTCAGTGCCCGGGTCTACGGTGAATCGGAAATGCTCGTACAGCAAGTCCTTGCCGCCCGGTTCCTCCTGATCGGGTCTGGTGATGTCTTCGTTCATTTTCTATGTTATAAGTTAAAGCCGTCCGTGTCAGCGTGCGGCCGCAGTGTCTATCTGTCGCAGTTTTTGCAGAGGATGCTCTTCGCCTCTTCGTTCTCCATGACGCAATAGGGGAGTTTCCCGAAGATGCCGCAAAGTCTTGCGGGGTTTTTCTCAAAGGCTCTCTTCACGGCTTTAGTGAACAGCGGACTCAGGTAGGTCTGTTCGCGGTGTGCCGCAATGGAAACGTACGACATCAGAAAGTCTTCCGAAACTTTTTCATCGTCAAGGAAAGGCTCCATCAGCGAGAGGGCGTAGGTGTAGTCGTGGTTTTTCACGAAATAGGAGGCTTTCTTGTAGGCATTGCGCCAGGTGTCCATTTGGGGGTTCTGCAGACTTTTGACCTTGCTGTAGGCGGCTGCCGACAAGGCAAGGGTTTCTGTGGTCTTGGCGGCCGTGTCGGTGAAGTTGATGACGTTCAATTGGTGTTCGAGGTTGAGGGCATCAACGTATGCTTTCTGAACAGAGGGCATAGCGTAAAGTTTGTCAATCTTGGCCTGGATCTGCGTGATGTCGGCCGGTGTCTTTATCGAGCTCAGCGCGACGTCGGCCACGGTGGTGTTGAAGAATACGGTCTGGTTGGCGGCATCAAGGTTGCTTACGCGCATAATGCTGTCTTTCAACTGCTTTGTCATATGGGGAGCAAGATAGTAGAGCATGTACATCTTGTTGTTCAGCAGAGCCTGATGGTTTTTGTTCCAAGGAATCCGCATTTTGGATACGGTGGAGGAGGTGTAGTTGCCTTCCCTGACCTGTCCGGCCATGTATTTCGCGATGGCCGTGGCGAGTTTCCTGTTTTTGTTTGCTATGGCTTCGTTGAATTTCCACAAGGCAAAGGCCTGCTCCTGCTCTTTGTTGCCGATGGGGTAGGTCACGTGGAACTTGATTTCATAGAAGCGGCAGGGCGTGAGGTAGCCGCTGTCGAGGGTCTTCAGTGCGTAACTGTCGCCTTTGAGTTGGCGGGCAGCCTCGTCTAAGGTCAGGAAACTCAAGTCGTAGTACTCGCTCTGGTCCACTATTTTCTCTTTGAAGAGGTCCCAGCAGAAGTCGTAGCGTATGGTGATTTCGGTGCCCGGATAGCGGGTCTGCATGTTTTTCTTCAGAAAGTCAGCCCGTTTCTGTTGTGTCTTCTGATAGGCGGCGTCTTTGTAATAGTTGGGCGAATTGTGTGCTATGATTTCGATGCGGTTGATGTTGTATTCGGGCACGTTGACGGCTTTCAAGGCAGAATCGAAGGCGGCGCAGGTGTAGTCGGTCTTCTTCAGGGTATAGGGAAACTCGACGCTGAAAGAGTCCGTCTCCGCAGTCGGCACCCATTCGCCGACGCTGCCGCCCTTGTCTTCAATGAAGTTGACCTTTTCGGTATAGTCGGCGTTCTTGGTTTCTATATATTTAGGTATGATGGTGCGGCAAACGCGGTTGCCTTCTTTCAGGATCAGGATGTGCAGTTCAACGGGGGCGCTGAGCTCGATGGTCTCCGGAAGTGTGGCGACTTTGGCAACGAGTTTTCCGGTTTTGAGGTTGGTGTTCTCGTTTTTCCCGAGGATGGTTCCAAAGGTGATGGGCTTGGTTACGAAGCCGCGGTGCGGATGGTCGTAGTCGATGGTGAACCCCTCGCAGTCGTATTGGCTTTGCTGCACAAAGTCGAGGGCGATGGCGTCGCCCTCTTTGCCGATGAGTTTCTTTACGGCCTTGTAGTCGTCGCAGGTGATATAGACATCGCCGTTCTTGTTGATGCTGAAGTATTCGGAAAGCGTTTCGAGACCGGCTTCGGCTGCGCATTTCTTGCAGATCTTGCTGTCAAAGGGCTTCAGCCCCGACTGTCCTTTGGAGTAGGGGAGGTCTTTGGTGCCGATGGCGGGCTTGTAGTTGTTGAAAGTGCGGTCGTTGCCCAGCACGAAGGAGACGTACATATTCCGCATCATCATATCTGTGTTGAAGCCGATGCCCACGTACGAGTACTGGCGGTCGAGCAGGATATCGACTGTTTTGGCGTTCTTCAGCAGATTGAGAACCGCCGAAAGGCAAAGGTCATAGTAGGAATACTCGACTTCGCCCATGTAGGCTTTCGTCTTGGTGACCAGTTCCTGCCCGTTGCCGGCGAGCCCGTATTTGCGGAGCCGGTAGGGGATGGTTTTGTAGGGGGCAAGGTTCTCTTCGGTCCGCTCATCCTTTGAGCCCATATAGTCGGCCTGGAACTGTGCGGTGGAATCCAACCGGATGTTATGCTTCAGCGCCGGCAGATAGCGGTATTGCGCCCGCGCCGCATCGAGAATCTCCGACATACAGTCGTACAAAATCTTCGAATCATAGTTGTTGGGTGCAAAATTACGGGTGTATTTCGTGTTTCCCTTGATCTCCTCGGGACTGAATCCGGCGTACGGACTTTCGGTTTGTGCAAATGTTAAATTGCTGAAAACAAACAATATGACTAATGTTGAAAAGGTAAATCTTTTGGTCATACGCATCAATTTATTGGGTTACAAAAACGGAAAAGCAATAATAGCAAAAAAAACGCAGATAGGCCGCTTTGCATTTTTAAAGACTAAAATTTATTTTGCCGTCGGAAGTGTAAGAAAAAAGTGTACTTTTGCAGCCTTGAAAAAATGTTGGAAAAATAAATAAACAGAAGAGATGAAAAGAACATATCAACCCTCTAACGAGAGACGCAGGAACAAGCATGGTTTCAGAGAGAGAATGTCCACCGCAAATGGTCGCCGCGTACTGGCAGCCCGCAGGGCAAAGGGGAGAAAGAAACTCACCGTTTCCGACGAAAGTCTTGGAAGAAAATAAGTTGGACGAGACCATTGCATCAACAAAGGAAAAAGAAGGCGTTTGTCTTCTTTTTTTCGTATTTTCGCCCCCACAATTTCAAGACGGCTCTGTCCGTTCCGCAAAGGAAAAAAACAGTTACAAATCAGAACAGTGAGGATGAAAAGACATATAACCACGGCCCTGCTGACTTTGTTCAGCCTTGTCTCTTTTGCCCAAACCGGCGTTCCCGTTGACGGTATCGTGGCGGTTATCGGCAAAGATATCATCATGAGGTCAGACCTCGAGAAGCATTATCTTGACTATACGGCGCAGTTCAATACGGTGGAAGACCCTGACGATACCCGTTGCTATATTCTTGAAACGTTGGTGTTCAACAAGTTGATGGTCAATCAGGCCCAACTCGACAGTATCGAGGTCTCCGATGAGGAGATAGACTACCGCATCAATGCCCGCCTCTCTTACTTTTTGCAACAAGTAGGCGGGAACACCAAATATATCGAGGAGTATTTCAAGAAATCGATGACGGAGATCAAGAAAGACCTGCGCGAGATGATGTATGAGCAGGCGCTCATCGAACAGGTGCAGTCGAAGATCACGGGCAGCATCACGGTGACACCTTCGGAGGTGAAGCAGTTCGCCGCGCGGATGAGTAGCGACAGTATGCCTGTGGTGCCTACCTCCTACCAGTTCGGCGAGGTGGTGAAGATCCCGCCTGTCAGCGATGCCGAAACCGAGTCGGTGAAGACCAGGCTCAACGATTACCGCGAGCGCGTGCTGCGCGGCGAGAAGTTCTCGATGCTGGCACGCCTCTATTCCGACGACCCGGGCAGCGCCTCCAAGGGCGGCGACCTCGGTTTCGTGGAGCGGGGCACCCTCTATCCCGAGTTTGAAGCCGTGGCTTTCAACCTCAAGTCGGGAGAGGTGTCGCAAGTGGTGAAGACGCGCGCCGGCTATCATATCATCCAGCTTATTGAACGCCGCGGCGAGTCAATCCACTGCGCCCATATCCTCATCCAGCCCAAACCCTCTACCGATGAGCAGGTCAAGGCAATCACTTATCTCGACAGTGTAAGGAAAATTATCGTGAATGAACATCTTGGTATCGAAGAGGCCGCCAAACGCTTCTCCGACGGAACAACGAAGACCAGCGGCGGCATGGTGGTGAACCAATATACCAACTCTTTCAGCTTCGACAGGCAGACGATGGATGACGCCACCTACGCCACCGTGGCCAAACTGATCCCCGGCGAGTATTCCGAGTGTGTGCCGTTTGTCAATGACGACGGCGTGATGGCCTACCGCCTTATCTACCTTAAAGAGAAAGTGGCTGAACACAGGGCCAATATAGTGGAAGACTATGACCTTATAAAGAACGCCGCCCTCGAGGAGAAGAAGTACGATGCGCTTCAGAAATGGGTGCTCGACAAAGTGAAAGTGACTAACATCAAATTGAATAACCAGTACAGGGAGTGCCCGTTTGTGACCAGATGGCAGATACCCTGAAAAAAATGAAATGAAACATGGACTTGAACGTGAAAAACGATGTGGAAGCCATTGAGGCTTTCGTAGATAAATATAAAGAGCTTAAGCAGGAGATTGCCAAGGTCATCGTAGGGCAAGACAATGTGGTGGAGAATATCCTTATGGCGATGTTCAGCCGCAGCCACGCTTTGCTGATAGGCGTGCCCGGTTTGGCCAAAACATTGATGATTACGACTATAGCCAAGGCGGTGGATATGAGTTATAACCGTATCCAGTTTACGCCCGACTTGATGCCCTCTGACATCATGGGGGCGGAGATTCTGGACGACCGCCGTAATTTCAGGTTCGTGAAAGGCCCCGTTTTCGCCAATATTGTGCTTGCCGACGAGATTAACCGTACACCACCAAAAACGCAGTCGGCACTGCTGGAAGCTATGCAGGAACGCTCGGTGAGTATGAACGGCACTACTTATCCGCTGCCCGACCCGTTTTTTGTGCTGGCTACCCAGAACCCTATCGAGCAGGAAGGCACCTATCCGCTTCCCGAAGCGCAGCAGGACCGCTTCATGTTCAATATCAATCTCGACTATCCCACCAAGGACGAAGAGGTGCAGATTGTGAAAAGAACGATTCACGGCGCCATGCAGGAGCCTCAAAGGGTGCTTACGGTGGAAGAGATCATCTTTTACCAAAAGTTGCTGCAGAAGGTGCCGGTCCCCGAAAATGTTTACCGTTATGCGGTGACCCTCTCTACCTTGACACGTCCGGGTACGCCGCTCGCCCACCAATGGGCCGACGATTACCTGGCCTGGGGAGCAGGGCCACGCGCTTCGCAGTTCCTCATTGTCGGCGCACGTACCCACGCCGTGCTCAACGGCAAGTACTCGCCCGACATCGAAGACGTGAAGGCGGTGGCGCACAATATTCTCCGCCACCGCATCATCAAGAACTACAAGGCCGAGGCAGAGGGCATAACGGTGGAACAGATTATCGACAAACTGCTGGATGCGGCAGAATAAGCCTTCACTATGAGAAGGAATGGCCATAGTACTCAACTCAAATGGCTGCTGTTCATATCGGCGGCAGTCGTGTATGTGGTGATTATCTTCTATGCCAACAAACTGGTGAACAACATTGCGCAGGAGGAGCGCAAACGGATGGAAATCTGGGCCGGCGCCATCTCCTACAAGGCGCAGATTGTAAACGAAACAGAACATTTCTTCAATTCCATCAAGGTTGAAGAGGACAACCATGCCCGGATACTCGCCACTACGGTGAAGAAAATCATTGAGGCCCCGCTTGACGAGGATCTCACTTTCTACAATGAAATCATTTCGTCAAACAAGACGGTGCCGCTGATCATCACCAGCAAGGGCGGCACTATCGATGCCTCTATCAATGTGCCCGACAGCATAGCCCGTATGAAGAACATCCGCGAAATGGGTGATGCCATCGAACTGTATTCCAGCCAAAGCGTCCCTTTCCTCGAAAACCAATACGTGACGTTCTACTATCAGGAGTCGCCCATCTATGGCAAACTCCATGTCGTCATCGACAATCTCATCCAGTCGTTCTTTCAGGAAACGGTCATCAATTCCGCCTCCGCGCCGGTCATTATCACTGACAGCACCCGCCGCAATGTCATCAATACGGGCAATATCGATTCTTCCATAGTCGCCGACCCGTCACGTCTCGCCGGACGGCTTGAGAAGATGAAAGGCGAGAACCCCCCGATTGTGCTCAACCTGCTCGACCACGGCACCTGCTATGTCTATTACGAAGAGTCGTCGGTGCTGAAACAGCTGCGTATGTTCCCCTTTATCGAATTGGGCTTCATTGTCATCTTCATCATTGTTGCCTCGTTGCTGTTCAGCACGTCGCGCAAGTCGGAACAGAACCGCATCTGGGTAGGTATGTCAAAGGAGACAGCACACCAGCTAGGCACACCCATATCTTCGTTGATGGCCTGGACCGAACTGCTGAAGGAGATGCCCATAGAGCAGTCGGTGCCTACTGAGATCGGCAAGGATGTACACCGCCTTGAAACCATAGCACAGCGTTTTTCCAAAATAGGTTCCGTGCCGGTACTTGAACCCGAAGACTTGGTAGCAGTGATCAAGGAGTTTGTGGCCTACCTTCAGTCGCGCGTGCCCTCGATGGTCAAGATTGCCGTGCAGTCGGAGCAGGAGCATCTCACCCTCTCGCTGAACCGCTACCTTTTTGAATGGGTGATAGAGAACATCTGCAAGAATGCGGTTGACGCCATGGAGGGCAAAGGCTCGATAACCATTAGGATCAGCGAGGAGAAGGACAAGGTGAACATCGACATTGCCGACACGGGCAAGGGTATTCCTTACCGAATGCAGAAGCGCATCTTCATGCCCGGATACACCTCCAAGAACCGCGGCTGGGGCCTCGGCCTGACGCTCGCCCGTCGCATCATCCGCGAATACCACAAAGGAAAGCTCTTTGTCAAGAGTTCCGCCCCCGACAAAGGCACCGTGATGCGGATCCAATTGAGGAAATGAGTCTGTCAAGCTAATGGCTTTCAGAACGAATAGGAGTAGATATAGCCATAGTATTTCCCTGAAAAAAGTTGACTCGCAAATGCTAAAAACAAATGCGATTTATCAGCCATTCTAACAAGCGCGATCTCTATTACAAGAAAGCGATGCACTTGTATTTCGAAGAGGGGATGTGCGGGACGCATATCTGCAAGGTCCTCCCCATCTCGCGTACCATTCTTTACAAATGGATTGCTATCTTTGCGGGACAAAACCCGCAAGTAGCATCTATGAAAGGAGTTAAACAAGTCAGGAAGGCTTCCAAGCCTTCGGCGGAGGTTCAAGAGGAGGAACTTCCGAAGACGGTTCTGGAGCTTCAATCCGAGTTCAAGAAACTGCGAGCGCAGCTGGACAAGGTCGAGATCAAGGCTGAAGCGTATGACGGAATCATCAATGTCGCGGAAGCCAAGTTCAACATCTTTGCGAGCTGTTTGGCGTATCGAAGCAGGCATAATACAAACACAACGAATCAAAGGTTCTGGTCCGGGCACCCAGGGAAGCCTTTGCCCTGGAATACATCAGGACTATACGGATAAAAGATCCGGGAATCGGAGGCGCCAAGCTTTGGCATATGTACCGGCGAGACTTCCAGGGGAATGACCCCATCGGGCGCGACTGGTTCGCGGACATCATCGACAGGCATAAGCTTAAGGTGCGGCTGAAGATAAGGAAGCCCGCCGTACGGCGGGCTTCCTGCTTCCCCGTTTTTATAACTTTCCAAGTTGAACTTGTCTCATTGAATGTCATATTATTGTTTGTCAATTTATTGAGTTGTTCCGTGAGCCGTGCCGCTTCCTGTTTCAGCGTGTGTGCTTCGGCGTTCACAATCCGCATCCCCGACTTTTGACTTGAGAGGCATTACGCATACCGTTCCATCTGAAAACTAACGTCTGAAAAACGGTTATCTTTTGCGGCGAAGCAGTCGGATAATCTCCCCTATCCACAGCACGAACGAGGTGAGCGCAATGATGAGGATCCAGTCTATCGTCTTGACTCCGCCTTCGGCAATATTGAACATCACCTGCAAGCCGGGAATTTCCGTGATGGCGATTTGACCGAAGAGGATGACCATAGCAATGAGTATGAACAATTTGTTTTTCTTCCACGACAATCCTTTCGATGCAAAATCGTTGGTCATGAAAGCCTTGGCATTGAAGAGGTTCCAGAACTGCAGCATCACGAAGATGGTAAAGAAGAGCCCGAGTTCGTAGGGCGAGAGTCCGTTGTAGGCGCCCCAATGTACGTTGCCGTTGAACACGTCCGGCAGGCTGGTGACATCGGCGTGCTGGAAGAAGAACAGTATAGCCAGCAGAATGGCGGTAAAGATGCCGCCCACGGCCAGGACATTGACGCCCATGCCTTTGAGGATATGCTCATTGACGGAGCGCGGCTTCTCGTCCATCACCTTCTTGGTAGGCGGGAGCGAGGCAAGGGCGAGGGCAGCAAACGTGTCCATAATCAGGTTCACCCAAAGCATCTGCGTGACGGTAAGCGGTGACTCCGTGCCGACAAACGCGCCGATTGCCACGATGAGGCTGGCCGCCACGTTCACCGTCATCTGGAAAAGGATGAAACGCTTGATGTTCTTGTAGAGCGAGCGTCCCCACATTACGGCATTGGCGATGGTTGCGAAAGAGTTGTCGAGGATTGTCATGTCGCTGGCCTCCTTTGCCACGGAGGTGCCGTCGCCCATTGAGAGTCCCACATTGGCGGCATTGAGGGCGGGGGCGTCGTTAGTGCCGTCGCCGGTGACGGCCACCACCATACCCATATCCTTGAGCATGCGAACGATACGTTCCTTGTCGTTAGGGCGGGCGCGCGAGATGATCTTCACCTTTGCGATACGTTCGCGCAGTTCGTCATCGTTCATGGCGCAGATGTCGGCACCGGTCATGATATTCACGTCGCTGTCGGTATCTTTCCAGAGCCCGAGTTGGCGGCCGATCTCCTTGGCCGTGCCCGGAGCGTCGCCCGTGACGATCTTGACCTGTATGCCGGCCTTGGAGCAGTCTTCGATGGCGGCGGGCACATCGGCGCGGACGGGGTCTTCGATGCCCGCCACACCCATGAGTGTCAGGTCTTTGACGTTGAGTTTGCCGTCGGTGATGACATTGTCATTGTCGCCAATCTCCTTATAGGCAAACGCCAGTGTGCGGTTAGCGTGGCTTTGGTAGTCGGCGAGGATAGTCTCATAGCGTTTCTTCTCCTCGGGTGAAACGTTGCACATGCCCATCAGGATGTCGGGGGCGCCTTTGGCATACACCACCAGGCCGCCGGTGACCTGCGATTTGACCACCGTGGCCATATATTTCAGTTCGGTAGTGAACTGTATGCGGTCGAGGACGGGCACCTCCTCGCGGATATCGAGGTAATTGATGCCGTTGCGGTGCAGCCAGAGCAGCAGAGCGCCCTCGGTAGGGTTGCCGATAGCCTTGATTTTGGCGGCGTCGGCAAAGTCGAGGTTGGCGGTCGTGTTCATGGCGATGCACTCCTTGAGCAGTGCGGAGATGCGGTCGGTGCCGGAGAGGTCCTGGCCCTGGATGCCGTCAAAGTCGGAGTTCACCACCTTCATCTGGTTTTGGGTCAGCGTGCCGGTCTTGTCGGAGCAGATCACGGAGACGGCGCCCATCGTTTCGCAGGCGTGCATTGTGCGGGGCAGCGTGTTCTGTTTCATCAGCCTTTTCATGCTGAAAGCGAGGCTGAGGGTCACGGCCATCGGCAGTCCTTCGGGCACGGAGACCACCACGAGCGTCACGGCAATCATGAACGAATTGAGGATATAGCTCACAAAATCGACACATCCGTTGGGGGTGTCGAGTTGGATGTTGCCTTTGAGGGCATATACGAGGATACGGCCCACGATGATCAGGACAGCTACGCTGTAGCTCACCTTCGTGATGATATTGGCCAGTTGGTCGAGTTTTTCGCTCAGTGGGGTGGCCTCGCCGTCTCTGACCTGGGCGGCCTCAAAGACCTTGCCGCAGGCGGTGGCGTCGCCCACGGCAAACACGCGTGCTATGCAGTCGCCCTCCATCACCGTGCAGCCTTTCATGATATGGTTGGAGGGATAAGTGGCGTCCTTGTCGAACTCGGCCTCCATGGTTGTCTTGGCGCATTGCAGTTCGCCGGTAAGTGACGACTCGTTCATGTTGAGGTTCATGCATTCGAGCAGTTCAGCGTCGGCGGGCACCTCCTCGCCGGCCTCAAGCATGATAATGTCGCCCACCACCACATCGCGGCGTGGGATTTGGCATACATTGCTGTTGCGGATTACCTTGACGAGCGTATCGTCGTTCACCTCATTGAGGCTTTTGAACGTCTTCTCGTTCTGGCTTTCGAGGACGTGTGCCACGGCGGTAGCGAGCAGTACGGCGGCGGCGATGCCGATGGGTTCGAGGTAAGGTTTCCAGCCTGCCACGCCGCCAAACACGCCCTCATAGAACGAGATGCCGCCGGAGAGGAGCAGGGCGAAGAGGAGGATTGTGAAAAGAGGGTCCATCGTAAACTTGCGGTTTTCCTTGTCCCAGGTGCCGCCGAGGTAGGCCACAACGTAGGTGAGGAGTGTAAGGACGAAAGTGAGAACGGGGGCAATCCAGAGGCCCTCATGGGTAGAGATGCCAGTGAGCGGCAGCGCAACAGCGGCGGCCGCCGCCAGCACGAACACGCAGATATAGACCTTGATGAGCCAGAAATGCAAGCAGTTGCGAATTTTCTCCCACACGGAAACCTCTGCGGGCGGCGTCAGCACATTGGCGCCATGTTTAAGGCGGCTTTCCGACACTTCCGCATCAGACAAGCCCGAGTAATGGTTTTTAGACATTTTTGAAAGATAGTTAATTATTAGAGTTATTTATAATCAAACACACCGCCCCATCTATGCAGCTCTCCCCAAAAATCGGCAAAGATAGTATTTTTACGAGATTTTAGACTTTAGTACTTAGAACTTAGAGGCTACGCGCAATCCCTAATTCAACAATTGTCATCAAAGATCTCTCAACCAAGCCCTAAACTCTAAACTCTAAGTTCTGAAAGAGGCGCTACGCATATCGTTCCATCTTTCATCTTAAGCGTGGGACGAAAAGAGTCTCACGTATTGGGATTTTTTCTATTTTTGCCGCTGTTTGTTTCAGACATGCAGACTAAAAGGAAAATATCGTTCGTGTTTGTGTTCGCAGCCATGGCGCTGTTCATGGCACACGCTTTTGTGCCGCACTGCTACCACGCCTGCCACGGCTTTACCGCCACTGCCCACACCCACGACTGCTCCCACCACGAGTGTACCGCTCACTATTCCGGAGAAACGCATTTCTGCCACGCCCACCACCATCACGGCAATGAGGACGACTGCCTGCTGAACATGCCTTTCCTGAAGTCAACAGACTGCAACGTGAAGGGTGCTTTCCACCAACTCTCGCACCGTTCACTGCTTCCGGACTTTATGCTGCCGGCATTGTGCCGCCCTATGGCTCCCATCCTTGCTGCGGCCACCCACGATTTCCCCGACCCGCCCGCCACTCTGCACTCTGCTCTGTGGTTCGCCGCCCAAGGCCTACGCGCTCCCCCATCACGCTAACCTACTCGCTGAGGGTTTCCGTTTTCTGTGCGTCTCTGTCGCTACCGGCCGCCAAACTTGAACCTTGCTCGGCGGCGACGTCACATTTTTTCTGACTGCCAGAAGTGTTGTTCCCTCTTTCAGGTTATTCGTTGCCCGGAATCGGACAATTCAGGGGCAACATCATTCATTTTACCATATATTCAACAACTTATGAAAAAGATCTTTTTTATCATAACTTTAGCCCTTGCGTTTGCGGCTGCGGGATGCCACCATCACCACGACCATGAGCACGAACATGGGCACAACCATGAACATGAAACATGCCTGCAACTGACCGCCTATAGCAACCATTGGGAGGTTTACGGCGAGGCTCACCCCTTTGTGACAGACCACGCCTCCGAACTGCGGGCACACGTCACTGACCTCAACACGTTCAAGCCCCGCAAGGAGGGCCGCGTCACGGCGGTGCTCACCATCGGCGGACAGTCGGTCACCCAATCGGTTGACACCCCCGGCGCACCGGGCATCTACGAGTTTGCGCTGATGCCCAAACAGCAAGGCAACGGCTTGCTGCTCTTCATCATCGATGACGACACGTTGACCATCCACAACATACAAGTCCATGGCGAGGAAGAGGCCGCACTCGAGGCCGCCGAAAAGGTGCAGGTAAAGAGCGAAGCCGGCGCCATGTTCTCCAAGGAACAGAGTTGGAAGGTGGACTTTGCCACCGAGCCGTGCCGCAAAGAGCCGTTCGGCCAGGTCATCAAGACGGTGGCGCAGGTGATGCCGTCGCAGGGTGACGAGCAGGTGGTCGCCGCACACACCTCGGGCATCGTGCTGCCGCACAGCAGTGACTTGGTGCAGGGCAAGGCGGTGAGCAAGGGACAGACCCTCTTCACTATCGAGAGCGGCGACATGATTGACAACAACCTCAGCGTGCGCTACCAGGAGGCAGCCGCCGAGTACGAGCAGGCCAAGAGCGAGTACGAACGCAAAAAGGAACTGAACCGCGACAAGATTGTCTCTGACGGCGAACTTGCCCGCGCCAAGTCGGCCTACGAGAAGGCCGCCGCCCTCTACAAAAGTTGCCGCAACGTGTTCAAGGACGGAAACTTGGCCGTGAAAGCCCCGACAGGTGGCTACGTCAGGCAGCTTTACGTGCAACCCGGACAGTTTGTGGAGGTGGGGCAGCCGCTGGCTACCGTAGCACAGAACCGCAGCCTCACCGTCCGCGCCGACGTGCAGCCCAAATACTACCCGTGGCTCGCACAGATCGCCACGGCTAACTTCCGCGGCATCAACGGCAAGCAGACCTACTCGCTGGAAGAACTGAAAGGCAAGGTGATCTCGTACGGCAAGGCCACGGGCGAGACGAACGGCTTAGTGCCCGTGCTGTTTCAGATTGACAACCCGCAGGACTTCATCCCCGGCACTTTTGTAGAAACCTATATCAAAACCCGCAGCGGCGGCACGTCCGTCACCGTGCCCAACGCCGCGCTGACGGAAGAGATGGGCAACTGCTTCGTTTATGTGCAACTGACTCCGGAATGTTTCGAGAAACGGACGGTGACCACCGGTGCCACTGACGGACAACGCACGGAAATAACGGCGGGTCTTGACGGCAACGAACGCATCGTGGCCAAGGGCGCCATCTTTGTAAAACTGGCCCAGGCTTCCGGCAAACTGGATGCCCACTCGGGACACCATCACTGAAAAGGAGGCTGAAAGATGAAATTCATAGACAAAATCATTCGATTCTCGCTGCAGAACCGCCTGTTAGTGCTATTAGGGGCGGTACTGGTAATGTTCGGCGGCATCTACTCCGCCAACAAGATGGACATTGACGTGTTTCCGGACCTTACCGCCCCTACGGTGGTGGTGATGACCGATGCGCACGGCATGGCCGCCGAGGAGGTGGAGCGGCTCGTCACCTTCCCTATTGAGACGGCTGTGAACGGCGCCACCAACGTGCGGCGCGTGCGCTCCAACTCCACTACGGGCTTCTCGTTCGTATGGGTGGAGTTCGACTGGGGCATGGACATCTTCAAGGCCCGCCAGATTGTGAGCGAGAAGATGGTGTCGATAGGGGAAATGCTGCCCGAGGGCATCTCGCCAGTGCTGGCGCCGCAGTCGAGCATCATGGGCGAGATCATGTTCATCGGCATGCAAGCCGACAGCACCTCTATGATGGAGTTGCGGACCTTGGCCGAATGGGTAGTCAAACCCACCATCCTCGCCACCGGCGGCGTGTCACAGGTTACGGTGCTAGGCGGCGACTACAAACAGTACCACATCCTCGCCGACCCCTACCGTATGGGACGCTATGGCGTGACTATGGACGACCTGGAGGAGGCGGGCAAGGGTTTCAGCAACAACTCCGCCGGCGGCATCATCAACGACTACGGCAACGAGTATGCGCTCCGCGGCATGGCCCGCACCGCCGACATTGACGAGCTGGGCAAATCGTACCTCAAGACCCTCGACGGCTCACCTGTGGTGCTCTCCGACGTGGCCGACATCAAGATCGGCATAGCACAGAAACTGGGCACCGGCTCCCTCAACGGCAAACCGGCCATCATCATTTCCGTATCCAAACAGCCGAACATCAACACGCTGAAAGTAACCGAAAGCATTGAGAAGAACCTGCAAGAGGTGCAGAAGTCGCTGCCCTGCGACGTACACATCGACACGCACATATTCCGGCAGGCCGACTTCATCGAGGCATCGGTCAGCAATGTGGGGCGGGCGCTGCTCGAAGGCGCCCTCTTTGTCATCATCGTGCTGTTTCTCTTTCTGGGCAACTTCCGTACCACGCTGATCTCCGTGGTGGCGATTCCGATATCGCTGTTGTGTACCATCATCGTGCTGCATCTGTTAGGCATGGACATCAACACCATGACCTTAGGCGGCATGTGCATTGCCATAGGCTCCTTGGTGGATGATGCCATCATCGACGTGGAGAATGTCTATAAGCGGCTGCGCGAGAACCACCGTCTGCCCGAGGGCGACCGCCGCGCCGTCTTTGACGTGGTGTTCGAGGCCTCGCGCGAAATCCGCGCCTCCATCATCAATGCCACCCTCATCATCATGGTGGCCTTTGTGCCGCTCTTCTTCCTGTCGGGCATGGAGGGACGTTTGCTCAAGCCTCTCGGCATCACCTACATCATTGCCCTCTTCATGTCGCTGCTGGTAGCCATGTCCCTTACGCCGCTGCTCTGCAAACTGTTGCTGACCAACGACCGCTATCTGCTCAAAAACGAGCGGGAGAGCTGGCTGGCGCAACGGCTTTCGGCGCACTACCGCCGCACACTCGCATGGGTTCTCGGACACAAACGCTCGATGCTGGCCGGCACCGGGGTGCTGCTGACCGGGGCCATTGTCGCCTTTTTCCTGATGGGGCGCAGTTTCCTGCCCGACTTCAACGAGGGCTCGATGACCATCTCGGCCGTCACGCAGCCGGGAGTCTCCCTGGAGGTGAGCGACCATTTAGGCAACCATATGGAAGAAGCACTGCTGGAGATTCCCGAGGTAAACAGCACTGCACGGCGCACGGGACGCGGCGACCTGGACGAACATTCGCAGTCAACCAACGGATGCGAGATTGACGTGAACTTCACGTTAGGCAAGCGTTCGCGCGAGGAACTCTTCAACGACGCCCGCGAGCGGCTCAATGCCATCCCCGGCGTCGCCGTCACCATAGGGCAGCCGCTCGGCCACCGCATTGACCACATGCTCTCGGGCACGCGCGCCGCCATTGCCATCAAACTCTTCGGCACCGACTTGAGCAGGATGTACACCATAGGCAACGACATCAAGCACGCCATCCAAGACATCGAAGGACTTGTTGACGTGAGCGTGGAACAGCAAACCGAAACGCCGCAACTGCAGGTGCGGGCCAACCGCGATGCCCTTGCCCGCTTCGGCATTCCCATTGAGGAGTTCAACCACTTCATAGAACTGGCATTCTCGGGCGAGAAAATCGCCGACATCTACGAGGGTCAGCGCAGTTTTGACGTAGTGTTGCGGCTGCCCGACGAATACCGCGACATCGAGGGGGTGCGCAAGGCCCTCATTGACACCAAAGAGGGAGGAAAGGTTCCTGTCGAGGAGGTGGCGGAAGTTGTGTCTGCCGCCGGTCCCAACAACATCTCGCGCGAGAACGTGCAACGCAAACTGGTGGTTTCCGCCAACGTTTCCGGCCGTGATGTGGGCAGCGTAGTCGATGACATCCGCAAAACCATGGACCGGCAAATCAAATTGCCCGAGGGCTACCGCATTGAGTACGGCGGGCAGTTTGAGAGTGCGCAGCGTGCCTCGCGCACTTTGGCCTTGGCTACCATCATCTCCATTTTCGTGATATTCCTGCTGCTGTACGGCGAGTTCAAGAACGTGAAACTCTCCGCCATGATCCTTGTCAACCTGCCGTTGGCCATGATTGGCGGCGTGTTTGCCGTGGCGGTATCCTCGCAGACGGTCAGCATACCCTCCATCATCGGGTTCATCACGCTGTTCGGCATTGCGGTGCGCAACGGCGTGCTGTTAGTCTCGCGCTACGAGCACCTGCAGTTCGACGGCCTGCCCCTACGCCAAACCGTCGTCGAGGGCTCCGTTGACCGACTCAACCCTATCCTGATGACGGCGCTCACCTCGGCGCTCGCCCTCATCCCGCTGATCTTCAACGGCGACAAGTCTGGCAACGAGATCCAAAGCCCTATGGCGGTGGTAGTGCTCGGCGGCCTTGTCACCTCAACGCTGCTCAACGTCTATATTATGCCCATCATGTACGAATGGTACCGGAAGAGATTTCCCCATCCGGGCAAGAGCGGCGATGCCGAATAGCCATGAAGTTCTGCCGCCGTCGGCGGCAGAACTTCGATTATCATTTTTCACAATATAAATTAGAGACAATGACAAAAAACAGAACCATTCTCATACTCATGTTAATGTTGGCCACCGCTTCAGGGCATGCGCAGAACTATGCCGCCGTGTTACGCGACATTGAAGCCAACAACACCGAACTGAAAGCCATGCGTGCGCATACCGATGCCGCAAAGGCGGCCTGTCGCACCGGCATACTCCCCGACAATCCCGAAGTGGAATTCGGTTACTTGTGGGGCTCGCCGCAGTCGGAGGGTCCCCGCATCGACCTCAATGTGACGCAGAGTCTCGACTTCCCTACCGCCTACGTTTACCGCAGCAAACTTGCCGATGCCGAAGCCCAGGAAGCGGAAATGCGCTATGCCACAGATCGAAAGAACCTGTTGGCGGAGGTTCGCCAACGCTGTATCAGGCTCATCTACTGCAATATAATGCAACAAGAAATCGAATACCATGTTGAGACTGCCCAGACCATACAGAAAGCCTACCAGCAGATGTTCGACAAAGGCGAGAAGAGCATCCTGGATCTCAACAAGGTGCGCCTCGAGTTGCTGTCTGCACGCAAAGAACTGGAAAACAACCGCATAGAGCAAGAGACCTTACTGGGCGAACTGGTGCAGATGAACGGCGGACAGCCCGTAGTTTTGCCCGACACCGTCTATCCCATTGCGCCCGAAGCCGAACCGTTTGACGACTGGTACCGGCGCATCGAGCCGTTCAACCCATCGTTGCAGCAGCTGCAGGCACGGCAGGATGCCAACCGGCGGCGCATACAATTGAGCAAGTCGCTGTGGGCACCGGGACTGTCGGTGGGTTACAAGAGCGAACACACGCCCGGGGCAGTGCTGCAAGGCATCGGAGTCGGCATATCGCTGCCCTTGTGGAGCAACAGCCGGAGCATAAAAAGCGCCATGGCCGAGAAGACCGCCCTGCTGTCGGAGGCGTTTGACCTACGGACACAGTACTACAGCAGCCTGAAGAGCAAGTACCTCGAGATGGAACGTCTGAAAGGACTGCTGGACGAGTACCGCGCAACCCTCTCGTCGTTGAACACAGACGCCTTGCTGCTCAAAGCCTTGGAACAGGGCGAGATTTCGCTCATCGACTACATACTGGAACGCCGGATATACCGCAAGGCGCTGCACGAAGCCTACGAAACAGAGTACGCCCTGCAGAATGCGCTCATAGAACTGACGGTATATGCTGAGGAGTGAACCATCAGGGAGCATGGCTGACGTAAGACTCTTTTCGTCCCACGCACGAGTCCAGGGCTGACTTGAGACTTATGATGTAAGTTGGAACAATATGCGTAACGCCTCTAAAGTCTAAAGGCAATCTCTAATTGTTTATAATTGACAATCAACCTTTTACGAGTAAAAAACGCCTTGAAACCACACTTATAAATCTCATTTGAAGCACAAGCCGG
>CAVEXN010000021.1:0-42682 GCA_963620035.1 Oscillospiraceae bacterium | reverse complement strand
CCGGCTTGTGCTTCAAATGAGATTTATAAGTGTGGTTTCAAGGCGTTTTTTACTCGTAAAAGGTTGATTGTCAATTATAAACAATTAGAGATTGCCTTATAAATAAATGCGTGACTTTCTGTTCGTTCCGATTTGTGAAACCAACAAGACAATCCTTGTAAAAGGTACGGGGGTTGTTAATTTTTCGACATTGATGCCCTTTTGTTTTTTTAGACCTTGGGCGGCAAAGTGTTTTCAAGCATCTTTTTCCAAAGATTTTTTGCCTGTTCGGCAGAAAAAAAAGTAATTTTGCAAAATTTTTTCTAAAAGCAGTCATGTACACATTTATTGCCAGTCTGATATGTCTTGTTTTGGGATATGTCATCTATGGAAAGGTTGTCGAGCGCGTCATGCAGCCCGATGCCCAACGCATCACGCCGTGCTACGCCATGCAAGACGGGGTTGACTACATCCCGATGCCTACATGGAAGGTTTTTCTCATACAATTCCTCAACATTGCCGGCACTGGTCCGATATTCGGAACAATACAGGGCCTGCTCTTCGGTCCGTCGGCTTATTTATGGATTGTCTTCGGGTGCATTTTCGGCGGGGCCGCCCACGACTACATGGCTGCCATGATTTCTCTGAAACGAGGCGGGGCCTCGCTTCCCGAAATCGTAGGCGACGAGATGGGCAGTTTCGCGCGCAACGCCCAACGCTATCTTGCCCTGTTTCTGATGATACTTGTTGTGGCGGTGTTCGTGAAGACCCCGGCGGGGCTGCTTGCCAACCTTACTGACGGTCTTGTCGGCAACAGTTACTTGTTTTGGGTAGTTGTGATATTCCTTTATTATCTGGTAGCCGCAACGCTTCCCATCAGCAAGATCATCGGAAAGATTTACCCTGTGTTCGGCGTGGTGCTCATCTTCATGGCTTTGTGCATTTTTGCGGGTGTATTCCTGCACAGTGGAACGCCCATACCCGAAATAACCGACGCTTTTGAAAACCACTATCCCGGCGGAACTCTCCCGGTGTTCCCTTGCATGTGCATCTGCATAGCCTGCGGCGCCGTCAGCGGTTTCCATGCCACACAAAGTCCGCTCATGGCACGCTGCATCAAAAACGAACGCTATGGCAGGCGAGTGTTCTACGGTGCGATGATAACCGAAGGCGTGATTGCATTGATATGGGCGGCCGCTGCCTTGCAGTTCTCCAACGAGCTGGATGTGGCCGGCAGCACCCCCTATGAAAAGATATACAATGCCATGCTTGACGAAAGCGGAACCATAAACCCGGCGATCTTTGTCAACCGTATATGCAACAGCTGGCTCGGGTCGTTCGGGGCTGTGCTGGCCATACTCGGTGTTGTCATCGCGCCGATAACCACCGGCGACACTGCATTGCGCTGCGCACGCCTTATATTGGCCGACACGCTTAAAATAAAACAGGACAAGGTGTTGAAGCGCATATTGATTTGCATGCCGGTGTTTGTCATCAGCATAATCCTGTTGTTTGTGAAGTTTGACGTCTTGTGGCGCTATTTCGCCTGGTTCAACCAAACATTCTCCATATTCACATTCTTCACCATTGCCATTTATCTGGCAAAACGGAACAAGCCATACTACATCGCACTTCTGCCGGGTATGTTCATGGTCGCCGTGTGCGTGTGCTACCTGTGCGTTGACCAATACAGTTTCAACCTTAACTGGACCCTGTCTTATGTCATCAGCTTCGTGTGCGCAATTCTTACCGGCGTCTGGTTTATGACATGGAAGAAAAAATACCTGGGGAACTGCAACATAGCAAGACAATAAACACTGGAATGACATCATCATCGAGCATACATTTCCCAACGAAACCATTGAGGGATGGATAAGAGAGTCGTACGACTTGGTATTGAGCAAACTACAAAAAAAAATGAAAGGAAAATAGGCACGGAGGCCATCGAAGCGTTCATCAAGAAGAACCATATCGAGGCACTTTACCGCTACAGCAATATCAAGAGCTATGCATTGAAACTGCAAAGCGACAAGCAGCGCAAGGCTTTGGGAAAACCAAAGGGCGTTCTGTCAGTGCAGGACGACCAAGTGATGCAATTACAATAGGACATCAGCAATGCTGAAAGCACTACTCATTTCTGTGCTTTGATATCAGATGGCAAAAACTTCTATCCATGCGCTTAATAATTGGTTATCAGCAGATGTGTGACTTTCTTGTCGTTGCGGTTCATAAAACTAACAAGATATTCTTTGTCAAACGTTCGGATATTGATGCCTTCCTTATTATAGAGTCCGTAAATAAAGTCGGTGTACTTGATAATCATCATCCATTTTGCAGGACAAACGTTAATCATGTAATTCGCAAGCCGCTTTTGGTCTTCCTTGGTGAAGTCATTTTGGGCGTATGTACTAAACTCACTGTCGTAGGGAGGGTCAAGAAATACGAAATCGTCTTTGGACGGTTGGGTGGTACGCAGAAATTCCTCAAAGTCCAAATTGAAAATTCTGGTGTTCTTAAAATGTTCCAGCAAATTTTCTGATTTGTAATATGCCAGCTTCTTTTTCAGCAGTTTACTATTGTAGGCAATTCCCCCATACGGCACATTGAATTCGCCTTTGCTGCTGTATCTGAACATTCCGCTATAAGCATAGTTGCGCATAAAGAAGAACAGCGCACAATGCATAACAGGATTGCTTTCAGCGATACCCTTGTCGTTGTATAGGCTGCGGTAGTTCATGTAGACGGCACTTTTGATTGCCGTTTCAATGTTGTCGTTCAAGTCATCGAGAGGCAATTCATGCTTTTTGATTTCAAGCTCATGCATACGAACCATCTTGTGGAACAAGTTGGTTTCCATTTCTTTCTCAAGAATACATTTCTCATTAGAGAAGTCATCAGTCAAAATGTTTTTGATGCTCTCTTTCTGCGTAGAGCAAAAGTTGTCTATACATTTCTTTAGACTTTCTTTGTCTAATTGTCCGTTTCTGAATCCTATGTACACATCAACCAACTCGTTGTTGTTACGGAAAAAACGTTCGGCATTTTCCCATGAAGTATCCATAGATTCCGCATACTGGAAGAATTTTTTATCGGTTTTGGAAATGCAATCATATAGTGTTATCAATTCTTCAGAAAAATCATTGATATAATGTTCTTTTGCGTTTATGCCCATAAACACAGAACCACCACCGACAAAAGGCTCAAAATATCTTTCAAATTGAGGCAGGTTGGGGATAATATGTTTCAATTCTTTCTCTTTCCCTCCTGGCCATTTTATTATAGGTGACAAATCCGATTTCCGCTCTATGAGCACAGGTCGTTCTACAGATACATTAGAGCCGAAGAATCCGTCAAGCGCAAATAGAGTGGTTTGCATCCCTACAGAAGGCTCCTGTACCATGCTTGTGCTTTCTTCTGTGGGGTAGTAAGAACTTTGCGGTTTGCTGTTTTTATTTAATGCCATATTTATTCTGTTATTTGCTGCTTCAAAATATTCTTCGTCCAACTCCACGCCGATAAAACGTCTTTCTAACTCAAGGGCGGCTACACCAGTAGAGCCTACTCCCATAAACGGATCGAAAACGATGTCGTTTTTGTTTGTTGCAATCTCAATCATCTTCCTCAATATGGATATCGGCTTTTGAGCCGGGTGTTTTGGGGAAGTCAGTCGCTCTGGACGCATACAAATAGGACTTTCAATGAAATTGTGCATCTCTTTTTGTGATATGAAATTCCATGTGTGTTTTTTGTTCCAACAGGTGAATATCATTTCACAACTATTCAGAAAGCCCGCTTTGAAAATCTTTGGAGCTGGGTTTGTTTTGTGCCACACCATAAAATTTGATGTATCAAACTTATGGTCAAGACAATTATACCAACGTCCTAATTGGTTGTATGATGTAAAGATGAATAGGTTTCCCGTAGGCTTCAGAATGCGAATAAATTCATCTGCCCATTCTTCGGGATTAAAATCAATCATATCCCAATCTGCGACATCATTATTCATAGCAGAACGACCCGGCAAAGGAATATTGCCAGTGGAATGCTGACCGAGGTTATAAGGGGGATCGGCCAAAATGAAATCAATGGAATTATCGGGAATGCGTCTTATTATTTTCTTGCTATCTGCACATAAGACACATTTCTGCCAATTGGGATCTTTCATTATTATTCGTTGGGTAAATAGGCTTCCTTTATTTCATCTAAAGCCTCGTTGATAAAATGAGCGTTCTTCTTGTATTCGTCAATCACTATCTCATAACCATTTTCCATTTTGCACACCAAGTTCCAAAAGTCGCTGCTTATACACAACTCCTCCTCACAGAAGAATTGGCGGACTCTTCCTTGCGTCCATGGCTTTCCTTCGCCGTATCTGTTATATGCTGTAGCGAAGAGGACTTTAACTTTTTCCTCCCCGAGTTTATTGGTTAAGATACAATATTGTTCAAGTAGAGCTTCTTTTTCAGAACGAGCTTTTTTATTATCAAGGTCGCCGCCGATTTTAAGCTCTATGAGATAGTGCACGCCAGTCTCTTCGTCAACCAGATAGTAATCACTCTCATGACGCTTTGTTTCAGCAGTACCTGTTCTTTCCGAAATACCTTGATAATCTTGCAACTTAGGTTCTCTGCGGTTCGTGCTTCGTTTGTATTGATCAAGCAATTCTGCAATATAGTCTGTTTGTTCTTTGTACAAAGTACCCTCAACATGTTGACTAACAGTGTAATTAAGTTCTGCAATGCTAATCGCCATGCTTTCCAGCATATTACCCAATGAACTATCTAGAGAGCGTGCCAGTGCTGAATAATACTGTATTTCAGGACCCAATGCCGCAATAAAGACATTGTGAATTTTCATGTTGATAACTCCATTTTCGTTGTCAACCTCTGCAAGATGGCGCATTGAGAAACCATTTGCGTATGATTTAACCGCATTACTAACTATAACGCGAATTGCTCTTTCCTTGTCTATACTATTTGCCATATCCTTTCGCTGGCGCTGTTGCAACTTGTGTTTTCTTGATGGCCTCGCTCATGTTCCGCCAGGCATACTTTGCCTTTTCTTTGACCACCTCCTCTGTAAAGGCGGTTTCGCGGTCGTTCGTGAAATAATCTGCCAGTGCGTCAGCGATTTCCCGGCTGTCAGGTTTCACGACATATCCGAACCTTCCATCTGCCACAATCTCGGGCAGGCCGCCCACGGCCGTCACCATCATAGGCTTTCCGAAATGGAAAGCGATTTGGGTCACGCCGCTCTGCGTAGCCGTCTTGTAAGGCTGTGCCACGATGTCGCAGGCGCTGAAATAGCGGTTCACGGCGCTGTCGGGGATGAAGTCGGTGTGCAGTTCCAGCCGGTCACGGATGCCCAGCCGGTCGATCTGCTCCATATAGGGGCGTGGGTCTCCATAAAACTCGCCCGCCACAAGCAATTTGACATTGAGTGCTTCCAGCCTTTCGTCCGCGAAGGCATCTATCAGCAGATCAAGCCCTTTGTACTTTCTGATGAAACCGAAAAAGAGCACGTATTTCGCCTCTTGGGAGAGTGCCAGCAACTCCTTGGCCTTCTCCTTTGGCAACACTTCGCCATAGTCGTAGAGCGGGTGGCGGCAGAATGTGCGCGGTTTCTGCCCGTCAAAAAGGGCAAGGTCGTCGAGCACCTGCTTTGACATAGCCACAAACCCGTCGGCAGAACGTATAAAGTAGCGGGCGAACATCTTGTCGCCGATGCGGCGCTCGTGCGGTATCACGTTGTGCAAGACCGAAACCACCTTGGTATGGCCGTTCCTGCGGACAACCCGCGAAATGGCGCCCAGACACGGCGACATGAAAGGCAGCCAGAATCCCACGACCAACAGGTCGGGCTTCTTTCGGGCAATCTCGCGTCCCGTCTTCCACCAGTTGAAAGGGTTGCAGGAGTTCACCTTCCGTAAAATCGTCAGGCCGCTGCGGTCTGGCTCTTCCGTATATTGGGTCTTGCCCGGGAAAAGAAATTCGGGATATTGCAGCGTGAAGGTGTAGATTTCCACCTCGTCGCCCTCGCGTTCAAACTCATGCGCCAGCCTTTCGTTGAAAGCCGTGAGTCCTCCCCGATAGGGATAGGCCGTTCCTACGATTATAATTTTCATATTTTTTCGTTTTTGTCAATCAGATAATAGCCGGCAGTCACATAAAAGTCACGCAGATAGGGAATTGCACGAAACACAGACAAACATTTTCTCGGCTTCAGCCGGAACTTGATCTCATAATTGGGATTGATAAAAAAGTATGTCTTGTCCAGAATACGGTATTGTTCTTTGTGGCAGATGCGTTCAAAACGTTCCAGCGTGATGCCTGTCTCCTTAATCTCGAGCAGTGCGTCCACCGTAGCCTCGGTTTCGCCGTTTTTCTTAAGCAAAAACCGGTAAAGGCCATCCGGCAGCAGATGAATATAGGGCAGTTTGGAGACTGTCGGGCTCTGGCAGATCTGCTGATGCCCCCCGAAAGGCATATACCATGGAGGGAATGCACAGAACACGACACCGTCCTTTTTCAGAAAACCTTTCAGGAAACCCATAAACTTCTCTTGATTGTGGATATGCTCGACCACATCCCTCATCATTATCACATCATATTTCTGATTGGCAGGGGGAGGCGTTATGTCATAGATGTCGGAGCAGATGAATGACACCTTATGCACATTCGGGTGTGGAGCAAAAAAGCGTTTGGCATTCTCTATCTGCTGCCGGTTCAAGTCTATACCGGTGCATTGGCACCCAAGGTCCACAAAAGGCTTCAGGTTGCCGCCCTCGCCGCAGCCGATTTCCAGCACCGACGTCTCCGGGCATAACATTTTGTGCTTTTCAATATAAGGTATGACGTATTTCTCGGTAGTGAAAGCTTGCTCGTCAAAATAGAGTTTCCGGTCTTTATGTCTCTGTTGCATCGTCCTGTCGTATTTGTTGGACTATTGCTGTTTATGGATTACGCCATTAAACTGGGCTGTGGGGGTCATGATGACCTCATTGAGGCAGACATGCGGCGGCCGTGAGAGCACAAATTCCACCACATCGGCAATATCTTGAGCCACCAACGGCGTATAGCCTTCATATACCTTGTCTGCTTTCTGCTTGTCGCCGTGGAACCGCACCACGGAGAAGTTGGTTTCGCAGGCCCCCGGGGAGATCTGCGTGACCTTGATGCCGTATTTGAGCAAGTCTGTGCGCATACCTTTGGTGAGGGCGTTCACGGCATGCTTGGTGGCGCAATAGACGTTGCCGCCGTAATAGACCTCATGGGCGGCGGTAGAGCCGAGGTTGATGATGTGGCCTTTGCCGCGCTCCACCATTCCCGGACTTATCAGCCGGGTGATATAGAGCAGTCCCTTGATGTTAGTGTTGATCATACGTTCCCAGTCCTCTACATCACCCTCTTGTATAGGGTTGAGTTCCACGGCGAGACCGGCATTGTTGACCAGCACGTCCACATCTCTGAACTCTTCGGGCATTGATGCCATCGCCTTGACGCAGGCGTCATAGTCGCTCACGTCGAAAGCCAGCGGCAGCACTTTCGTGCCGGTAGTCTGTTCTATTTCGGCGGCCACTTGCAGCAGTTTCTGTTCCGTGCGGCCGGTAATGGTCATCTTGATGTTCTGTTTTGCCAGGGTTCTGGCGATTGCTTCGCCGAAACCGCTCGTGGCACCTGTGATAAAAACATTATTCATGATTTACGAGTATTGCATTATTAACGGCGCAAAAATAGGAAAAAAACGGCATAACTGACGGGGCCCTGCGGCAAGTGTTCAGGCAAGTTGCCAGTCTGTCAGTTTCATATCCTCATCCTCGATGATGGACAGATAGTTCTGGTACCTCAACGGCGAGACGACCCCTTGTTTTACGGCCTCCCTCACGGCGCAGCCGGGTTCATGCACATGGATGCAGTTGTCGAAGCGGCAACAGTTGTTGTATTTCCGGATTTCCGGGA
Source organism: Oscillospiraceae bacterium (assembly GCA_963620035.1). Lineage (GTDB taxonomy): Bacteria > Bacteroidota > Bacteroidia > Bacteroidales > WCHB1-69 > F23-D06. The sequence goes on along the minus strand of CAVEXN010000021.1, from coordinate 34,745 downwards.
AATAGTCGCGGATTTCCTCCTTGGAATACTGTATCAGCCCGAACTCCTTGATGCCGGGCGTGTCCACCACAAAGCCGTCAGCCAGCGGGAACATCTCGGCAAAGGTAGTGGTGTGCTGCCCTTTGAGGTGCTGCCGCGAGATCTCTCCGGTGCGGAGTTGCAACTCCGGGGCAAGAGCATTGATGAGGGCGCTTTTGCCCGTGCCGGAATGGCCACCGAACATGCAGACGCTCTGCCCTACCCTGCGGCGCAACTCCTCAATGCCCTCGCCGGTGACTATAGAGGTGTGCAACGTCTCGTAGCCGATGCCTGCATAGAGCTGTGTCAGTTTGGCCACCACATCCCTTTCGGATACCGTGTATAGGTCCATCTTGTTGAAAACAAGACACACGGGAATGCGGAAGCCCTCGGCGGATACCAGAAAGCGGTCGATGAACCCCGGGGATGTCCGCGGTTCCTTGAGCGTCACCATCAAGAACAGCACATCAATGTTGGCGGCGATGACATGGCTGATTTTGGACAGTTTTGTAGATTTTCTTTCTATGAAATTACGGCGCGGCATAATGCCGGTGATGATGCCACTGCCGTCAGGTTCCTGCGCCGTCTCCACTACATCGCCCACAACCACGGGGTTCGTATTCTTGATGCCCTTGAGACGGAACTGCCCGCGCAACCGGCAAGGCATCATATTGCCGTCGTCAAAACGTACGTCGTACCAACTGCCCGTTGACTTCACCACCAAACCTTTCATCGCACTGTCATCCATCTTCTGCAAGGGGTCAGGCGCGCGCTTTGAGCAAGCGCTGTTTCGTTTCGCGGTCAATGGCCAAATACTCGTCCACGGAGGCAGGATTGCAGAATGTGGCTTGCGCCATTGCCTTGGCAATCACGTCAGGGATATCCACATAGCGTATTTTCTCTTGCAGAAACCACTGCACGGCAATCTCGTTGGCCGCATTCATCACACAAGGCATACAACCGCCATGCCGCGATGCGTCGCAGGCCAGGTCGAGGCACGGGAAAGTCTGGCGGTCAGGTCGGGTGAAAGTGAGTTGCGTGTATTGGGCAAACTCGAGGCGCGGCAGTCTGTTCTCGAGTCTGAAGGGATAGGTGACGGCATACTGTATCGGGAGTCTCATATCTGGCATGCCCAGTTGTGCCTTCACGGAGCCGTCGCGGAACTGCACCAGCGAGTGAACAATCGACTGCGGATGCACCACCACCTCAATTTGGTCTATCGGAACGTCAAACAGCCAGCGTGCCTCAATCACTTCCAAACCTTTGTTCATCAGCGTCGAGCTGTCAACGGTCACCTTGGGGCCCATGCTCCAATTGGGGTGCTTGAGCGCTTCCGCCACAGTCACCGTTTCCAGAAAAGCCCTGTCTCTCCCGAAAAACGGGCCGCCGGAGGCTGTAAGTATCAATTTCTCGATGGGGTTGAAATGCTCGCCGGCAAGGCACTGGAATATGGCAGAATGTTCGGAGTCAACAGGATAAATCATCTTCTGCTGTTCTTTGGCTTTCTGTGTCATCAGTTCGCCCGCCACCACAAGAGTCTCCTTGTTGGCCAGAGCGACCTGCTTGCCGTTCTCGATGGCACAGAACACAGGACGGAGCCCCGCCACACCCACGATGCACGAAAGCACCATGTCCACACAGTCCATCGTACACACATCACACAGCGACTCTTCACCGCAGAACACCTTTATATCCTCCTCGGCGAGAGCCTCTTTCACGATATTGTAGGCCTGTTCCTGCACCGCAACTACTATATTGGGACGGTATTGCAAAGCCTGTTGTATCAGCAAGTCGGCGGAAGCGTTGGCGGCGATGACCTCCAGTTGCAACAGGTCTGGATATTGCGAAATCACTTCGAGCGACTGCTTGCCCATAGACCCCGTGGAGCCCAGCAGCGCTATTCTGCGTTTATGCTCCCCGATGTCCATTACGATATGTTTCAATGGTGCTGCAAATATCTGCAAAGACGGTTTCCACATCGTGCATTCCGTCAATCAAGAACAATTTTCCCTGTTGGCGGTAATACTCCACCAGAGGCATCGTCTGCTTGAAGAAATTCTCCACGCGCACCTTCACCGTTCCGGGCGTGTCGTCGGTACGGTTCTGCAGTTTTGCCCGGTTGAGGATCCGTTTTTCCACCTCCTGCATTTTCACATCGAGATATACGACCATATTGATGGTCAAGTCGCGGAAGAGTTCGTCCTTGTCGAGCATCTCGGCCTGGCTGACCGTCCGCGGCACGCCGTCAAAGATGAATCCGTTGCTGTCCGAATGCTTGACAATATGGTTGTGCAGAACCTCCATCGTCAACGAGTCGGGGCATAGTCCGCCATGTTCGATGATGTCGTGGGCCTTGTCTCCCACGATTGTATGGTGTGACATTTCATAGCGGAAGAGTTCGCCGGTAGAGACCGGGGCAAAACCGAACTTGTCGGCTATAAGTTGTGCCTGCGTGCCCTTGCCGCTGCCCGGGGCTCCCAAAAGCACCATATTTAATTGTTCCATCTTACTTATTTATTGAGCATCTTTAATTGTCTGTTTTCAGCTGATACAGATCGGGCAGGTTGCGTCCGTAACCGTCGTAGTCGAGGCCGCGCCCCACCACAAAGCGGTTGGGGATATTTAATCCGATATAGTGGACAGGCAAGTCGAGTTTGTATTTCTCCGGCTTGCAGGTCATTGTGGCGATGCGGAGGTCTTTCAGCCCCATTGGTTCGAGCATCTGGCATAGGTGGCTGTATGTGGTTCCGGTATCCACGATGTCTTCGATAATCAGCACTCTTTGGCCTTTCAGGTCAACGTTGAGCCCAATCAGCGTCTTCACGTTCCGGGTGGTTTCCGTGCCGCTGTATGAGGAAAGTTTCACGCAGGTGAGACGGCACTTGATGGTGAGCCGTTTCATCAGGTCAACGGCAAAGACGATTGCCCCGTTGAGCGTGACCAGCAGGATCGGGTCGTCGTCTTTATAGTCTTCATTGATGCGGTCCGCCACTTTCTGCACAGCCTCATCTATCTCGGCGGCCGAAATGAACTTTTCAAACGTCTTGTCTAAAACGGTAACAGTATCTAACATGGATTTGTCGAATCTTAAATCAAGGTTGCAAAAATAGCATTTCCTGTTCATTCATTCATCTTATTCCTTTTCTTTTTCCGTTTCCTCTATCTGCGGCAGTACAGCATCAAGCAATCAAAGAATAGAGGGGGAAGGCAACGTGCATAATCGACGGCTACGCGATCATAAGCAATTGGGCGAAGCGGCGGAGTACACTCTTCAATGACGGCGTGCGTGGGGCGGCCTCGCTGATTTTGCAGTCGGTCAGGAACTGTGCCATCATGTCGCGGTAGGTTTTGTCCACGAGCAGGATCCACAGCTCGGGGTCGAGGCTTGCGCCGTGGCAGTTGTGCTCCAACCATGACGCCGACGGGTTCCCCGTCTTCACCTCCGAGTTCTTCCATAGGAGATGCCAAAAGCCGTCGCTGCGCAGAAAGTAGAACGGGTAACACAAAGGTGTAACCCGCTCTTGCCCCACATGGGCAAGCCATTGGGCATACAAATCGCGGTATGTAGGCTCTATCTCACTATAGGTGAAAAGGTTGTTTGTTTTCCCTTCCTCTATCAGCTTTATTACGGCAAGGAGGAGCACCGGCTTGGCTATGATTTTGGTCCGGCTAGCCCTGTCAGTACACTGCTTCATGCCCTGCATGGCCTTTGTATAGTGTCTGTACGCGTTTTCATACTCGAAAAAACGAAGATGTGTGAACATATTTGCGGCATTTTTTTTAGGTTCGGCCGACTTCCGTCATGATGGCAGCCGGCAATTATGGCGCAAAAATAACAAATAATCTACAACTCATGGGAACAACCCGGCTGCCGCACGAAACAGACTTTAGAGGCGTTACGCATGTTGTTCCATCTTTCATCATAAGTCTTAAGTCTTACGTCAGCCCCGGGGCTTGTGCGCCTGTCGAAAAGAGTCTTACGTCAGCCCCGGCTCCGGCGCGCAGGACGGAAAAAGACTGACGTCTCGTTCAGTCCCTGAGGCAACGGACAGAATGCCCGTAGCCCTTGTTGCTGTAGTTGCTGTTCACGCCGACGTTTCGGTAACTGAGGTTCCAGTAGTTCGCATTGCTGCTATTGGTCTCGGTAGCGCTCCAAAAGTCCGCGGCGTTGCCGAAATTGACGTAAAAGCCGATGTAGAAGCCAGCCGGAACGGCCGAGAAGCCCGTGGCGTTGTTGCCCGAAGGATTGTTGCCGACTGCGCAGGTGGTGGAAGTGCTTCCCCAGCCTGTAGTGGAGGCGAGCGCCTTGGCGATATAGTTGCTGCTTCCGTCGCACTGGTACCGGCTTTGGGAACTCACATAGTCGGTGAGCTGTTGCCACTCCGCATCGCTTGGCACGTGCCAGCCCGCAGGACAGATGCCCTGCACCCCTGACGGGTTGGACGACGACGACCCTGCGCCGTTCATCACCGCCGCCCAGTTGTAAAGGTAGCCGTAGGCGGGAACGTTGCTTTCGTTGTTGTCCGGGGCATAACGGTATGCCGTGCCTGTGCTCGTTTCGGCGCCCAAGGGGATGGGCGTGCAGTCGCTGTACCTCGTGGTGCGCAGGTTCTCCCGCATCCAGCACTGGCTGCCTATCTGCACCGTGGTGTAAATGTTGCCGTCAACGTCGCTCGCAATGGAGCGTCCGCAGACAAAGGCCGGCGCCTGGGCACGGCAAAACGGCGTCTGCACAAGGAGGCAGAGCGCAAGAAGAAGAAACGGTGTTGTTCTGTAAAGAGTGTTCATAATTGTATAATTAGGAATTAGGAATTAAGGATTATAATGTCTTGGGATGGGGCGCACGCGACGTGCGCCGGGGAGAAAAAAGTTGCGGCCCCGCACCAAAAACGCGATCCGGGCGGTTTGAAAGAAAAAGCGGCAACGGAAAAAACAACCGCAGACGGGAAACCGACGATTATATATATATATATATATATGAATGTCAACAAATTACGGGAATATTCCATCTGTTTATAATGTTCATCTGTTTGAAAGTGCAAACATAACACTTTTTTCCAACATATCAAAAACGGGAAAAAATCCTCATTCCTCATTGTTCTGGTGTGGGAAGAGTGCGCCGGCCGTGATTCTAAAACCCAAGTTCTGACTTCTGATCTATTTTGCTATTTTTGCCGTCCTTTCTCCGTGAGGCGTAAGTATTTGGCGCAAACGGGCTTCTATATTGTAAAACCATCAACACTGTCCTGAAATTGACTGAAGAAAAAAACATCCGGATTGAAGCGTACAACTACGATTTGCCCGAGGAGAATATCGCCTTTTTCCCGGCCGCGCAACGCGACCGTTCCAAGCTGCTTGTCTATCGGGACGGGCAGATCACCGACAGCCGCTTTGACCGGCTGCCCGACTTTCTTGACCGTCGGCATCTGCTGCTGTTCAACGACTCGAAAGTCATCCATGCGCGTCTGCTGGTACATAACGCCACCGGCGCCGCCATCGAGATCTTCTGTATGGAGCCGCTTGCCCCATGCACCGACCCCGCCACCGCATTTGCCCTCACGGGCGAGGTGGTCTGGAAGTGTATGGTGGGGAATGCAAAACGATGGAAGCATCCGCTCGAAATCAGCGTGCCTATCGGGAATCGCACCGTCACGGTGACTGCCGTGAAAGAGCCCTGCCGGGAAAGCACCTTCAAAGTCAAATTCTCGTGGCCAGACCGCGACATCACGTTTGCCGAGTGGCTGGAGCACTACGGCAAGATTCCGTTGCCGCCCTACATCAAACGTGCCGCCGAAGCCTCTGACGAACTGCGCTACCAAACGGTGTATGCCAAGTGTGAGGGCTCGGTGGCTGCCCCTACCGCCGGACTCCATTTCACCCCGGAGGTATTCAAGGCACTGGCAGAGAAAGGCATCGACACGGACTATGTCACCCTGCATGTCGGGGCCGGCACTTTCAAGCCCGTCTCGGGGGAGACTATCGGTGAGCATTTCATGCACGAAGAGAAAATCATCTTGTCAGAAAGACTTGTGCAGCATCTGCTTACCTCACTCAAGGGCGGAAAACGCTGCATAGCCGTCGGCACTACCGTGACACGTACGCTGGAGTCGCTGTTCATTATGGGAGCCAAGATGTGTCTGAAGCGTGCAGAGCCCCTTGCCGTACGCCAATGGGAAGTGTATGAAGACGAGGCCCTGCGAGCCGTTTCCGTCGAGGAATCGCTCGGGGCGATACTGGAACACTTGCATCAACACGGCACCGACTTTCTTCGCGGCACCACGGAACTCATCATACTGCCCACCTACAAACCGCGCCTTGTGCAGGGTCTCGTCACCAATTTCCACCAGCCCAAAAGCACGCTGTTGCTGCTCGTCTCTGCCTTTATAGGTCAACATTGGCGGAAAATATATGCACATGCCCTCGAAAACGGCTACCGTTTCCTGAGTTACGGGGACTCCAACCTCTACCTGCCCGCAGAGTCAGAATGAGACATAGTGGCACAGACGCCGCATCAGTTCCGAATAGGCATGCGTAACCTGCTGCAATTCCTCCACAGAGCCGATGCTGCCGTGCTTGCTGCGGTAGTTGAGGATTGTGCGGACCAGATACGCGTCAAAGTAGGGATGATTGACCATTTCCGCATAGTCTGCCTCGTTGATGTTGATCCGACGCACCGTTCCGGGACCGACCATGAAATATTGCGCAATATAGGCACTGTCCATATCCTTAAGCACATACACCTCTTTGAGTTGCGAAAGGTCGTAGAAACCGCCTAGGCGTTCGCGGTACTCAATCAATTTGGCGGCACGTTTGCTGCCGAAACCCGGCACCGTCATAATGTCGCTCGTATCGCACCTGTTAAGGTCAATCTTCACAATGTCGTATAACCGCTGACGCTTGTTCTTCCCTTTCGGTATAGTGTCGGCTTTCCAGCCTTGCCGATTCGATCTTTGTTCCTGCTGACGAGTCTGCCTCAGAGAGTCCTGCTTTCTGTTAAATTCCTCTATCATAGATAAATCCGCATCAAAACAGCGTGTCGTGTCCGCCTTGGCATCATAGAGGAAATAAACGGTGTATGATACAACAATGAAGGCGAGCAGCGCTATCGCTGCCGCCTTCTCTCCTTGCGTAAAATCCAATTTCGTTTTCATAATGCAAAAGTAAATATTTTTTTATTAAATACCTTTGCATTATGATATTTTTTGTTATTGCTTTACGGCCTGTTCGATTGTAATGCGTTCGCCGGTCTCGATGTCTATAAGCACATATTTGTTGTGGCCCATATTGAGTTTCTCGGCATATTCGAGTTGGTGGAGGGCTGCCACACCGTTCTTGGCACGGAAAGCCTCGGTCTGTCCTTGGGCGGTCGCCACAAGGTCGTGGCAGGCGTGGTCAATGGCTACGATGTCGGTAGAGGCCACCGCACCGATGTCTGCAAGGAAAGGCTTGGGGGCTCGGGCAGCGCAGTCGCACACTTCGGATATATTGGCCATCACGTTGATATAGACCATCGGGCGCACGCCGGTAAGCACTTTGGTGTATTCCACCAGTTTCTCCAGAAAGACCGTCTCGCTATAGTTGGAATTGTCGGGCGAGAACAATTTTTTGGGACATTCGGCTATACACTTAGCGCATCCGATGCATTTTGTGGTGTCGATGACCGGGCCGTGGTCGTCAACCGAAATAGCCACGGCGGGGCACTGCTGCACACACCTGTTGCAATGGAAACATTGGCCGGGATTGTTCACTTTTGGTGTGGCATTCGCATGTATCGCCATCTTCCCGCCGGGTGAGGCAAGCCCCATACCGATATTCTTGATGGCGCCGCCAAATCCTGCCGAGCCGTGTCCCTTGAAGTGGGAATAGATGATGTAGCTGTCGTAGTTCTCCAATGCAGCGCCGCCTTTGACTCCGGTAAAATGGTTCAGTCCCATACCCTCGGCAGAGAAATTCTTTTCGCCTTTGTCGTCAAGAATATCAATGGGCGCGAACGTGAAACCGTGCTCCTTGGCAAGGGCTATGTGCTTGTCGGTAAAACGGCGGTCGCTGACATACAGCACATTAGTCTCCACAAACGTAGGGTTGACCTTTTCGGCGAGCGGCCTGAGCAGTTCTGGATTGAGGAAGTTCTCGTTTCCGCGTTCGCCAAAATGCACTTTCAATCCCACTTTGCCTTTCAGATCCACATTCATGGCCTCGTAAAGCCGGAGGATGTTCTGCGGTGTGATTTCTCGGCAGAAATAGACGACAGAAACGTCGGGGTCGGTGACCGGACTTGCAGGCTTATCCTGCGATTTGCCTGCAACCGGCAGCATCATTGCGGCCAGGATGAGGACTTTCAGATAATTTTTCATAGACTTAGTGTTACTTTGTATAGATTATAAAATGGCGGCATACGCAGTCGTCCGCCGTGACAATTGGCAAATTACATTTTCCGTTTTTCCATTCTGTGGCTTCGGGTCTTGTCAAGACTGCAATGTTTTTTAGTTTTTTGCTCCGTTCCTTGACCTTGGCAATTCAAGGGCGAGGGGACGAAAAAAGCATCTTGTGGCAGATAAGTACTTTCATCACCACTCGATGAAGGTTTGCCTGCCCCCCCCCCCCCCGGCCGGCAAAAGCATTCCAGCAATTTTCCACGACGGCACCGTCCTCTGTTCCGTACTTGATGCCGTGCTTGTCGAGTGTTTCCCTGATACTCTTTGCGATGTGGTAGGCGAGGTTTACGGGCACGGCGTTGCCTATCATCTTGTAGCCCATGTTCACGTCATCATAGATGAACTTGAAATGGTCGGGGAACGTCTGAATCCTCGCTACCTCCCGCACGGTCATCCTGCGGTAGAGGTGTTCCTTGCCAGGCACGAAAGCTTGTTGGTTGCTGTCTATCTTGACCATCTTCGGCGCCTGGGGGTGGAGCTGGCATTGTCGGCCGCTTGCCTGTACGGTGAATCCATGCTCGTCCCATCCTCGCACTCTGTTGCGTGAGAGGAAGATGGAAGAGAAGCCGCCTATATAGTATTCGTGGTTGGATACCAGACATGCATCGCCGTTGGTGTGGTTCTTCTCAAGGGCGGGGATAGCGCTGTCCTGCAAATCACCGATGGCTTGCCTGAGGGTGATGCGAGGCTCCACGGGGGATGGATAGGCGTAGTCACTGATGCCAAGGTCTTTGCGGAAACCGATATAGAAGACTCGGTCTCGGTCCTCCGGCACTTCGTAGTCCTTGGCATTGAGCATCTTCAACTGCACATCATAGCCTACGCCTGCGCTACGGAAGTCTTCCAAGAATTCCTCCACAGCTTTGGCATTGCGAGGGGCGAGCATTCCCGATACGTTTTCAGCAACGAAGAAAAGGGGCTGCACATGCTTCAATATGCGGATGTAGTCGCGAAACAACTGGCCTCTTGGATCATCAATGCCTCTCTTTGCGCCTCCTTCGCTCCACGATTGACAGGGTGGACCGCCGATGATTCCGTCGATTCCGCCTGGGAATCTCGTCTCGTCAATGTTACGGATGTCTCCCTCCACCAGACAAACGTCTGGGAAATTGTATCTGAAAGTGGGGCAGATCTTTGAGTCGAACTCGTTGGCTACGGCAGTTCTGAAACCTGCCTTGTGGAAGCCTAAGTCCAAGCCTCCCGCTCCACTGAATAAACTGATTAGAGCCATTTATCTATTGTTGTTTTGTTGGTTCTGTCAATGGGGTCTGAAATAAATGTTGGGTGAATAGAATGGGTGGGTTGCCGAGCAGTCTGATGTCAAACTTCAATGATTTCTCCACCATGGTTGAGGCGTTGTGGATGCGGAAACTGATTTCCCAACCGCCATCCAGTATCATGTTGAGCGTGTTGTCGGAGTCGGATTTCATCTCAAATTCCACGATTCTCGTTGGCAGGTTGATTTGCGGAGTCTTGTATTGTGGTTTCACTCCGTTTACTGGTCTGTTCAGTTGCCCTTGAATATTGAATGCCTTGACCACCACAAGGTTGTGGATGTCATCCTTAATGACTTTATAGAATGGATAGGCACCGATGAGATACTTGATTAACATCTGTGGAACTTGCAGACTTGTTTCGTTGATTCTAAGCAACTCCTTTCGGAATGCCTTCAACAAAGGAGAATAGACTCTTGTTGCCTTTTCCGCTCCAAGGTCTTCCCACGTCAAATGCTGACTTTTTCGCATCTTCCAAGTAATTGAAAATAGGTCTAACCTCGTCCCAATAGGTTTGCGAGCAGGGAATGCCCAACCACGATTTGCCAAAATCCAAGACCGATGAAAGACGAGAATGTTTGACGGCATCATTGTTGTTTTTGGCGGAAAAACCGATTTCCCATGAGGGCGATAGGCGGCGGAAAACCACGTCACGAACGTCGCCGTCCTCACCCTCACTGTCACTGTTTAAGTGTACAAGCAACGAATCTGACGAATTTTTCTGTACTGTCAGCCCTGGTTCGAGACGAATGAGCGTGTCGAAGGTTTGGATGGCAGCTTCACGAAACCTCAATCGCTCTTTTTCGGCAAATTGTTCGAAATAGCCTTTGGCTGTCAAGAGGCTGCTGTCTTCATCTATAGACACACTGATACCTGCAGAACGTAACTTCTCCGTATATACCATTGCCAAGGCATACTCGAAAGCCTTGCCGTTTCTTACTTGTTTTCCTTGCGCCATTCCTTTCTATATGTTGTTATGGATATTACGTTGGATAATTCTATTCTTCTATGGAAATGCTGTTGTTTTTTCGTCACGTTATAATGTTCGTTTTTTTAGGTGGCAAAAGTAAGAAAAAACAGGATTGGTTTTACCATCCTGTCACAACATTCAACATCAAACACTTGCAATATCAAACAAATTCGTGTTTTTCAGGTTTCTTGTGTTTCCCATCAAGATTCCGTTTTTCTCCCGAACATCTGAAAATGGCGTCTGCAACATAAAATGCCAAGTTGACGGGGACAGCATTTCCTATCATTTGTTCTATATTCGTTTTCGTGCCGTTGAAATCAAAATCCTCGGGGAATGTCTGAATCATACTTCTTTCCAATGAAGTAAGAGGGCGTATTCCTTCAAGAGACTTTACGGGGTCGCCAGGATGCAATGTGTAACCTTTGGGCATAGGTCTATTCACCCCACGGATTGTTGCGCTAGGCTCAGAAGTACTAAATATACCACGACGTGCGTAACTGCGTGGATGCCTATAGTAGTACTTTATTTTCAACTTGTCCCCGAAATATTCAGCAACACTCATTTCATGGTCGGATAACTTTTCCATAAGAACTTCTTTCATAAAGTCATCTTCTGCCCCAAGTTTGCCAATCATCACAAAGCGCTTTCTTTTTTGTGGAACGCCACATAGGGCTGCATTAAGAACAGTATATGTGAGGCCGTAACCCGCATTCTTGAAAATTTTGAGTGCATCTTGGAGTTTTTTTGTCTTCAAGATACGCTCAACATTCTCCATAACAAACCATTTCGGACGTATTTCCGAGATGATTTTTGCATAGCAAACGGTAAGGTCTCCACGTCCGTTGTCTTCGTCGCGTTTGCCGGCAGATGAAAAGTCTTGACATGGAGGACCTCCTATAATCATATCCGGTTCGTATGGACGAATTGCCTTGACGGAATCGTCTATATTCATTAAATCAGCGCGTATTGCTGGATGAGAAAAGTTTTTTCGATAAACAGCCAATGCATCAATCCAATTGTCGAATGCTGCAACGACGTTCATTCCAGCTTTCTCGAATCCGAGGCTCAACCCTCCACAACCACAAAACAAATCTACTACTTTCATTTTACACAAACAATTCCGGGTGACTAACGAGATACGCATCGAATCTTCTTTCCGGGCGTAAGAGTTTTTGTCCATCTCCCAAAATGATATTCTTGATTTCAAACTTACTAATACGTGGCTTCTCCAACTCTGAACACTTTAAGAATGGATTTGTCAACTTGCCACTAATGGCAAAAGCCTTGTCTGTTTTGTACTTGTAGGAAAGACTGTTGACAATGTCTGTATAGTTGAATTTTCCAAACTGGGCGAAGTCCCACAACATTTTGTACAACCATATGATGGTTCGTTGGTTTCGCGAAATATCATCGTCAGACGAAGTCTCACGAAGTGCCATTTGAATGACAGCCAGGTTCGACCAGACAAATACATCAAGGCAATTTTCCTCAAGGTCAGTAAGTTTTCTATCAGTTTTCCATATTGGCTGCATAATCAAGGGTACTTGTTTGTTAGCCAAGTCGCTTGATACTGCCAAAACAGCTTCTTTGATTTCATTGTAGTGGGGCACGACTTGGCGAATCTCGCTCCAATCCTTTATTTCTTGCCCAATGGTATTAAGAATATCATGCAATTTGTTCTTGCCTCTTGGTGAATCGTAGCAAGCGCAAATGCTACATGCAACAAACAATATTGTCGGTGAACGTACAACAATCTCGCTTCCATAGTCTGCATCTGGTAAATCCTTTGTAGTATTGTCAGGAAGAGTTGTGAGTTTGACTTCCAATCCACTTACAGGACTTTGGGTCGTCCTGTTAATCATCACCAAATCAATTTTCTCCTTCTTACTGGCAGTATAGTATTGCTCATAGGGATAATAGCCAGCTTCATAATCGTAGTAGGCTTCATCACTAAGTGGGTCTATCCCCAAAAGTTTTGAAGATGAGATGTGCTTATGAACAACTTCATTGTTCTTGTTTGTACAAATGAATATAGGGTCGATACCTTTACTTCCCATATATGCAACAAGAGAAGCAGGAAAAGAACTGTTGAATTGGTTCTTTCCCCATGAGTCTTCATACCGGTAGTCTCGACTTGAATATTTTTGTCCGAACAATCCCGGGTCTACACCTTCTATAATTTGTACGGTATGTTTTTTCTTTCTCTCCATTTTACCCCTTGTTGTACTCCGCAAACTGCATTTGTCTGAACTCTTTGAACATATCTTGAGACTTATGAGATTTAATGTTTCTTGTCTTCAACAAGTGCAAAAGTACGAAACATTTAATACACGCACAACTTTCAATTCAATTTTCCCCGACATTGACAGACATGAACTTCAAATGCCACACACCAGACAAGCACTGCCTGCCGGGTGGCTGACGAGGTTCACATCACGCACCTGCTATGCGTAGAGTTCCAATATTTTGTTGGCGGCACACTGTGCGTGTCGCAGTTCGGCATCGACGGTCTGTCCGCCCACATGCGGCGTCAGTGTGGCGCGCTCCGATGTCGCTACGGTATTCATGGCCGCCGGCCACGCCTCTTTGGGCAGGTTCTTCAACCGCGTGCTCTCGTATTCCAGCACGTCAAGACAAGCCATAGTTATCTTTCCGCTCTGCAATGCCTCTGCCACATCGGCGGTGTTGACCACCAAACCGCGCGACGTGTTTATCAGTACAAACGGTGATGACATCCTGTCTATGAAAGCCTTGCCAACCAGATACTTGTTCTCGGGCATGTAATTGACATGCAACGACACCACGTCACATGTCTGCATCAGCGTCTCCAAGGAAACCATGACAGCATCACCGTTCGCGTTTCCGGGATGGTACTTGTCGTAAGCATAGACCTCGCAGCCCAAAGCGTGCAGCAGGCGGGCAAAGGCCGCGCCCGTATGCCCGTAACCTATGATGCCATACCGGTGCGAATGCAGTTCCGTCCCTTTGTTCTTCTCACGCAGCCACTCGCCGGAGCGCACCTCACGGTCGGCAGCAGTAATGTGGCGCAGTGCCGACAGCAACAGCCCGAGGCAGTGTTCCGCCACCGCATTGGCATTGCCCTCAGGCGTGGAAAGCACACGTATGCCACGCTTCTCGGCAAAAGCCACGTCAATATTCTCGACCCCGGAACCGATACGCACAATGAACTTCAACGCATGTTTCTGTTCCAGTATGGCACGGTCAATGACGAAACGGCTTCGGATGACCAGCCCCTCCACATCATCCGGGCGGGAAAGGAACGAGTCATAGTCGTAGGTCAAGTCTGTCTCACAAAGAAACCCTTTTTCGGAGAGTTTTTCCGAAAGGCAAGGGTGTACTCTGTCCACAATCAGTATTTTCAGCATCTCTTGTTGGATTTCTGCACGGCTTTTTCAGCCTTTTCAATCTCCCTCTGAAGTTTGCACGGCAGCGCGTTCTTCTCCATGCACTGGTGACACTTCATTTCAAGCGTATACATGCGGCCGATACAGTAGTTGGAGTGTCCACAATCGCTACGGGTAAGCTCGCCCGACTGCAATTTGTTCACGAAATCCGCGTCACGCACCAGTGCGCGGGCCATCTGAAATGCCGTGAAACCTGAATCAAGCACCTTTTCCATATCTTTCTTGTCAACCATACCGCCCACGTAAATCAGCGGCATCTTCAAGGCTTTACGGAAACGCATAGCAGTATCGTAGAAATAAGCGTCTTTGTAAGGCACGGTAGGGATGACGATGCGCCCTCCGAGGTGCATGCCCAGTTTGAGCCACCAGAATTTGCGCATATCCATATAATGTGCCAGCGTTTTGATGGGCATTGCGCCGCGCATGACCTCCATCGGGGCTTTGCTGACGAAGCCGGCAGTAAGCACCAGTGCATGGACGCCGAGTTTTTCGAGTTCCTGTGCCACCTTGATGCAGTCGTCCACCTGCATGCCGCTTCGGAAACCGTCATACATATTGGTCTTGACCACAATAGCCATATCGTCTTTGGCCTCTTCCACGACATGCGAAATGACCCGTTTCATGAAACGCATCCTGTTTTCGAGAGACCCGCCGTACTCGTCTTTGCGGCGGTTGGTATAGGGCGAAAGGAACTGGCTGATAAGGTAGCCGTGTCCGGCATGCACCTCTATGCAGTCGAAGCCGGCACGGCGGCACAAGTCAACGGCCTTGCCGAAGTCTTCAACCAACCGGTCAATCTCCGGAACAGTGATCTTGCGCGTAAACGTGGGCGAATAGAGATTGAACCGTCCGGACGGCGACAGCGGTTTGCACCCGCAGGTGGTGCGGTGGGTCATATTGCCGCAATGCCCGATCTGGATGGAGGCCTTCGCGCCCTCGGCATGTATGGCGTCCGTAAGCTTTTTAAGTTCCGGGACTATCTCCTCGCGAAGCCACAGCTGTCCGTCAAACGAAAGGCCGCTCTGTGACACAGAGGCGTATGCCACCGTAGTCATTCCGATGCCTCCCTTGGCAACGGCCGTATGGTAATTGAACAAGTCGGCAGAGGGTTTGTTACCGTATGCCATATTCTCAAAAGCGGCCGAACGGATGGTGCGGTTACGCAAAATTACTGGACCTATTTGACATGGGGTGAAAATGATTGATTCTGACATATATGATAAATGATGTACGTTGCTGTTCTGTTGTTAGAGAATAACTGATTTTCAGGGCTCTTATTATTCCATCGGCAATTTTTTGAAAATACGGCGGGCCGTTTCTGTCGTTTGGTCGGCCACGTCTTTCACGGAAACCCGGAAAACGTCGGCTACGGTCTGCGCTATGAGCGGGATATAGGAACTCTCGTTGGGCGTTCCCCGGTGCGGCATGGGCGCAAGATAGGGGGCGTCCGTTTCCAATACAACATGCTCGAGTCCAATCTCCGGAAGCATCTCCTTGAGTTTGTTGTTCTTGAATGTCACTATGCCGCCCACGCCAATGGCATAGCCGTGTTGTATCGCCCACTTGGCTTCCTGAATACCGCCGGAGAAACAATGAATCACGCCTGAGAGTTCTCCGCTTTTGAACTCACCAAGGATTTCGATTGCGTCCGGATAGGCGTTGCGGATGTGCATCGAGAGCGGCAACTGCAGTTCTTGCGCCCAACGTAGCTGTTTTCTGAAGGCCGCTTTCTGCTGTTCCTCGTAAGTTCTGTCCCAATAGTAGTCAAGTCCCGTTTCGCCGATGCCCACAATGTTGCGGTCTCCGACATGGGTCTTCACTATTTCAAGGTCAGCCTCGTAGTTGTCGCGTACGTCCTGCGGATGAAGGCCTGCCAATGCGAACATATTGTCGGGATACAGGGTTACCGCCTCGGCAATCTGAGCCGGCGTTTCAGCATTGACGCAAGCGAGGATCACCTGCTTGACCTCTGAACGCACGGCACGCTTAACCACCTCATCAAGGTTCTCCGAATAATACTCCCTGTAGAGGTGCGAATGGGTGTCTATGAAAGTCATTGTTTAGAATCTGTAGCGCACACCGACAGCAATGCCATAAAGGTCACCGTAATACAGTCCGCGTTCGGCACCGTCGGTTCTGTGCAAGAACATCAGATTGTACATCGGGCGCCAGTCGAGGCTGATGTTGAGCGGGATTCCGAACTGGTATTCGATGCCGATCTGCGCTCCCACGGCCAGACGCAAGTGGCTGTAGCCGTCAGCATAGCCATGCCAATAGTAACCTGCTCCGACGCCAGGCCCGACATACCAGTTCCACGAACCAGCAATGTTGAAAATCCAGTCATACATGCAGGCGACCTCCGCATAGCCTGATGTCAAGAAAAAGTTGGAAGCGCCGGCAGTAAGGTCTATCATCTGTCCGGCACGTGTAGTATGCTGATACGAAACCTCTGCCAGCGTGCCTAAACGGCCGCCGATGGCGCGCGGCTGGGCTACAGCGGTGAACATTAACAGGAATGAAAGAGCGACAACACTAAATGCTTTTTTCATAATAATGGTTTTCAATTAATTATATTTGTTAATAAATCTAAATCGTATTCAAAAATAAACATCCTCTATCAATATGCGGAGGATGTTAGCGTAGGTTCGTGTGTTAGTTGAGTTGGCTTTCAGATACCCACTTGGCCACAATCTCTTCCTGTCTCTTCTTGTCGGAGAGCTCTGTAGTAAGCACTTTCTCGGCAATGTCAATGGAGAAATTGGCGATTTCGTTCTTGAGGTCAGTGATAGCCTTCATCTTTTCCATTTGGATAGTCTGTTTGGCGTTCGCGATAATCTGCTGTGCTTCATCGTTGGCCTTCTGGGTTGCTTCGTCCTTCAGTTTCTCGCTGATGACCCTTGCCTCGTTGAGGATTTCGTCTCTTTCTGCTTTGGCTTCAGCCATCATCCGAGCGTGTTTCTGTTCGATGCCTTCAAGTTCTGCCTGCACGCGTGCGGCGTTCTCAAGCTGGTCTTGGATATGCTGGTTACGTGCGGCAATGCTTTTGGTGATGACGGGCCAGGCGAATTTGGCAAGGATAAAGAAAAGGATGCCGAAGCCTATGAGCATCCAGAAGATCAGTCCGAATGAAGGTTTTATCAATTCCATAATTGTTCTTGTTTTTTCGATAGACAAAGAAAGCGATGTTTCTCTGCCAACCGCAGAGAAACATCTGCTTGAATTACTTGATTGCGATAAGCAGGCAAACCACAACGGCGAACAGGGCCACACCCTCGACCAAGGCGGCAGCCAGGATCATTGTGGTACGGATGTTGCCGGTAGCTTCCGGCTGGCGGGCGATGGCTGACATGGCGTCTTTGCCGATGTTGCCGATACCCAGGCCTGCGCCGATTGCAGCGAGGCCGGCACCGACTCCGGCGCCGATGTATCCGACTGCAACAGATGCTGCTTGCAATAATACTGTTAAGAGTGACATAATTGGTTTATTTTTAGTTAGTAAAAAGGTTTTATACTTGATTATGCGGCCTGATGCTCTTCCTCCTCACCTGCCCCGCAAGCCATACCTATGTACATGGCGCTCAACAACGTGAAGACGAATGCCTGAATGAAAGCCACCAACAGTTCAAGGCAACCCATAAAGACATAGAATATCAGCGACACCACCGAAACGCCGTAGCCGATGGCCGGAGCCAGTTGCCCAAAAATGAATATCAGTGAGATGAAACCCAAGATGATAATATGCCCTGCCGTAATGTTGGCGAAAAGACGGACCATCAAGACGAAAGGCTTGGTGAATATGCCGACCAGTTCTACAAACGGCATCAATGGGATGGGCACCTTAAGCCACCATGGTACTCCGGGCGTGTTGAAAATGTCTTTCCAATACTCTTTTTTTCCCGAGAGGTTAGTGACAAAGAACGTGATGAGCGCAAGGATGCCAGTGACGGCAATGTTGCCTGTGACGTTTGCGCCGCCGGGGAATATCGGTATGATGCCCATCAAGTTGTTGAAAAGGATGAAGAAGAACAGCGTGAGCAGGAACGGCGCGTATTTGTCCGACTTGCTGCCGAGCGATGGGGTGATGACCTCGTCCTGTATGTAAACGACCAGCGGCTCTACCAGGGCCTGAATGCCGTGCGGCACCCCGATGGGTTGCTTTTTGTACCTCCTGGCTACGGTAAGGAAAATGCAAGCAAGCAGTATCAGCGATATGAAGAGCGCGCAAACATTCTTTGTGATGGAAATGTCAATCTTGCAGACATGGTCAACGGGGTACTCAATCCCCTCTTCAAGGTGTCCCGTATAGTCTTCAGACAGTTTCACGATGCTGCCCTTATTGTCGCCCCAGCCCATAGCATAACCCTTGTATGCCGCTTCGCCGTGGTGCAGTTTGTCGGACCAGAATGCGACGAAATGGCCGTTGTCGATGAGCAGCACGGGCAGCGGAACGGTTACGCTCTTGTCGCCCGAACCGCAGATGTGCCAACCGTAACTGTCGGTGACATGTTCCAGTATGAACGGCCCCGCATCAAAGGCCTCTTCCTCTGCTGCCTGAACAGAATTGGAAAAAACGGCGAACAGAAATGCTATTAAAACGAAATTTGAAACAATTGTATGTTTTCCGTAACTCATATAGTATCAAGTAGTTTCAGTTTCAATTCTACTATTTTCCTTTCTTTTTTTAAAAGCGGCGCAATATACAAAAATCTGTTTTGGATAGGCTGCCGCAAAAATTATACTTTTGCCGCCCAAATCTATAAAGATGGCAAAAATGTATCAACTTTTCTGGTCGTTCTTCAAGATAGGCACTTTCACGATAGGCGGCGGGTATGCCATGATTCCCCTGATGGAAAAGGAACTTGTGGACTCTCGGAAGTGGATCTCCCGCGGAGAGTTCATGGACATTCTGGCAGTTTCGCAGGCTTTGCCGGGCGTGTTCGCCGTCAACATGGCTACCGGCATCGGTTACAAATTGTGCGGTGTTTCAGGGTCTATAGTGGCCATCATAGGTAATGTGCTTATGCCCATCCTTATCATTTTAGGATTTGCCACCTGTTTCGATTTCCTGAAAGGCAATCCCATGTTTGAAGCCGTTTTCAAGGGCATCCGTCCCGCCGTTGTCGCACTGATTGCCGCCCCGGTGTTCAATATGGCCAAGACTGCCGGCATCCGCTGGCGCAACTGCTGGATTCCTGTTGCGGCTGCTGTTCTCATCTACCTGCTTGGCGTTTCTCCCACCTGGATCGTTTTGGCGGCCTTGGCCGGCGGACTGGTTTACGGGAGAGTCAAAGAGAAAGAAAGGGGGAATGCATGATTTTCTGGAAACTTTTCTTCACTTTCCTGAAGATCGGCATCTTCAGTTTCGGCGGCGGGCTCGCCATGACCGCCCTCATACAGCACGAGGTGGTAGAAGAGCAAGGCTGGCTGACGACGCAAGAATTCACTGATGTTGTGGCCACGTCGCAGATTACGCCCGGACCGGTAGGCATCAACATCGCCACCTACACGGGATATGTGGCCGTAGTTAAAGCAGGGTATCCTGTATGGCTCGGCATCGCAGGTGCGTTCCTTGCATCATTTTCCGTCGTGCTGCTGCCTGTATTGCTGATGTTTGTGGTTTACCGTTTCCTGATGAAACACAAAGACAACCCCACCGTAGCCATGGTGCTCCAGACGCTCCGCATCACGGTGGTAGGGCTGGTGGCGGCGGCGGCGTTGCTGCTGATGACCCCCGAGACCTTCGGCTCATTCCGTGACGCCCCGAGGCAGTTTCTATGCAGCGTCGCCATCTTCGCAGCCGTCTGCTTCACATCGGTGCGGTTCAAGGCCAGCCCTATCCTGCTGATCCTGCTCAGCGGCGTGGCCGGATTCCTGCTCTATGGCCTGTAATGCGGGCGGGCGCTACTCTTCCCACCCTACTACCTTGAAGTCGCTGCTGTACCGCTGTATCCGCCGCGGCTGCCCCTTATAGGTGACGGTGCTATAATGTCATTTCTATTTTTTAACATCTTAAATATAAAATTCTTACAGAAACTGTTATAATTCAGAATCTTTATGGTTCAACTTGCGCCAATATCACCTCGGGAGACGTTCCCATTAGGACAATGGCAGAAATTTTGTGCCCGCCGTTGGCATTCAAGGAGTGCCCACAATGATAAAGACTGTTGTCAGCGACTATCCTACAATCATGAGATTTTTTGCGCCAATGTCGTTCCTCAATATGTGAATCAGGGAAAAGACGGTCATACTCGTCCATCAGCCGATACATTCGCTGATTTAGGCTTTCTGTATAGACAATGGCCTCTACCCCTTTCTTTCTTACTTGAAGAATGTCAAGCGTCAGCGCAGTGACGTATGCGTCAATGATGACTACTCGGCTATTTGCAGAACGAACGATAGACTCAACGGCAACACGAGCTGCATAAAAACCACCCTCAAAAAAAACCATTTCGGCGGGCGGGACAGAAGTCCGGATAAAAAAAATCAAGTTGCTTTTGTTGCTTGGCCTGAACATCCTCTATACACTTCATACGACAGTCTATGTTCTCTTGCAATGCAATAAGATGACGGTTAATAGAATAACCATGCAGAAGATGCTGCATGATTACCTTATTGGCCCATTGCCGAAAACGTGTTCCTATCGGATTCTTTATACGGTATCCAACAGATATTATAACATCAAGGTTATAGAATTTTGCAAGATATTTTTTGCCATCCGCAGCAGTATGTAAGGAATCCTTACATACTGCCAACGCTTCCAGTTCTCCCTCTTTGAAAATATTGCGTATGTGCATTGTTACGTTGTTTCGGGTTGTTCGAAACAACGTTGTCATTTGGGCTTGCGTGAGCCATACCGTTTCGTCTTCAATTTTCACCTCAAGGGTTATCGTCTCGTCCGGCTGATAGAGCACAATCTGCGAGTCGGTTCCCTTTCGTTGAATGTTGTTTTTGTATTCCATGGTTTTATCGTTTGTTGACCCTTTCTCTTCAATTCCAGCATGATCCATTCCTATTTTGCACTGTTGGTAATCTATTCTTAAAAAGAACAATTGCCAAAGGCCAGTCCGACTGTGATATAGGAACTTATTCGTCTATAGCCTAAAAATGTCCTATTCTTCCCACCCCACCACCATGAAATCGCTGCTGTACCGCTGCAGACGTTTCGGACGTCCCTTGAAGGTGACGGTACTTGCCCCGCTGGTACGGATGCGCAGGTCGTCCACTTGGCCGAGATTGACGCTCGATGCCTCATCAGCACGTACTTCCGCCTTGCCTACGGCCAACCCCGTCAGGTCCGCCTTGGCTTCCTCTTCCGTTCTGACATTCAACTTTGACACCTCGCCGGACATAACTATGGTAGAGGCTTCGTCGATTTCCAAGTCCAGACGGCTCAGCTTTACAGGGGTCTCGCTTCTGAACGAGCACGACTCCGACAGTTTCAACTGGTCGAGGGACGGTGCACACACCAACACCTCAATGTCTTGCCGAAGTTCTGGTGCGCAGTTTTCGTTGCGAATATAAAGAACGCCACCCCGGATGTCGGTCCGTACGCTGCTCACCGTATTCGAAGGAGCCATCACCCGAACAGAGCAGGTGTCACTTTGCCTGAACCTTATAATCACCGCATCTTCCGCATCTATGGCGTGAAAGTCACCGTTGTTGCGCCATTCGCTTACCGCTGTTCCGCCTAACTTCAAGAAAGGACGTTTGTCTGTCAGTTCCTCGAACACCCCTGAATCCTTGACAAGACTGTGGCTTTGCCGGAAAGTCTTCACGCCGCTGACAATCATCGCGATAATGGAGACTATCCACACCGCAAGCAGCACCCAGAACGGCCATCTCGACCGCCGTTTTTCGGACGGCTTGCCCAAACGCCAACACACCATTGCCAACACGATGCCCGGGCAAAACTGAAACACGGCGAAACTGACCAGCAACGCCACTCCGGCAGGGGCAATGTCTAACCACGGCGCAGCCCCAAACGCTTTCAGCAGCAACAACACAACAATGCCCAACACGGAACATAACAGTGTCAGCCCGGCCAGTCCGGCAAACACGATGCCAATGATTCTGAGAGCCTTGCTTAAAGAGTCAGGCTCTTCGTTCCTTTCAGGACCATCAGGTGTTTTGGGGCTTTCTTGCCCTGCAAACGTTTCGTCTTGAACCGCAGAATTTTCTTGCTCCACCTCCGTTTCATCTTGTTCCGCATCGCCTGTAGATGCCGTCTCTGCGCTCCCCATAAAACCGTCCGTTTCCGAAGAATAGGTGGATGTGAACGGGCCCGAGGGTTCAGCAGCCTTCCCGTTGTCTTGCTGTCCAAGCGCAGCAACGATTTCTTCCACATCGGCCAACTCGACAACTTGGCGGCTATGGAGCTTCTTGTCGAAAAAGTCGGCGAGTTTGGCTTCCGTCGCTTGCATTACTTGTTCTCTTTCTTCGGAAGTATCACGACTTTCGGTGTCATCAAGATATTGTTTCAAACGTTCGTAGGCATCTTCGTCTATGTTATATACCTTGCCGTTAAGGTTCACTGTAACTGTCTTTTTCATAATCTTATAGTTTAAATCTGTTTATCAATAAAAAAAACGTTTTAATAACTGATTTGGCTTTACAAATATTGTGCAAAATTGATATTTCCAGCAAAAAAATGCGTTTTCAAACAACGCACGAGCCTCGGGCGGACTTGAGACTTTTGGGTGTGAATTGCGCATAACGCTCTAAATTCTAAATACCACATTCATTTTTGTTCGCAACGCACTAAAGTCTTAAATCTAAGCTCGTTATGGTTTACGGAGTTGCTACACAAACTTGCCCTTTTCGGCATCATAGTGTACCACATTTTCAAAGCCGCAACGCTTCAGTTCGAGCAGAGCCTCGTCGCCTAACAGCGCAATCTCATCGGCTTTGTGCGCATCGGTGCTCACTACAACAGGAATGTCATATTTTCGTGCCAACTTCAGCAGTTCCGTTGAGGGATAGAACGAATTGCACCGTTTCTTGTAGATGCCGCGGGTGTTTATCTCCATTACCACATCGTTTTGATGCACAAGCCTGACGGCTTTCTCTGCCAAGTCGCGGTACCATTTCTCGTCTTCGGTGAAATAACGGTTCTGGTTGTGCATCTTTATTTTGTCCAGATGCGCGACAATGTCAAGATGTTCGGTCTCAAGCATCTCAAAAGTCTGCTCCCAAAATGACGTGACAGCGGCCTTTACATTACCGCCGAAGAGTGCTTTCAGTCCGTCGTCATAGATTGTCACCTCCCTGCCGTCAATGAACCAGAGCCGGTCACTGTGAGGGGGACGCACCAGATGGACACCGCCAATGACATAATCCAGGCCGTAATCATGGCGGAGTTTGTCAAATGATGTTGAAATTCCGGGGATGAAATCACACTCCAACCCTTTGAGCAGCATCACATCAGTTTTTTCTTGCAGTTTGTCTATCTCTTGACAATAAAGCGGAAGATTCTCGTTAGAGATGCCGAAATCCGTATTCGGAACGTATGCGTGCGAGGAGAATCCGAGTTGCGTGAAATGAAGTGCCTCGGCTTTTTCCACGTATGCGGGCAGCGGGTCTTTCCCGTCGCAGTAAAGGCTGTGGGTATGGTAGTTCGTATTCATTAAGGATAAGCTATCTGTTCCGTTTAACACTATCTACAAGGTCCAACAGCTCGTCGCACTTGCCGATGTGTGCGCGGTTATAGTAGTTGCTCAAAAAAACAACCGTAAGTCCGTCGGAGGGGCGATAGAGCCAGACATTGTGAAAGCCGTCCCAAAGTCCTCCGTGATAGATGGTTATGCCGTGGTGTTCTTTTTCTTCCATCCTCACCCCATATCCATACCAATCTGCCGGAACCGTTCCGTCAGTGAGTCGGTTTTGACATTTCACGGCTTCGTCAACCCACTCGGCAGGTATGATTTCTTTTTTCATGTAAAAAGCATTCGTCCACTTCACGAGGTCTTCTGCGCTGGCATAGATGCCTTTATCGCCCAATATGCCGTTGAGCCTGTCATACTGCGCCAACGCGCCGCTGCGCCAATGGCCGCGGGCGAGGGGCAATTGGGCACAATCCTCTTTCGGCGACACGGAAACATACTCTTTGTTGCCGGCAATGGATATATGCTGCCTTTTTAGCTCGGCTTCAGAGTCCACCAACTCGGTGAAGAACATCGCATCTTTCATGCCGGCTGGCTTCCATAATTGCTCATGCACATAGCTTTCAAAGGTATCACCTGACACCAACGACACCAAGTCGGCCAGGATAGCATAATTCGTGTTCACATATCGGAACCTTGACCCTCCGGCGAACATCACCGGGTAACGCTGATACACCAATGCCTTCAGCAGCTGCCGGTTTGTGACAAACACCGTAGTGTCATAAACATTGAACGAGAAATTGAAATATTCAGGGATGCCGGAGGTGTGCGTAAGCAATTGTTTTACCGTAACTTTATGATAAGGGAAACCCGGATAATACTTGCCCAAAGAGTCCGTAAGCCGGATTTTTCCTTCTGCGCACAATTTAAGCACGGCAGCGGCCGTAAACTGCTTTGATACAGAAGCCAGATCAAACAACGTTGTCATTGTCATCCGGTTCGACGGTTCGTTTTTGAGTTCCGCCAACCGGTTCCACGACAAGTTGCCGTATCCGGTCGCTTCCTTATACAATTGCCGGAAACCGTACGCCCGCTCCACCAAAATGGTGTCGTGCATAGCGACAATCATCGTGCCGTTCAAAGCCTCTCCCATATCGTCGGCGAACTGCTCCAATGAACGGGCAAGTGCTGATGTGGTATCCCGGCACACATCGACCTCGGCGTAACTGTGGTCTGCATTCGCCCCTGAGCAATTGGCGGTCATGAAAGCCGTCATCAGCAAGAAGGGCAGATAGAGGAAGCAATAGAGATTATTCGGGATAAAAAGACGGTGTTTGTTCTGATTGTCCATTCTATCCGTTCATCGAATTCAGGAAGTCCTCATTGTTTTTCGTCTTCTCCATATTTTCCTTGATGAAAGTCATGGCTTCAATAGTCGTCATGTCGGCAAGGTGGTTGCGCAGGATCCAGACTTTCTGCAAAGTTTCGGCTGGCTGCAGCAAGTCGTCGCGGCGGGTGCTGGAAGCCACCAGATCCACGGCGGGATAGATACGTTTGTTAGAAAGACGCCGGTCGAGTTGCAATTCCATGTTGCCTGTGCCCTTGAACTCCTCAAATATCACCTCGTCCATTCGCGAGCCCGTATCAATCAAAGCAGTAGAGATAATCGTGAGCGAGCCTCCGTTTTCCACATTCCTGGCCGCACCGAAAAACCGTTTCGGTTTTTGTAGTGCATTGGCCTCCACGCCTCCGGAGAGCACCTTTCCGGATGCCGGCGCCATCGTGTTGAATGCGCGGGCAAGACGCGTGATCGAGTCGAGCAGGATGCACACGTCGTGACCGCATTCCACCATACGTTTGGCTTTCTCGAGCACCATATTGGCAATCTTGACATGGCGTTCTGCCGGCTCATCGAACGTGGAAGAGATCACCTCGGCGTTAACGCTGCGCTGCATGTCCGTCACCTCTTCGGGACGCTCATCTATAAGGAGGATTATCAGATAAATCTCGGGATGGTTATAGGCAATAGCATTAGCGATGTCTTTTAGAAGCACAGTTTTGCCAGTCTTGGGCTGAGCCACAATCAAACCGCGTTGCCCTTTGCCTATCGGGGCAAACAGATCAATGACACGCGTGGAAATGTCGCGTGAAGAGTGCCCCGTAATCTTTATCTTCTCATTCGGGAACATCGGGGTCAAATAGTCGAACGGAATGCGGTCGCGTATGTCTTCGGGGTCACAGCCGTTGATCTTTTCTACCTTGGTGAGCGGGAAATATTTTTCGCCGGCCTTGGGCGGACGGATGGCGCCATAAACGGTATCGCCATTCTTGAGCCCGAAAAGCTTAATCTGCGACATCGAAACATAAATATCGTCGGGCGAGGTCAAATAGTTGTAATCTGACGACCGAAGAAAGCCACAATTGTCGCTGGTGATTTCAAGTACGCCTTCAGCCATGACAGACCCGTCATATTGTGAATCTTCCAAATATGCCAATTGTTCGTTCAGAATTCTCGTACCGTCGTTCGGGTCAAGTTCTGACTGTTGCAGTTCGTCCTGTTCCTTAACCTCTGCCTTTTGTTGAACTTTCTGTCCGGTTTTTTTAACGGCGGTCTGTTCTGCTGCCGGTTCCGGCTCTGCTTCAACCTGTTTCCGTGTAATTTTCGGCTTCCTTGCTGGCTCCTCTTGTTTGTCTGTCGGTTGTTCAGACCTTGTCAGCGTCTCTTCCGTACCTGCCGTTTCTGTTGCCGTTGCCTGTTGTGCTGCTGCCGCCACGTCCACTTTTCTTGGACGACCTCTTTTGCGCTTTACGGGCTGCTCTTGTGCTGACAACGGAGCAACCAAATCCGGCTTGGCTTCAGACTCTGACTTAGGGGGCATCGCCGTTTGGGGCTTCTCTTCGGCTGGCGCTGATGTTCGGGTCCTGTATTTCCTTTTGGGCTTCTCTTCGGGCGGAAGCGGATTGGCAAAAATAACAGGTTCCTCGTTCTCGACTATATTCTTGTCTGCATCAGCAAAATCAGACTGATCCTTGAACAGAGGCTGCTGTTTCTTATCCGGAAGATTGACCTTGATGGTCTTCTTTTTGTTGTTGGAGGTGGCTATAGGAAGGTCGTTCCCGGCATTAATTCTTCTTCTTTTCGGTCTTGGTTCTGTGGACTCTAACATCTTTGTCAATTTGGTTTTCGATTTCCTTTCTCCAGTTAAAGCGACATTACAATGGCAGGATAGAACAGTAATTGCCGCACTGCAAAAGGAGCGTGCAAAAATACATTTTTTCCTAACTAATGCAAGAAAAAAATATGGATGACAAGGGACTGATTCGTATTATGGTTTGAGGATAAAAAAACGAAAGCATATCCTGAACGATATGCTTTCGGTCGTTGTGAAAAGTCAAGGAATCAACCTTGTATTGATATCTATTCTGCCGTTTCCTGTGCGGTTTCTTCGATCTGAACCGGTTCATCCACCTTGGCAGACTTTCTGCTGCTGCGGCGAGTGCGTGTCGATTTCTTGGCAGAGGAAGCAGAGGTATAGGTTTCGTTATAGTCAACAAATTCGATGATGCACATCTCTGCATTGTCACCCTTGCGGAAGCCGGTCTTGAGAATACGGGTGTAGCCGCCGGGGCGGTCGGCAACCTTTTGGGAGATGTCGCGGAAAAGCTCCGTCACGGCATACTTGTTTTGAAGTTTAGCAAACACCATACGTCTGGAGTGGGTGGTGTCTTGTTTGCTGAGCGTAACGAGCGGTTCGACATATTTTCTCAATTCCCTTGCTTTGGCCAAAGTAGTGGAAATCCTTTTGTGCATTATCAGAGATGCCGACATATTAGACATCAGCGCTTTTCTGTGGGCATCTGTTCTACCTAAATGGTTAATTTTTTTAGCGTGTCTCATTGTTATTAATCCTTATCTAATTTATATTTTGATACATTCATACCGAATTCCAGTCCTTTGGACTTAACCAGATCTTCGAGTTCGGCGAGAGACTTCTTGCCGAAATTGCGGAATTTGAGAAGGTCAGCCTTATGGATGGCGACCAAATCACCGAGGGTTTCAAGCTCTGCTGACTTGAGGCAGTTCAAAGCTCTCACGGAAAGGTCCATATCTACGAGTTTAGATTTCAGGATCTGTCTGATGAGCATCGAATCCTCGTCGAAATCTTCAGTTTCAGTGGGCTGTTCCTGAACATCAAGGGAAATCTTGTCGTCGGAAAACAGCGCGAAATGTTGAATCAGGATTTTGGCGGCCTCCTTCAAAGCCTCTTTCGGGTGGATAGAACCGTCGGTTTCTATTTCCATAATAAGTTTCTCGAAGTCCGTCTTCTGTTCAACGCGGTAGGGTTCAATCACGTACTTCACGTTCTTGATCGGGGTATGAATTGAGTCGATTGCTATCACATCGATGCCGTCATGTATAAAGCGGTTATCCTCAACTGGCACATAGCCGCGGCCTTTGTCAATCGTGATTTCCATCACTAAACGGACAGAAGGCTCCATTCGGCAGATGAGCAGGTCAGGATTCAGCACCTGAAAGAAGTTGAGGAAACGGTTCATGTCTCCGGCCTTGAAAGTGTCTTGACCGCTGACGACGACAGTAACCTTTTCGGTATTGTTGTTCTCAATCTTGTTTTTCAGGCGTACCTGCTTGAGATTGAGCACCATATCCGTTACATCTTCCATAACACCTGGAATCGAAGAGAACTCTTGAGCTACGCCTTCGATTTTGATGGAAGTAATAGCAAAGCCTTCCAAGGATGAGAGCAGTACACGGCGGAGCGCATTGCCTATCGTCACACCGTAGCCTTGCTGCAGGGGACGAAATTCAAATACGCCATGAAAATCGTCGGCCTCGTTCATGATAACCTTGTCAGGTTTCTGAAATGTTAAAATTGCCATTTTTTTGTTGTTTGATGTTTGAAATTAAACGGTTAAAAGGTCCTGTGGTTACGCGTTCAAGCGGCTTGCAGATTCGCGAATAACCGTTTAACCGGCTTTTAATCTATTACTTGGAATATAACTCGACGATAGACTGCTCGTTAATGGTCTCCGGGATCTCCTCTCTCTGTGGATAATTCATGAATTTGCCGACCATAAGGTTGCCGTCCCATTCGAGCCATGCTGAATTCATGGCTTTACCGCTGAGGGAATCGGTGATGACTTCAAGAGCCTTTGAACGTTCGCGAACCTCGACAGTGTCACCGGGAACAAGAAGTCTGGAAGGAATGTTGCATACTTCTCCGTTGACGGAAATGTGGCGGTGGTTTACAAGTTGACGTGCTGCGGCGCGTGACGGTGCAATCCCAAGACGGAACACAACATTGTCGAGACGAGACTCGATAAGCTGCATCAGGTTCTGACCGGTTGCGCCTTTCTTGCGTGCTGCCAATGCAAACAGTTTGCGGAACTGGCGCTCCAGCAAACCGTAAGTGTATTTGGCTTTCTGTTTTTCCTGAAGCTGCATCCCGTATTCTGAAAGCTTGGAACGTCTTCTGGATTGACCATGCTGACCCGGAGCATAGTTCTTTCTCTCGAAATTCTTGTCTGGCCCGAAAATGGGCTCTTTGAATTTTCTTGCGATTCTTGTTTTGGGTCCTGTATATCTTGCCATAATTCTGTTTTATCTATTAGTTAGTTTTAACGATACGGATTGAAAATTATACTCTTCTGTGTTTCGGAGGACGGCAGCCGTTGTGGGGAAGCGGAGTCACGTCTGTAATCTCCTCGACAATAATACCTGTCGTGTTGATAGACCTGATAG
This sequence comes from Oscillospiraceae bacterium, assembly GCA_963620035.1. GTDB lineage: Bacteria > Bacteroidota > Bacteroidia > Bacteroidales > WCHB1-69 > F23-D06. Next base: position 5,263 of record CAVEXN010000021.1, on the reverse strand, counting down.
CAGACTCGCGTCCTTGTCCTGGACCCTTTACATAAACTTTGACTTTGCGCAGACCGAGGTCGTATGCAACCTTTGCGCAATCCTGGGCAACCATCTGTGCGGCATACGGCGTGTTCTTCTTGGAACCTCTGTAACCCATCTTACCTGCAGATGACCAGGAAATGACTTGACCGTCATTATTTGTGAGGGAAACGATGACATTATTGAAAGAGGCGTAAATGAAAGCCTTTCCGGAGGCATCGATCCTGACAACTTTCTTCTTGGATGTTTTTGTGTTTTTTGCCATAGCTATATGATTTCTCTATCCATGTACTGATTTAGTTACTACTTGGTCGCTTTCTTCTTGTTAGCGACGGTTTTCTTGCGCCCCTTTCGTGTACGTGCATTGTTCTTTGTACTTTGGCCTCGTACTGGAAGACCGAGACGGTGACGAATACCTCTGTAACATCCGATGTCCATCAGGCGCTTTATGTTCATCTGCTCCTCGCTTCTCAAAGGACCTTCTACTTTAATCTCATTTACCAATCCACGGATTACTGCCAATTCATCATCGTTCCATTCATTTACCTTCTTGTCCCAGCTGATACCGGCTTTCGTCAAAATCTTCTGGGCGGTGCTTCTGCCGATCCCATAAATGTAAGTCAGACCGATCTCACCATGCTTGTTCTTAGGTAAATCAATACCTGCAATTCTTGCCATATTACTTTATGTTTTATGTTTTTAATAATTTTTATCCCTGACGCTGTTTGAATTTCGGATTTTTCTTGTTAATCACGTAAACGACCCCGTGACGTTTGACCACAATGCAGTCTTCGGATCTTTTCTTGACTGATGTTCTTACTTTCATTTTTGCTTGTTTATTGTTTAATTTTCAGTTCTTTAATATGATATGTTGTGAATTTATGCTTTATACCTGAATGTGATTCTGCCTTTCGTCAGATCGTAGGGAGACATGGCTATCTGAACCTTGTCGCCCGGGAGAATCTTGATATAATGGAGACGCATTTTTCCGGAGAGATGAGCGATTATCTCGTGGCCGCTTTCTATCCGTACACGGTACATTCCATTTCCCAGTGCCTCGGTGACTACGCCGTCCAGATCGAATGATGATTGTTTTGCCATATTCCTTATTGTGATTTTAATATAGTTCGTCCGTTCCGATTGCTTGGCCTAATAACTTATAGGAAGATATCACTTCTGTGCCGTGGGAAGTGATAGCCAATTGATGCTCGTAATGGGCTGCGGGCTTGTGGTCTTGAGTACGTACCGTCCATCCGTCTTTCTCAATATATATCTTCCTGGAGCCCAAAGTAATCATAGGTTCAATGCAGATGCACATCCCCTCTTGAAGAACATCACCATGTCCCGGATGCCCGTAATTAGGGATGTCAGGTCTTTCGTGCATCTCTTTCCCTATGCCATGGCCGCAGAGCTCTCTTACAACACCGTAGTTGAACTGACCCACATAGCTTTCAACGGCATGGCCGATGTCGCCGACGGTATTGCCGGCTATGGCTACCTTTATGGCTCGGTTCAACGACTCTTTCGTCCTTTCCATCAGTAGACGCACCTCCTCGGAGACCTCACCGACTGCAAACGTGTAGGCAAAGTCACCTTGGAATCCGTCGAGAATTGCACCGCAGTCAACGGAGATGATGTCGCCGTTCTCAAGATACATCCCGCTTTTAGGAATGCCGTGGACGACTACGTCATTGACTGAAAGGCACAAAGATGCCGGAAAGCCCTCGAAACCCTTGAAAGATGGGATGGCGTGATTGTCGCAGATGTACTCTTCGCCAATCTGGTCGAGGTACGTAAGAGGGACACCAGGCTTGATGTGCTTGGCCACTTCAGCCAGCGTGCCTGCCACGACCTGAGCGCTTTTCCTGAGCTTCTCGAAGTCCGAATCGGTCTTGTATTTCACTCTTCTGAACATCATACCGGGATCAACCTCCGTAAACACCGCCCATGCGGCCTTTTATTCTGCCGGATTTTGTCAAACCGTCGTAATGTCTCATCAGCAGGTGGCTTTCAATCTGCTGCAGCGTGTCGAGCACGACGCCCACCATAATCAGCAGCGAGGTGCCGCCGAAAAACTGGGCGAACTGCTGGTTGACGCCGAACAGACGCACTATTGCGGGAAGCACGGCCACAATGCCGAGGAAAATGGAACCGGGCAGTGTGATATGCGACATGATTCTGTCAATAAGTTCTGCTGTCTGCTTTCCGGGTTTCGTCCCGGGAATGAATCCTCCGTTTTTCTTGAGGTCTTCGGCAATCTGCTGCGGATTTATCGTGATAGCCGTATAGAAATACGTGAAAAGGATGATCAGCACGAAGAACACGGCATTGTATCCGAAGCGGTTATAGTCAATGAAACTGCTCCAGAAACCAGACGTGGTTTCAGTCGTCACATTCACAAATGTCAACGGAATGAACATAATCGCCTGCGCGAAGATGATAGGCATGACACCGGCAGAATTGACCTTGAGCGGAAGGTAATTGCGGACACCGCCGTACTGTTTGTTGCCTACGATACGTTTTGCGTACTGCACGGGTATGCGGCGTGTGCCTTGCACAAGCAAAATGCAGAGTCCGATGATCACCATCATCATAATGATTTCGATAATGAATACGATAGGACCGCCGTTCATTTCAGAAATACGGGCCACGAATTCGGCTTTGATAGCATAGGGGAATCGGGCTATGATACCGATCATGATAATCATAGAGATACCGTTGCCGATGCCGTTGTCCGTAATTCTTTCGCCCAGCCACATGATGAACAGCGTGGCTGCAATCAACAGGATGAAAGCGCAGAATGAGAAAGCTGTAAAGCCGAGGATGTGGTGTTCCAGCATAGAGGGAGCGACGGCAGCTGGAAACTGGTTCACAAGGTTGGCGATATAAGCGGGAGCCTGAATGGCCAGCACCACTACCGTAAGGTAACGGGTAATCTGGTTGATTTTCTTCCTGCCGCTTTCGCCCTCCTTGGAAAGGCGCTGGAAATAAGGGACGGCCAGCGTCATCAGCTGGATGATAATGGAAGCCGAGATGTAGGGCATAATACCGAGCGCAAAGATAGAGGCATTGGAGAACGCTCCGCCCGAAAACAGGTCGAGCATTCCGAGAAGTCCCTTCTGCGCTGCGCTGGAGAATGCGGAAAGCCCGCCTGGATTGATGCCCGGGAGCACCACATGCGCGCCGAAGCGGTAAATCAGGATGATGAAGAGCGTGTAGAGGATGCGTTTCCTCAAGTCTTCAATCCTGAAGATGTTTTTGATGGTTTCTACAAATTTTTTCATCTGAGGATTCGGTTAAATTAAAAACTACTCGGCTTGTGCGGGTTCCCTGGTAAGCACTGCGCTTCCGCCGGCCTTCTCAATCATCTCCTTGGCCTTCGCGGAAAATTTGTCAGCCTTAACATTGACCTTTGCCGTCAGTTCACCCTTGGCGAGGATGGCCACGAGGTCTGTTTTCCTGACCAGACCGTTGGCAACCAGGACATCCTTGTCAATGTCCGTTACGTTCTTTTCAGCCAGCTTCTGCAATGCACTGACGTTGACCGCATTGTATTCTACACGGTTGATGTTCTTGAACCCCCTTTTGGGAAGAATCCTGTATATTGGCATCTGGCCGCCTTCAAAACCGATCTTGCGGCTGTAACCTGAACGTGACTGCGCACCCTTGTTGCCGCGCGTAGAAGTGCCGCCCTTGCCCGAACCTTGTCCTCTACCTATTCTTCTTTCGCTTTTCGTTGAATTTGCTGCTGGTTTTAAGTTGTGTAATTCCATCTTGTCGTTAATTTCAAAAGTCTTTTGTTTTTATTTCATTATAATTCTTCAACGGACACCAGATGCTTGACCGCATCGACAATACCCATGATTTGAGGGGTTGCCTCGTGCTCTACCGTTTGATGCATTTTGCGCAATCCCAATGACTGCAATGACCTTTTCTGGCGGGCAGGTCTGTCAACTGCACTTCTTACCTGCGTAATTTTAATCTTTTTCATCCCTACAATTTAATTTAATTGTTGTTATTAATTCATTTTATCTTTCCGTATAAATAAAAAAAATCGCACTTCTGAAGCAAAAGTGCAACTACCGAACCATTCAAACCATAATTTCACCGCCACCCTCTATCTGCCCGTCATTTATATTACAGTCCGTGAAAATCAAATAGTTGCAAGCATCCTCCCTGCTTCTCTCGTCCACTTGCGGCTTTTCACTTCAAAAAGTTTGCAAAGATACGCTTTTTTCTATACACCCGTTACGTCTGTTTATTTTTTAAGTTCGTCACCTTTTCATTTGCCTGTCAATAAAAAAATGTACAGTCTTGTAACATCCGCGCCTTCCTTCACGACTTGTAAATATGGATGCGCGGGAGTATCCGACAAACGATATTTTACTATCTTTGCACGCTTATTTAAAATAATATAGTATTATGAAGAAAATTATCTTGACCGTATTGATGACCGCTTTCGTATTCGCCTGTTCTGCACAGCGAAGCAAACCGAAAAGCGATTTCGTGCTGAACCAACGGATGTACGAACAGTTTTCACCTCAAGACATCGAGGATATGTACAACAACGACTTCGCCCGCCTCTTCCGGCTCAATTACCGCCTCACCAATATGGTACGTGTCGCCACCAAATACGACGGGGATGTCAATATGCTCCAAAGTCTGGAAACCTACGCCAAACAGGGCGTGACCAGCGACGAGGCGGAGATTATAAGTTCAGGCTTCGTAAATTACAACTTGTACGATTTACCGCAGGACGAAACCAGGACAAACGTCGTGCCGCTCCGCACGCCAGGATTCTATATACTGATCCTCTCCAAGGACGCGTACGAAGCCGCCGAGACGGCAAACCTTAAGGAATATGTCTATTAACACTGAAAAGCAAGGATTTTGACGCAACCGCATTGAAATATCTGCTTGAGGATCAAAACAACAAAAGAAAACAACACAGACATGAAAAAGATAGCTCTACTTATTCTGTTCGTATGCGGATTGGCATTTGCCAATGCCCAAACACTCATTTTAGGGTCTGCCACCAGCCCCCAATCAGGGTGTGCCCTGACCATTTTTGACAGCGGCGGCGAAAACGGCAACTATACCCCCAACCGGGACGACCGGCTGACCATCCAATCCAACTCTACGGACCCGTCACAGTCTGCCGTGCAAGTCACCATCAACCTGAACCATTTCAACGTACACCCATCCGACACGCTGTTCATCTATGACGGACCCAACGTGGTGG
>CAVEXN010000020.1:0-45912 GCA_963620035.1 Oscillospiraceae bacterium | reverse complement strand
GTGCTCGTGTCAGTGAACTCCTTCACATCAAGGCAGAACATGTCAAAGTCGGCTATCTCGACCTTTACAGTAAAGGTGGCAAGGTGCGTCGTCTTTACATTCCCAAGAACCTGCGCAAGGAAGCATCAACAGATTGTGGAAAAGGTTGTCGGTTGGCAACAACGTCAGTTGCAAGTTACTCCCCTTTTTCTCCCTCATCGTTGTGCCCATAAAGGTTCGCTCTCCCACCCGTTCGGGAAACCAAGAGATTCCGGACTTATCTCTGGATAATCGGAAAACAGCGTGTGCATCTTACCTGACATATCATTGTTAGGTGATATGATATCAAGAAAAAACTTGATGATGCAGATAGTGAAATATACTCTTTGAGGGTTTGATGGCTGTGTAATCCAAGAATGTGCAATCCTTTTTGGAGAAACAGGCCTTATTGAACTCACCTTGTTCCACACTCTTGAATGATGGCAACAGGCATTCCTCAACAAGGTCAAAGATGTTATCCATGATTCCAGGACGATTGGTTGCAAGCCAAAGTAATGCGAGATGCGTTTACGCATCTTGTCTGCTTTCAGATTACGGTAAACCATGTTCACATTGCCCATTGTCAGCAACTCTCCCAAAATCTATGCTGGGGGATACGGGTCACAATAATTATGCTTGAAATGCTTGACGAACTCTTCTGTTGATTTTTCATATTCCTTGTCTATGGTGTTCTTGGTTTCTTGAAAAGTTGTTTGGTTGGCAAAATGTTCAGAATTTGTCAGCCAATAAATATCTCCGGTCATCTGCACAGGAATATTCATAATGGCACGGCGAACGGCTATCTCAACTTTTTCAATTTCATTAAGAAGAAGCATACGCAACTTTTTGTCGAAGCGATATAGATTCAGCACTTGCTGAAAAGTTGTTCCTTCTTTATACTGATGGGTTTCTTTTGGAACTTTCAAGAATGGGTACATATAAGCGGAAAGACGATAATACCCAATACTCTCCAAATACCGTATCGCTTTGGTTTCGTCAGTAATGACAAGGCCACGTCTTTCCAGCAGAACCACCAATTCTTTCTCTGCCATATAATATATAATGTTTCGTAAAATGCGGTAATGTTTTCATTAGTATATTTTGAGAATAAACGTATATATAAAAAAAGCCCCACGCATTTGAGCATCGTTGAGAGGCTTGGTGGGAACTGACGCTGCAAAAATACGAATAATTATTGGAAACACAATCTTTGCAGTAAGAAATACCATGTTTAGCCACCATAAGAACGTATTAGTAGCGTTTCTCTCGCGTACCGGTGTGAATTTAGGCGTGGGGAACATCACGACTGGCAAGGCAAGACCGGCGTTACAATGTATCGGTTTTCAGAAATAATAATCTTCCGGCGCGAGCCTTACATCGTGTTCAAAGAACATCACGAAATATATCGGGATGTAGGTGATGCCGTCCTTTTCGAAGACTTCGGATTCGTTTGACAGGACGTATGCCTGCCGGACTGCGTAGTCCTTGTTGGCGAGGAACTTGTCCAAAGCACTGTGAGTCAGGTAATCTTTGCCGGATTTCACCTCAAGCGGAGTGGAAGACATATTTTGGGTGTCGTCAATCAGATAATCGATCTCGCCGTTTTTCTTGTTGTCGTAGTAGTACAGGGCAAATCCGTGCGCCCTCAGTTCCTGGGCAACGGCAGTCTCATAGACGGAGCCGAGATTTACAGAGCGTCTGTCTTCGAGGACAGGCCTGATGTCGTTGCCGTACAGTATCCCCGTAAAGAGTCCGGTGTCGTTGAGATACAGTTTCAGAAGGTTCTTTCCCGCATTCTGGACGAGAGGGTATGACGGCCGGCTTATTGCGTTGACCTCAAGCGCGACCCCGGATGACACGAGATAGTCGAACTCATCCTGATAGTCACTTGTGCGTTTGCCTTTCTTCCCTTCTATGTCCTTAACCTTGATGCGTTTCTTCTTGTTTTCAAGATTGGATGGAATCATCTCGTAGATTCGCATAATCTTGAGTTTGCGTGCGGATTCCTTTTCATATTTTGCGGCATCAAGGGCATATAGTTCCCTGATCACCTTTTGTACATCCCGCACCTTGGCTATATTATGTTCTGATATATACGTGTTTACGGCATCGGGGAAACCTCCGACGAGAAGATATTTCCTGAAGAGATCGAGCATTCGTCTGTGGATGGCATCATTCGGGGAAATCTTTTCATCGAAGCAGCGGCGGAGTTCATCCACTGCGAGTCGGCCGACACCATTCGCCCAGAGAAATTCCTCAAAGTCAAGAGGGTACATATGCAGAGTTGTCAGGCTGCCGATGGGAATGGATAAGGTTTTCTTCAGCGTGACCCCAAGAAGAGAGCCGCTTGCTATGTAGGTGAACCGGCCGTCTTCCATCAGAAATTTCACAAGGGTGAGCAGATGGTCGTATGCCTGAATCTCGTCGATGAAGACGAGGGTTGATGCCTTGTCTCCCATTCTATCTCCGGCGAATGTGCTCAGCGCAAGGTAGAAGTTCTCAACTGTTTTCGCTTCCGCGAACAGCCTGTCTCCCTGCCTGTCCATCTCCATATTGATTTCTATGAAGTTGGGGAACAGCCTGCGGCCGACATCGCGGATGATGAACGACTTGCCGATTTGCCGTGCGCCATCAACAACGAGCATTCTGTTGCTGCCGGACTTTAAGTATTCCTCTATCTTGCTGGAAATCTTTCGCTTGAGCATAGTGATTTACATTTATTCCGTATTTTAGACACCGCAAAAATACATTTATTCCATCAAAATGGCAAGGAAAATACGCATTTATTCACGGCTTCCGTTTGAATTTAGAACTTAGAACTTAGAACTTAGAGGCGTTACGCGTGTTGTTCTTTCTTTCCACGATGTTGGCCCTCTTCGAGGACCTGTTTGGCTTGGGGCGCGGCTTACTACGTGGAACGGGACTGACGGGAACTTCACAAAACAGTGGTCATCCCTGCTGTTTTATCAGTTGACCGCAGGCTGCGGCTATATCCTGACCGCGGCTCTGCCGCACATTGACCACCATATTGCACCCTTCCAGATACTTGACAAAAGCCTCGCGCCGATTAGGATAGGAGCGGTGATAGGGGCATCCTGCCGTTTCATTGTATTCTATGATATTGATTTTTACGGGAAACGGACGGCAGAAGCGGGCGAGCCTTTCGGCGGCCTGCGGAGTGTCGTTCACCTCGGATAGCAGCAGGTATTCCATCGTGATGCGTGTGCCGGTTTTCTTGTGGAACAACGACAGTGCGGCTTGCAGATCGTGAAGGCTGTTGGTTTTGGTTACCGGCATAAGCTTTTCACGGACAGTTGGTTCCGCGCTATGCAAAGACACGGCCATTCCTGCCGGGAATCCCGTTTCGGCCAAAGCCCTTATGCCTTTCACGATGCCGGCGGTGGAAAGCGTGATGCGTGAAGGCGAGAGCCCGATGCCTTTCCGGTCTGTCAGCACCTGCAGGGCGGAAAGTACATTGTCCAGGTTCAGGAGCGGCTCGCCCATGCCCATGAACACTATATTCGTGATGCCTCTGCCGTAGAGTTGGGCGGCACGGCGGTTCATCAGAAAGAACTCGTCCATTATTTCGCTATAGTGCAAATTGCGCACAAAGCCCATTTTGCCCGTGGCGCAGAAAGCGCATCCGAGCGGGCAGCCCACCTGCGAAGAGATGCAAGCCGTCACCCTATTTTCCGTGGGGATAAGCACCCCCTCGATGCGTTTCCCGTCGTGCAGGCGGATGATGAACTTGGCGGTCTTGTCTTTGCTGTGCGCCTCTTGCTCAATCTCGGCATGGAGAAATGAGAAACGGGCGGAGAGTTTTTCGCGGAAAGCGGCAGAAAGGTCTGTCATTTCGTTGAAACCGGCGGCTCCTTTCACCCACAGCCAAGTGTGTATCTGCTTGGCGCGGAACTTTTTCTCTTGGGCTGCCAAGACAAACGCTTCGATTTGTGAGAAAGGTATTTGTCGGATGTCTTCCATAAAAGTTAACATAAAGGTGGGGCTGCTGTGGCAGCCCCACCGGATTGGATGTCCTTAAACAGGTTATTTTACAAGATTATAAGTATCCATTGCCATCACAAGTTCCTCATTGGTGGTGACGGAAACCAGTTTCACCGTAGAGTCGGGAGTAGAGATGATGCCGTCTTCTCCGGCGTACTTCCGGTTGGCTTCAGGGTCAAGTTTGGCGCCGAGGAACTCAAGGCCGGTGCAGATGGCCTCGCGCTGGAACCATGCGTTCTCGCCGATGCCGCCGGTGAACAGGATGATGTCAACGCCGCCCATAGCGGCGGCGTAGGCCCCGATGTATTTCTTCACGCGGTAGGCAAACATATTGAAAGCGTAGGTGGCACGTTCGTCGCCGGCATCACGCCCGGCACGGATGTCGCGCATGTCAACACTCTTGCCCGAGATGCCAAGCAGTCCTGACTTTTTGTTTATCAATGTATTAAGTCCTTTGGTATCCATTTTTTCAGAATCCATGATGTAAATCAGCGCGCCGGCGTCAATGTCGCCGCAGCGTGTACCCATCATCAGTCCCTCTACGGGGGTGAAGCCCATGGAGTTGTCGATAGACTTGCCGTCCTTGATGGCGCAGATAGAGGCGCCGTTGCCCAAATGGCAACTCACAATCTTGCAATGCCCGTAGTCATAGCCTGCCAATTGTGCGGCTTTAGGGCCGACATACTTGTGGCTAGTGCCGTGGAAACCGTAGCGGCGGATCTTCTTTTCCGAATAGTACTCGTAGGGAATGGCATAAAGGAAAGCCTCCGGCGGCATCGTCTGGTGGAACGAGGTGTCGAAGATGCCGACATGCTTGACGTCCGGCAGCATTTTCTTCATCGCATCGATACCGACCAGGGAGGCGGGATTGTGCAGCGGCGCCAACTCGCAGAGCTTTGCAATCTCTTCGCGCTCTTTGTCGCCGATGACCATGCTGCACTTGAAGTATTCGCCGCCGTGAGCGACACGGTGACCGACGGCATTGATTTCGTCCAACGACTTGATGACCCCATGTTCCGGGTCTGTCAGCGCATCCAGCACTAGTTTCACCCCGGCTTCATGGCTCGCGACGGGCGTTTGCACATAATATTTGTCTTTCCCGCATGGCTTGTGTGTAAACTCTCCCATTTCCAGTCCTATGCGTTCAACAAGCCCTTTAGCCAGCAGTTCAGGTTGCGGGTCCATCTCCAGAAGTTGGTATTTGATGGAAGAACTGCCGCAGTTTAAAACTAAAATTTTCATCTTATTCTGATTTATTTAAATAGTGTTTCTGCTGTTAGAACCGTATTCCTGTTTTTCAGGGTGGCAAATATACAATTTAAATCGAAACTTCCCTTGTTGTTTTTTTCGGGGCAATGTCAGCGACAACATTTCCGACGGAATAACGTATAAACTCGCGCCCATGGCGGAACAAAGATTTTTTTATTATGAAGGTCGGCGGCGGTTTTGCTATTTTTATACCTTTGCACGCTTTTTCCGCAAGGATACATAATATTACAACAACTTAATACGAAAAGACTATGGTAGAAAAGAAATTCATGACATGCGACGGCAATTGCGCCGCTGCGCATGTCGCCTACATGTTCAGCGAAGTGGCTGCTATTTATCCTATTACGCCCTCGTCTCCTATGGCTGAATACATTGACGAATGGAGTGCTGGCGGCAGGAAAAACATCTTCGGCGAGACTGTCAAAGTCGTCGAGATGCAGTCAGAGGCCGGTGCCGCCGGTGCCGTGCATGGTTCTCTGCAGGCCGGAGCCCTGACTACCACCTATACGGCATCGCAAGGTCTCTTGCTGATGATACCGAACATGTACAAAATCGCGGGTGAACTGCTCCCCGGCGTGTTCCACGTTTCCGCACGTGCTTTGGCTGCACAGGCGCTCTCCATCTTCGGCGACCATGCCGACGTGATGAGCACGCGTCAGACGGGTTTTGCCATGCTCGCCACCGGCTCGGTGCAGGAGATTATGGACCTCGCCCCGGTAGCCCATCTGGCCGCCATCGAGGGCCGTGTCCCGTTCCTCCATTTCTTCGACGGTTTCCGCACTTCCCATGAAATCCAGAAAGTGGAAGCCGCCGACCAGGACGAACTTGCCAAACTCATCGACTGGGACGCGCTCAAGGCCTACCGCGAACGTGCTCTCAACCCGGAGCACCCTGTAACCCGCGGCACCGCACAGAACCCTGACATCTATTTCCAGACAAGGGAGGCCCAGAACAAGTTCTATGACGCCATCCCCGACATCGTAGCCAAATACATGAAAGAGATGAGCAGAATCACCGGCCGTGAGTATGCCCCGTTCACCTATTACGGCGCAAAAGACGCCACCGACATCCTCGTCGCCATCGGCTCTATCAACGATGTCATCAAGACCGTCATTGACAAAGAAAACGCCACGGGCAAGAAACTCGGTCTCATCACCGTCCATCTGTACCGTCCGTTCTCCGTCAAATACCTGCGTGCCGTGTTGCCGGAAACCGTAAAACGCATCTGTGTGCTTGACAGGACCAAAGAGATCGGCGCAAACGGCGAACCGCTCTACCTCGACATCGTGGAAGCATTCAAGGATTGCCCGAAGAAACCCTTGATCATCGGCGGACGCTACGGTCTCTCTTCAAAAGACACGACCCCGGCACACATCCTCTCCGTGTTCAACAATCTGGCATCTGAGAACCCGATGAACCAGTTCACTGTCGGCATCGTTGACGATGTCACGCACCTCTCACTGCCTGTCCTTCCTGAGATTTCCATACTCCCGAAAGGCACCTTCGAGGCCAAGTTCTACGGTCTTGGCGCTGACGGCACCGTGGGCGCAAACAAGAACTCCATCAAAATCATCGGCGACAACACCAACAAGTACAGTCAGGCTTACTTCGACTATGACTCCAAGAAATCCGGCGGCTACACCTGCTCTCACCTGCGCTTCGGAGACGAACCGATTTTGGCTCCTTATCTGGTAGGCACGCCTGACTTCGTGGCCGTCCATGTGCCCTCTTACCTGAGCAAATACGACTGCCTTCGCGGCCTGAAAGACAACGGCACATTCCTCTACAACTCCCCATGGGATGCTGAAGAGACAAAGAAACACCTGCCTGACTTTGTCAAGAAATATCTGGCCCTGCACCACATTACCATGTACACGATCGATGCCACCAAGATTGCCGCTGAAATCGGACTGGGCAACAGGACCAACACCATCCTCCAGTCTGCTTTCTTCAAAATCTCCGGCGTCATCCCTTACGACCTCGCTGTAGAACAGATGAAGAAATTCATCGTCAAGTCATACGGCAAGAAAGGCGAAGATGTGGTGAACAAGAACTATGCCGCTGTTGACCGCGGCGGTGAGATCACCAGGATTGAAATCCCGGCAGAATGGGCAAACCTCAACTGCACAACGGATTTCGTTTTCGCTCACAATGACAACGACCCCGAGTTCATCAACAAAGTGATGCGTCCGATGGTGGCACAGTGCGGCAATGACCTGCCGGTCAGTGCTTTCAAAGACATCATCGACGGCACGTTCCCGGCCGGCACCACGGCTTACGAGAAACGCGGCGTTGCCACTGTCGTCCCGGAATGGCATCCTGCCAATTGTATCCAGTGCAACCAGTGCGCGCTCATCTGCCCTCACGCTGCCATCCGCCCCGTGGTTATGACAGACGAAGAACTGAAGAATGCACCTGCCTCGATGAAGGCCATCGACATGAAAGTCCCGAAAGAACTCGCCGGCATGCATTTCCGTATGCAGGTGTCCGCCCTCGACTGTACGGGTTGCGGAAACTGCGCCGACGTGTGTCCTGCCAAGGAAAAAGCGCTCGTGATGAAACCGCTTGAGAGCCAACTGGACGAAGCCGAGAACTGGGAGTACGGACAGAAGAAAGTCACCTACAAAGACAACCTCATCGACAAGTTCGCTTCCGTCAAGAACAGTCAGTTCGCACAGCCGCTGTTTGAGTTCTCCGGCGCCTGCGCAGGCTGCGGCGAGACCCCGTATATCAAATGCATCACACAATTGTTCGGCGAAAGAATGATCGTGGCTAACGCTACGGGTTGCTCTTCCATCTATGGCGGCTCTGCTCCCGCGACACCTTACTGCAAGAACTTCAGGAGCGGCAAGGGCGTGGCTTGGGCAAACAGCCTCTTCGAGGACAACGCAGAATTCGGCCTCGGCATGGCCACCGCCACACGCCAGATGCGCGACCGCGTGGAACGCATCATGCGCGAAGCCATTGAAAAATGCAACTGCTGCTCACAAGAACTCAAAGACCTCTTCCAGCAGTGGATAGACAACCGCGAGTGCGGCAAGACCACCCAAGAACTTGCAGAGAAGATTATCCCGATGGCAGAAGCCTGCGGATGCGACTATTGCAAGCAGATCGTGGACCTGAAAGACCATCTGGTCAAGAAATCCCAATGGATCTTCGGCGGCGACGGCTGGGCTTACGACATCGGCTTCGGCGGCCTTGACCACGTGCTGGCAAGCGGCGAGGACGTGAATGTGCTCGTGCTCGACACCGAAGTCTATTCCAACACCGGCGGACAGTCCTCCAAGGCCACTCCGGCCGGCGCCGTGGCCAAATTCGCATCCTCCGGCAAAAAGGTGCGCAAGAAAGACCTCGGCATGATTGCCAAGAGCTATGGCTATGTATATGTGGCACAAGTGGCTATGGGCGCAAACCAGTCACAGTATTTCAAAGCCATCAAAGAGGCCGAAGCTTACCACGGTCCTTCTTTGATCATCTGCTACGCTCCTTGTATCAACCACGGCATCAAGGTAGGTATGGGACGCACCCAACACGAAGAGGCCAAGGCCGTGGAATGTGGCTACTGGCACCTCTGGCGCTTCAATCCCGAAGAGGAAGACGCCGGCAAGAACGGTTTCCACCTCGACAGCAAAGAACCCGACTGGAGCAAATTCCAGGATTTCATCATGGGCGAGGTCCGCTACAATTCTCTGCTCAAGACTTTCCCGGATGAAGCCAAGGAACTCTTCGAGAAAACACAGCAGTTCGCTCAACTCCGCTACGACGGCTACAAGAAACTGAGCGAAGAATAATAATCCTATCGACATCCTCTCAAAAGGTGCACCTCAAAGGTGCACCTTTTTTTATTGTCTAAACCCAGACATAAATAAGGAGACTGCACATATATTATCATAATTATCCCTTTTAGTCTTGTAATTTTGTATAATCTAACACTTCGGATGTTTCATCAACTTGTGTTTTATCCGTGTTATTGTCATTCCACATAGATAGGGCATATTCCCAGTTTGTTTTATAACGCTTATTCTTCTTACATTCATCTCTTAAGAATAGCACCAACTGTTCTTTTTGGTCTTGTGTTAAGATGTCTTCCTTCCCGTTATGATGAAAATATTCTATTTTAGTTAAGCAAACACATGTGTGTAATTGTTTGCCATTTGTGTCATCATCCCATATGTGCATATGTGGTTCGTTACTTTCTCCTCCATTTACAAACACTTTAAACTTTGGTGACTCCGGTTTTCCGTTTTTTTTGAAAGTGTTGAAATATCCGACAGATGCCATTTCAAATAGCATATCGTTTTCTTCTATAACATTGGATGATTTTTCATTCATATTATCCACAAACTCATTAAATTTTTTGATACTTTCCATTTATAGTGTTTTATTTACTATTTATACTGCTTTACTTGAATATAATAAAAAATTTCGCGACAATACAACTTCACAGGATTAAAAGGGATAATTCCGTATATTATTGTATCTTTGTACGTTTTTTGAATGCCGGAGCATTGACAGACGGCAGACGGTTTGCAAACTGAAATGACAAACGCACTAATAAGCATATGACAATGAACCTGAAAAGGATGAAAACGATGTTTTGCTGTCTTCTCTTGACGGCATCTTTTCCACTCTTTGCGCAACACACAGGCGAAGACCCCGGTTACGGCATGGAGTGTACGACGATAACGGTCGGCAAAAAGGCTTCGGCAGACGGCTCCGTGATGACCTCACACACCGATGACAGTCACCGTTCACGCACAAACATATTGGTAGAGCCCACCAAAGACCACGAGAAAGGGGCGCGGCAAACGCTCTACAAGCGGCAGTGGGCACCCCGCAAATCTGGTGAGATGGCGCGATATGAGAACATTCCGATTGGAAACATTGAACAGGCATCTCACACCTATCAATTCCTGAACACGGCCTATCCTTGCGTCAACGAGAAGCAGTTGGCCATCGGAGAGTCCACCTTCGGCGGCAGAGCAGAGCTGAAATCTGACAGCGGACTGATTGACTGCCAAAGGCTCTGCATGCTGATGCTGCAGCGGTGCAGCACTGCCCGCCAAGCAATCCGTATGGCCGGTGACCTGCTGAAGCGCCACGGCTGGATTGATGCCGGCGAGTGCCTGACCATAGCCGACAAGAACGAAGTCTGGCATCTTGAAATCCTCGGTCCGGGCAAAGGCAAGGTAGGCGCCGTCTGGGCTGCGCAACGCGTACCCGACGACCATGTGGCCGTCAATGCCAACGCCTCCACTATCCGCGAGATCGACCTGAAAGACAAGGACTATTATATGGCTTCCGACAATGTCTATACTCTGGCCCAAGAGAACGGCTGGTGGGACGGGGAAAGCGTTTTCCGGTTCGCCTACGCATACGCGCCGCAGACGCGCACCATGATAGCCTGCCGCCGCAGAGAGTGGCGCGTATTTGACCTTGTGGCGCCCTCGCTGCATCTCGACCCTAACGCCGAGAACTACCCGTTTTCGGTAAAACCCGACACGCTCGTTTCTATAGAGAAGATGATGAGCATCTTCAAAGATTACTACGAAGGGACACCATACGACATGCGCAAGACGCTGACAGTCACAGACAAAGACGGCAAGACTGTCATTTCGCCGATGGCAAACCCGTTCATGAAAAGCGACGAGTTGAAACTGCACCGCATCAATGGCGGATGGCATGAGTTGGGAGAACGAAACATTGCCGTTCACTTCACGGTTTATGCCACAATTATACAATGCCGCGGCAACATGCCCGATGAGGTGGGAGCGTTATGCTGGTTCGCTCTCGACAATGTGGCCTCATCAATCTATGTGCCCATTTACGCCAATGTCACCGCTTTGCCCAAGCCATACGAAACCGACGGGCGGCTGACAGGCTTCAGCCACGACGCCGCATGGTGGGGATTCAACCGTCTTGGCACTATCGCCGCACAACGCTGGGGCGACATGCACAAGGTTATCGACGGGGTCTGGGGCCCGCTGCAGCAAGAGTTCATACAGCAACACAACGAGGTGGACGCTAAAGCACTGGAACTGCTCCGGCAGGGCAACCGCAACGAAGCACTCAAAGTGCTTACTGATTTCACCGGCTTCTGCGGCACTACAGCCGTAGAGCAAGCCTGGAAACTGGGCGACTATATCTGGACGAACTTTGACGGGATGTGGTAACCGCCACCTGGCTACAATACCCAAAAAGAGAAAGGGCCTGCAGTTGCAGACCCTTTCCTTCATATATCGAACTCCTTTTTTAATGTTTAAAATTTAGGGCTGCTGTCTATTTTACCAAATCTACAATAGCCTTGAATGCCTCAGGATTGTTCATCGCGAGGTCGGCAAGAGCCTTGCGGTTGAGTGCAACGCCCTTCTTTGCCAGATTGCCCATCAGGACAGAATAGGAGACGCCGTATTCGCGGGCTCCCGCATTGATACGAGAAATCCACAAACTTCTGAAGCTTCTCTTCTTGTTTTTTCTGTCGCGGTAAGCGTACTGTTGTCCTTTCTCCCACGAATTGACTGCAACGGTCCAAACGTTTCTGCGTTTGCCGAAGTACCCACGGGTACGTTTCAAAATCTTTTTTCTTCTTGCTCTTGAAGCAACATGATTTACTGATCTTGGCATAATTAAGTTCCTTTCTCTTTCTTACGTCAGCGGTTTAACTTTTAAACACTTGCTTGGCTGACAATAAAGTTTTTTTTAGTTGATAAATTGTGTTGATTAGCACTGTCCGAGCATCTGCCGTACGGTGCGGTCTAAATTCTGTTCGACAATGGCGCTGTAGGCCAGGTTACGTTTTCTCTTTGTGGATTTTTTCGTAAGGATGTGGCTGTGATAAGCGTGGTGTCTTTTGATTTTTCCGGTGCCGGTCAAGGTGAATCTCTTCTTGGCAGCGGATTTCGTTTTGATTTTTGGCATTTCTTTAAAGTTTTAAAAATTTATGTTTAGAGTTCAATATATTTCTTGTCCTATTTCTTCGATTTAGGGCTGATCATCACCGTCATGTTCTTTCCTACCAATGTAGGCATCTGGTCCAGCTTCCCGAACTCTTCGAGACTTTGGGCGAAACGGAGCAGCAATAATTCGCCTTGGTCCTTGTAAATGATTGAACGGCCTCTGAAAGTGACCATCACCTTAACCTTGTAGCCGTCTTTGAGGAACCGTTCCGCATGGTTGCGCTTGAAGTTGAAATCATGGTCATCGGTCTGAGGCCCCATATGTATCTCCTTTACGGTAGTTTTGGCACTGTTGGCCTTGATCTCCTTGGCTTTCTTCTTCTGCTCATACAGGTATTTCTGGTAGTCCATCACTTTACAGACCGGCGGATTTGCCTGCGGGGAAATCTCCACCAAATCCATCTCGTATTGGTCTGCAATGGCCAAAGCCTCGCGCAATGAGACAATCTTCGGTGCGAAGTTTTCTCCTACGACTCTGACGGTCTGCACTGTAATGAAATTGTTGATTCTGTGTTGGGCTTCCTTTTTGGAACGGGGACCGAACTGTCTCGGTCTGTTTTGAGGCGTTGTGTTCAAGGTTCCTTTCTTTTTCTGTAATAACTTTATTATAATAAATTTAAGGCGGCAAAAATACACTTTTTTTCGTGCTGATTCCGAATAGTGCAATTTTTTTATTTTTGCAGCGTTTTACGGGAACTTTTTTTGAAAAGAATGAAGAACTGTTTATACTTCAGACACACGTCAGTCAGATGGCGGGTTTATGCCCTTATGCTGGCGGTAACACTATCTGTTTGGCAGAGTGCAGAAGCACAGCGTTCGGAGTTCGGTGTGCTGGTCGGCACCATGTTCTACCTGGGCGACCTGAACCAGACAAAGCTGTTCAACGTCAACTTGAAAGACCCGGCACTCAATCAGGTGCATTTCTCCGGCGGTTTCATGTACCGCTATAACCTGTCGCCACGGCTGGCCTTGAAGGCGGACTTTCTTTTCGGGAAAGTCTCGGCGAGCGATGCCGGCACCGCAATGGCAAGCCGCAACCTCAACTTCTCCTCGCCTGTGACAGAGTTCTCTGCCGAACTGGAACTGAATTTCTTCGAACTCTACAACACAACGGGGAAAAACCGGTTCGCCCCCTACATTTTCGCCGGTCTCTCCGTCTTCTCCTTTGACCCAACCACAATTTACAACAATAAAGAGTTCCACCTGCAAAGCCTCGGCACCGAGGGGCAAGGACTCTCCTCCGACGGACTGTCATTCAACAATTCAGACCCCAACAGTGCTGCGGTAGAGACTACCGGTTTATACTCGCTTACCAGTGTTGCCATTCCTTTCGGGTTCGGCGTCAAAGTCACCTGCGGCCGTATGTTCACTTTCGGGGCGGAATGGGGCATGCGCTGGACCTTCACCGACTATCTTGACGATGTGAGCGGCAGTTACTATGACAACGACCTGCTGCGGAAACGGCGCGGCGACCTTGTGGCCGACCTCGCAGACCGGTCTCCGGAATTACAAGACGATAACGGCAACAGTTTGTCGAAACACATCGCCGGGCATCAGCGCGGAAACAACACGACGCACGACGCTTATTCGTTTGCAGGTATAACGATGACCGTCAGATTCGGCAATTCAGACAGGGCATGCTACCTCAAGCCCGCCAAAAAATCAAGAAGATAAAAGAAAAAGCAATGAAAGACAACACCAATAATTTGCCGCAGCATATAGCCATCATCATGGACGGGAACGGACGTTGGGCCAGGCAACACGGCAAAGAACGCACATTCGGGCATCAGGCCGGCGTAGAAGCTGTCAGAAGCGTCATTGAAGGCGCCGCCGAAATGGGAATAAAACACCTCACCCTCTATACTTTCTCCACAGAAAACTGGAGCCGCCCGAAAGATGAAGTAGATATGCTGATGAACCTGCTGGTGCAGTGCGTACACAATGAATTGCCCACCATGATGAAGAACAAAGTTCGCCTTCTTGTATCCGGACGCACTTCAGACCTGCCCGAAGCCTGCCGTGCATCATTGCAGTCGGCATTGGACCAAACCGCCGGCAACGTCGGACTCACCGTGACGTTAGCATTAAGTTACGGCGGGCGCGCCGAACTCACCGATGCTGCGAAAGCCATTGCCGAAGAAGTCGCTGCCGGCACTTTAAATCCCGACAACATCAGCCAAGACACTATAAAAGCACACCTCTACCTGCCTGAGGTCCCGGACCCCGACCTGCTGATCAGAACCGGCGGAGACTGCCGTATCAGCAATTTCCTGCTATGGCAGATAGCCTACACGGAACTCTTCTTTGTCCCTGTCATGTGG
Organism: Oscillospiraceae bacterium; assembly: GCA_963620035.1. Classification (GTDB taxonomy): domain Bacteria; phylum Bacteroidota; class Bacteroidia; order Bacteroidales; family WCHB1-69; genus F23-D06. The sequence continues at coordinate 31,346 of CAVEXN010000020.1, read as the reverse complement.
CCGGACTTCAGAAAAGAGAACTTGCGTGAAATCGTTCACCAGTTCATGTCGCGTGAACGCCGTTTCGGGAAAACGGAAGAGCAAGTGCGAGAACAATGATTTTTTAACTATCTTTGCCGTCAATTTTTGAGGAAGAATGAAATTCTACAAATGTGTCGCTTTTATCATACTGTCGGTGGCAGGTTGCTGGTCGATGAAGAGTTACGGTCAGGTCATTGTCAACAACGACGGAACGGACGGGCAAGTGAAAGTTGACTATGCCAATCCGCGCGAATATGAGATAGGCGGCATCACCTCTTCCGGAACGGCCGCGCTCGACCAAAGACAACTCTATTTTCACGTGGGCGATGTCATTGAAATCCCCGGAGAAGAGATCTCAAAAAGCATCAAAGCTCTTTGGAAATCAGGACTGTATGAAGATGTGGAAATCACAGTGACGCGAATCACCGGCAACATAGCCTTCCTGGACGTTCGGCTGGAAGACCGCTCCCGCCTGATGTCGTTCGGCTTTAAGGGCACAACCAAGAGCGAAGAAAACGACCTGCGCGAAAAACTGCACATCTCTCAAGGCAACATCATCAATGACAACCTGAAAATCACCTGCGCAAACATCATCCGCAAATACTATGTGGACAAAGGGTTCTACAGTTGTACCGTTGACGTGCAAGAACTCGACGACGAGAAAGTCAAAAATGTGAAAAACCTACTCTTTGACATCAAGAAATCCAAAAGGGTGAAGATTTCCAAGATAGACATCGAGGGCAACCACGGCGTTTCGGAAGCCGTGCTGCTGCGTGCCATGAAAGAGACCAAGGAGAAATTCCTTTTCATGCCCTTCTACAAGATGGACACCGCCATTGCTTACTGTTTCAAGCACCCCGGTTATTATCAGTCGATGGACATAAAAGACCATCTTGACAATTACTTTGCCAACCGGGTGAAACTGCGCATCTTCAAGAAGTCGAAATTCACAAAAGAAACCTACGAGACCGACAAAGTAAACCTTATAAACCGCTATAACGAGCTGGGTTACCGCGATGCCGTCATCGAGCGCGACACCTACTATCTGGACGGTCACAATATGCGTATCGACATCAAGGTGAACGAAGGCCCGCAGTACTATTTCAGGAACATATACTTTGTAGGCAATACCAAATATCCTACCGCCTTGCTCCGGCAACTGCTCGGCATCAGCAAAGGCGACGTTTACAACCAGACACTTCTGACGAAAAGCCTGACGATGAAAGAAGACGGCGAAGACATCGCCTCTTTGTATATGAACAACGGGTATCTTTTCTTCAATGCCAACCCTGTGGAAGTTGCCGTCGAAGGGGATTCCATCGACATCGAGATCCGCATACGCGAAGGCAAGCAGGCCAAGTACAACAAGATTTCCATCAGCGGAAACACCAAAACCAACGACAAGGTCATCATGCGCGAGATCACAACAATACCCGGGCAACTCTTCAACCGCGCCGATATCATCCGCACCCAACAAGTGCTGATGTCGCTGGGCTATTTCAACCAGGAGAAAATGGACGTTCAGCCGAAGCCGAACGAGACGGACGGCACTGTGGACATCACCTACGTGGTAGAAGAGACCTCCTCTGACCAGCTTTCGCTGAGCGCGGGCTACGGCGGCACCGGCTTTGTGGCTACGGCGGGCATTGCATTCAACAATTTCTCGACCCGGAAGCTGTTCAAGAAAGATGCATGGACCCCGATACCCGGCGGCGACGGGCAGCGCTTGGCGCTGAATGTATCCACAAACGCCAAGTTCTACCAATACTACAACCTCTCCTTTACCGAACCTTGGCTCGGCGGCAAAAAACCGAACGCACTCACCGCCGGCCTCTACTTTCAAAAACAAACCAACGGTTTCCTGAAGTCTGACGCAACCAACTACCAGTTCTTCAGCATTTCAGGCGCCTCGCTCTCAATCGCCTCAAAACTGAAATGGCCGGACGACTATTTTCAGATGTCCCACACACTCTCATACGAGTACTATAACGTCAACTGGACCAACTACTTCATTTTCAACAACGGTGTCGCCAACAGTTTGAGTTACATCTTTACACTGTCGCGCAATTCCGTGAATGCACCCATCTACCCGCGCGAGGGCTCCAGCCTTTCTTTCAGCATGCAGTTGACACCACCCTATTCGCTTCTCAACCATAAGGATTACACCAACGCAACAGACCAGGAAAAATACAAATGGCTCGAGTTTCATAAATGGAAACTGAACTTGTCGTGGTTCACCCGAATCGTGGACAACCTGGTGCTGAACGTGCGCCTCAAGATGGGCTTCATGGGAAGCTATAACAAGGCCATCGGCATCAGCCCGTTCGGAAGATTCTATGTGGGCGGCGACGGCCTTTCAAATTATTCGTACGACGGGCGCGAAATCATCGCTTTGCGCGGCTATGACGACCATGTGCTTTCACCTTACCAAGACGGCAGCAGCATCGGTGCCAGCATCTACAACAAATTCACCGCCGAACTGCGCTACCCGATTTCACTCAACCCCTCCGCCACCGTATATGTGCTGGCATTCCTGGAAGCCGGAAAGGGCTGGCTCGAGAAATACAACCCTTTTGAGATGTACAAGTCGGCAGGTGTAGGTGTCCGCATCTATCTGCCGATGTTCGGACTGCTCGGCTTCGACTGGGGATATGGCTTCGACAAGGTCCCCGGCCAACAGGCATCCGCTTCTGGCAGTCATTTCCACATCTCCATCAACCAGTCAATCGATTAACATAATAAAAACGGAAATTTATCGTTAGTTTCAGCGTAAAATAAACAATCATACTATGAAGAGATTATTTTTATCAGCAGTTATTGTCCTGATGGCATTCGCAAGTTTCGGTCAAAAATATGCCTACATCAATTCTGAATACATCCTTTCCAACATGTCGGAATACAAGGAGGCCCAGGCCGAGCTTGACCGCGTTGCCGTGTTGTGGCAGAAAGAAATTGAGGCAAAAATGGCATCCGTTGACTCTATGTACAAAAAATACCAGGTAGAATCGATTACGATGCCGGAACAGATAAAGAGCAACCGCCAAAATGCCATCATGGAGCAAGAAAAGGCCGTCAAGGAACTACAGAAGAAACGCTTCGGACAAGACGGTGACCTGTTCAAGAAAAGGGAGGAATTGGTGAAGCCGATCCAAGACCGAGTCCTCAACACCGTAAATGACTACGCCAAAGAGAAAGGCTTCGCTTTTGTGTTTGACACCGCAGGCGACCTGACCATCATCTACGCCGACCCCAAATGGGACATCAACGAGGCCATTATGCAGAAACTCGGCGTGTCTGTCAACACGGACACAGACGAATAGTCCTAAATGTTGAATAATATTGTAATATAATAAATCTATTTACTCGATGAAAAAAAAGTTGTTATTGTTTGCCGCCGCCCTATTCTTCATTGCGGGAACGGCAGATGCTCAAAAGTATGGCCACGTCAACTCAAACGAGATTCTGGAAGTGATGCCGGGCATAGATTCTCTTCAAATCAAGTTGAATGCCTTCAAAACTGATTTGGAAAGCATGTATGCCAGCATGACGACCGAATTCCAGCAGAAAAAAGACAAGTTTGACCGCGAAGTCGGGACAATGTCCTCCGCCGTCAGACAAGTACGCGAAAAAGAACTGCAAGACCTTGCCACCCGCATACAAGAATTTCAGACTAACGCCCAGAACGACTTGGAAGACAAGCAATATGAATTAGCCAAACCTTTCCAGGACAAAATCCAGAACGCTATCAACAAAGTGGCAAAGGATCATGGTTATGCCTATATTTTCGACACGAAAATATTGCTCTACTATGCCTCCGGGGACGACATCACACCGATGGTCAAAAAAGAACTGGGAATCCGATAAGACTATCTGACATGAGAAAATATATCATTGCAATACTGGCAGTCCTGTGCACTATGACAGGCTTTGCCCAAAAAGCAAAGTTCGGGCATGTTGACTATGGTGACATTATGAAAGATATGCCGGGGATCGATACCGCACAAAGCAACTTGCTCGCCTTGCAGAATGAATTACAGGAGACAGGGCAACAAATGGCCACAGAGATTCAAACAAAAGAGGCCGACTACCAAAGACTGGTCAATTCAGGCACCTCGTCTGCCGTGCTGAAAGTCAAGGCAGACGAACTCCAGAAACTCTATTCGCGGTTTCAAGAGTTTGCCAGCAACAGCGAGCAGGAACTTCAGACCAAGCAGATTGAATTGTTGAAGCCGTTTCAGGAGAAATTGCTGGACGCCATCAAAGTCGTGGCAGAAAACGGCAAATACACCTACGTTTTTGACATCACCACGCTGGCGTTTTATGGTGACAGCGACAATCTGACCGATGCGGTCAAAGACCAGTTAGGGATTGTGAAATAAAAGGAAAAGGCGTTCAGTTGAACGCCTTTTCCTTTGTTCGTGTAACTCCTTTTGATTACTCCAGGCTGATAGCTTCGCAAGGGCAAACGTCAGCGCAAGCGCCACATTCGATGCAAAGGTCAGGGTTGATAGAATAAGCTGCACCCTCAGAAATAGCTTCTTGAGGACATTCGCCTTGGCAGGTGCCACAAGCGACGCAATTGTCAGGATTAATTTTGTAAGCCATTGTTTAATTGATGTTTGTTGTTGTTATTATTATGGCGGCAAAAATACACTATTTTTCCGTTCATTCAATTATAAATTCAACATTAGTCGTGCATGTTCTACCATCATCTTCTTCGTTCAGAAAATGCAAATTGATTGCGGACCATTGTAAGAATCCATCAAAAAGAAAAGGCTTTGAGGATATCAAAGCCTTTTCTTTGGTAATGTTTGGTCTTAGCAATCGATGACAGTACACCAATTGTACTTGTCCTCGATTTCGCCATATTGGATACCCATCAGGATTTCGCGCATCTTGGTACACCATGGGCCGGGTTTGCCGTCCTTGGCGATGACATACACCTTGCCGCTCTCGCGGTCCTGAATCTCATGAATCGGAGAGATGACAGCGGCAGTTCCGCAAGCGCCGGCCTCTTCAAATGTACCGATTTCGTCTAATTTGATGTGACGTCTTTCTACCACAAGACCAAGGTCCTGAGCAATCGTTGTCAAACTCTTGTTGGTAATGGATGGCAGAATGGAACCGGAGTCGGGGGTGACATATTTTCCGTCCTTGATGCCGAAGAAATTGGCCGGGCCGGCCTCATCGATGTAGGTTTTGGTTTTAGCATCGGCGAAGATAGAGGCGCTGAAACCTTCCTTGTGCGCTCTTTCGCCGGCGCGGAGCGAGGCTGCATAGTTGCCTCCCACTTTCACATGTCCGGTGCCGAGCGGAGCGGCGCGGTCATAGTCGAGTGCTATCTGCATGTTCGTCGGTTTGAATCCCTCCTTGAAATAGGGACCTACCGGCATGACGAACACGACGAAAAGATACTCGTCAGCGGGCTTTACTCCAATAGTCGGACTGGAACCGATCAGCAGCGGGCGGATGTAAAGAGAACCTTCGGTTCCGTAAGGCGGTATATAGTCGGCATTCAGTTTGACCACCATTTCCAAGGCATCAAAGAACAGTTTCTCCGGGATCGGGGCCAACATAACAGTGTCGGCAGAATTGTTGAGTCGTTTCCAGTTCTCGTCCCAACGGAACAGACGTACCTTGCCGTCTTTGCCTCTGAAAGCTTTCATTCCCTCAAACGCTTCCTGTCCGTAATGCAAACACGAAGCTGCCATGTGCATAGGAATGTTCTCGTCTGAAGTAACCTCTAATTTTCCCCATTCGCCATTTCTGAAATAACAGCGGACATTGTAATCGGTTTTCACATAACCGAATGAAAGGTTTTTCCAATCAATGTTTTTCATTATGCTAAAAGTTATTTATTGATGATTATTACAATTGTATCAAACTGTTGACGGTATATCCTGACAATTTCTTTCTCCCCTCCAATGCCGTCAGTTCCATCAGGAACAAGGCTGAGACGGATGCCGGGTTGAAATGTTGTATGAGATTGATGGCCGCGCACATAGAACCGCCGGTAGCCAGCACATCGTCTATCACAAGCACGCGCTTGTCCGGCGGCATACACCCCTGGTGTATTTCGAGTTCGGCCGTGCCGTACTCAAGCCGGTAAGACTCGCCGAACGTTGCCCCTGGAAGTTTCCCTTTCTTGCGAATCGGCACGAAAGGCAGTCCTAACTCGTATGCGATGACCGGTGCAAAGAAGAAGCCACGGGTCTCCAACGCTGCAACGACCCCGGGATTCTCAGCTTTCGCAATGGCAAGCATATCGTCTATCGCCTTGTGATATTCTGCTGCATCGTTGATCAAAGTGGTGATATCATAGAACTTAATCCCCTCCTTCGGGAAATCTTCGACAACACGCACTTTGGAAAAATCAAACATAACAATAATATAATATCTGTTTAGACGAGCGCAAAAGTACACTTTTTTTTGTACTTTTGCCGACTTATGCGATAAAACTTAAATTAAAACTCAAAGATATGAATATTACAAAATTAGACCAGATTGTGGAACTGGTGAAATCCAAGCCGAGGAAAAGACTTGTGGCTGCCAATGCAAACGACGAACACACCATTCAGGCCGTCAATGCCGCCGTTGACATGGGGGTAATTGACGCGACATTGGTAGGAGACACGGCCGCCATCGAGGGTGTATGCAAGAATCTGGGCATCGACACGGCAAAGTTCAAGATCGTCCACGAGACCTCTGACGTGAAGGCTGCCGCTATCAGCTGCGACCTTATCAACAAAGGCGAGGGAGACATCCTGATGAAAGGTCTTCTGCCCACCGACAAATACATGCACGCCATCCTCAACAAGGAGCGCGGTCTCTGTCCTCCAAAGGCCACCCTGTCGCATGTGACGGTGATTGAAAATCCCGCCTATCACAAGCTGCTCATCGTCGGCGACGTGGCCATCATTCCCGCTCCGGACTTGAAACAGAAGGGGGTCATTCTCCGCAATGTGGTCAGTACAGCCAAGGCAATAGGCATCGCAAAACCTAAAGTAGCGCTCATTGCTTGTTCGGAACAGATGCTTCCGGGCGTTCAGGCCTGTATTGATGCGGCACTGCTGGCAAAAGAGGCAGAACGCACCCGCATGGATGCCTATGTTGACGGTCCTCTTTCGCTCGACATCGCCATCAACAAAGAGGCTGCCGACCTGAAAAGAGTGGAGAACCCTGTAGCGGGCGATGCCGACTGTCTGGTATTCCCCAACATCGAGACCGGCAACGTCTTCTATAAATGCTGCACCAAGTTCAACCACGCAGAACTTGGCGCCATCATCATGGGGGCAAAGATTCCATGCGTGCTCTCTTCACGCGGCGACACGGCAAAGACAAAACTGTACTCTATCGCATTAGCCGCCCTGTTGGCAAAATAGCAAAACCTACCGGAGATGACAGAAGCACTGGGGTTCATAAATTTTCGCATCATCGATGTAATCGACATCCTCGTCGTAGCCATTGTACTGTATGAACTGTACAAACTTACGAAAGGCACCGCCGCAGTGAAACTGTTCTGGGTGGTCGCGATTTTTTATGTGGCTTGGAAAGTAGTCACCTATTTCCACTTCACGATACTATCGGAACTGCTCGGAGAGGTCATCAACATCGGCATTCTGGCAATCGTCATCCTCTTCGCACCGGAAATCCGCAAGTTCCTGCTCTTCCTCGGTGACGGCAGGCTGCTGCGCTTTTTCAGCGACAAGTTCGGGCGGCAAGAACGCTCTAATGCTTTCACGGCAGAAGTGGAAGCCGTGCGCGAGGCCTGCCAACACATGTCTGACACCAAAACGGGCGCACTGATCATCTTTGCACGGGAAACGCCACTCGACGATTTCCTCAACACCGGGAAGACCATTGACGCAATGCCTACTTCTGAACTTCTGGAAAACATCTTCTTCAAAAACAGTCCGCTGCACGACGGTGCAGTTATCATCAAAGACCACCGCATTGCCGCTGCACGCTGCATCCTGCCCGTTTCCAAGAGCACGAAGCTCCCTCAAGGCACCGGCTTGCGCCACCGCTCTGCTCTCGGCTCAACCGAAATGACAGACGCTATTGCCGTGATAGTCTCAGAACAGACAGGCACTATCTCGCTCTGCAAAAACGGCCAACTTACCCGAGGCCTCAACTCTTCCACATTGAGACAACTCTTGCTTGAGAACCTTACAAAAGAATAGTCCCGGACGGGATTGTCATATAAATCAAATTATCAACAAAAAAAACAAAACAACAATGAAAAAGTTCGTATGCAAAGTGTGCGGATTCGTCTATGAAGGCGATGAACCGCCGGCAAAATGCCCCCAATGCGGTCAACCGGCCGACAAGTTTGAAGAAGTCAAGGACGACGAACTGTCGTTCGTCACAGAACATGTGATAGGCGTGGCCAAGGACTCTGACGAGGAAATGATCAAAGACCTGAACGCTCATTTTATGGGCGAAGCCACAGAAGTCGGCATGTACCTGGCCATGAGCCGTCAGGCTGACCGCGAAGGCTACCCTGAGATAGCTGAGGCATTCAGACGCTATGCCTTTGAAGAGGCTGACCATTGTGCCAAGTTCGCTGAACTGTTAGGCGATGTTGTGTGGGACACGAAAACAAATCTCGAGAAACGTATGCTTGCCGAAAGCGGGGCCTGCGCCGACAAGATGCGGATTGCCAAAAGGGCCAAAGAGATGAATTGGGACGCCATCCACGACACAGTTCACGAAATGGCAAAAGACGAGGCACGGCACGGCTGCGGCTTCCAAGGTCTGCTCAACAGATATTTCAAGAAATAGCCATCTGCCACCGCTCAAAAACATAATTCTAAAGCCCTTTCTTCTGAAAGGGCTTTTCTTGTGCGATGATGTTTTCTTTTCATTTATATTTCAAGACGAACGGTAGAATATCTTCTTCAGATCTTCTTTTCCCTCTTCCTCTGCATTCTTTTTGCTGATGTTCAGCAACATGCCCATAGCGCAACCCGACACCAGCAACGACATGCCGCCGCTGCTGATGAACGGAAGGGTCTGTCCCGTTGTCGGCAACAGTTCGCAGTTTACGCCGATATGCACCAATGCCTGACAAGTAAACCAAAAGCCGATGCCAAAAGCGAGCAGAGCACCTGACGGGTCTGAAGAGTTTTTGGCAATTCGCCACGAACGGTAGAAAATCACCAGATAGGAAAGCAATACAGGAATGCCGACAAGCAGCCCCGTTTCTTCAAACAACGATGCGTATGCATAGTCCGTGTCTCTCTCGGGCAACCTGTTTTTGATGACTCCCTTTCCCGGACCGGCAGGACTGAGTCCGGAACGTGCTATGGCGGCACGCGACAGAATCATCTGGTCGCCATAACCGTTGTTGTTGTCCTTGGTGAAATAATACTCAAGACGATTCACAAACGTGCCCATTCGACCGATTTTGCCTCCGTTGTCACTTTTTATGACGACAAAAGCAAGTATGGTAACCACGGCAACCGCTATGCCCAACAACCTCAAGATATGTTTGAACTTGAAATTCCCCACGAAAAAGATGACCAACCCCGTTATGAAAAGTATGATAGCCGTGGACATGTTCAAGACGGCTATGGCACCACAAAACCCCAACAGCACTACCCCTAAATAGGTCATGTCATAATCTGACAACTGACAATCACGCTTATAGCGGCGGCCTATGAAGTTGCATAGAAAGATAATGACGAAGAAACCAATGACATAGAAAGTCTGAACATTACGCCCCATCAAAGTAATGCCGCGCACCGCACGGGATCCAAGCGTCAATATCAGCAGCAAGATGGCGAAAAGGAGCATCAAGAAAGAGAAGTTTTCTGCCAGTTTTCTGTAACTTACGGTGTAGCAGACGATAAGACCAATATAACAAGCCAACAGATGGATAAGGTGTCCACTCACCTGTTTGCCGCCCGTACTATAAACCATCAGCGTGGATATGAGCGTCAAAAAGATGACAATGCCGAGGATGACCTTGTCGCCTTTAAAAGACAGCACCGCTTTCTTTACTTCCTTTTCCATAATGCTTTAAAGTTGCCCCACCGCTTTTTGGAATCTGTTGCCGCGTTCGCGGTAGGTTACTTGCGCCGTCCCGTTGACGCCCGGCGAGAAAAGGATGACATAACCCCCTTTGCCGCTGTAGTAAGCTTCGCGCACGGCATCGTCAATGTTCATCTCGACGCACATCGGAATATCGAGAGAGGAGAGACATTCATAGACCTCTGTATTATAAACGCCTTGTAGCACAATGCATTTCACTTTTTCGCGCACAACGTTCAACAGGTCTTCTGTCAGATTTTCAGCCTCGTCAATGTTTGTGATCCACACCGTAGGCTTCGTCATGCTCTGTAGCGCGAACCATACCGCATTGCTGTTCGTTGACCGTGAGTCGTCAATGAAATCAATCCCGTTGAGACTTTTCACATATTCCAGCTTATGCGCACTCCCCTCAAAGTCGGACAAGGAATCGGCTATGTTTTTCTTTCGGATGTTGACAAGGCGTGCATTCAAGGCCGCCGTCATGGTGCTTGTACGCTCTCTTTCCTGCTCGAAAAGGCGGAAACTGTTTGTTCTGTTTGTTGGCATAATGTCAAAGGTTTTATGGTTTCTGTTAAATTTATCTGACTTTAAGGGTGGCTACGGCAAGCACGGCAAGGATGAGCCCGATGATGATGAAGTGCTGCACAATCTTTGCTTCGTGCATGCCTTTTTTCTGGTAATGGTGATGTAGCGGTGCCATCAGGAAGACGCGCTTGCCCTCGCCGTAGCGTTTTTTCGTGTATTTGAAATAGGAGACCTGTATCAACACGGAGCATGACTGGGCAAGATATATGCCACACAGTATCGGTATCAGCAGTTCTTTGCGAATGATAATGCACGAAACCGCTACGATGCCGCCTAACATCAGGCTGCCTGTGTCACCCATAAATATCTGGGCAGGATAGCAGTTCCACCAATAGAAGCCAAGACATGCCCCTATGACGGACGAAATGAATATCACAAGTTCCCCGATATTTGGTATATACATGATATTCAAATAGTTGGCAAAGATGACATTGCCTGACACATAAGCAAGCACGGCTATGCCGACGGCTATCACGGAGGTTGTTCCTGTAGCCAGACCGTCAAGGCCATCTGTAAGATTGGCCCCGTTGGAGACGGCTGCAATGATGAAGACGACAACCAAGATGAAAAAGACGAACGACCATTTTCCGGTAGTGTCGCCGAGCCATCTGGTAAACCAGGCATAGTCGAATTCGTTGTTTTTCACGAACGGGATTGTAGTTTTTGTGGAATGATGAGGTGCGTCAAACAAATGGGAGGTCTTGGGATTGCCTTGGTTTTCGACAGAAAGGGCACTTTCCACGGGGGTCATTGTTGACTGTGTCGCCGTCTTCTCGCAGATTTTGGCATCGGGATGAAAGAACATGACAATGCCGACGAGGAGTCCGAGGATGACCTGACCTGCAAGTTTCTTGCGTGGCGAAAGTCCCTCTTTGTTTTTCTTGAACACTTTGATATAGTCGTCCATAAAGCCAAGTAGCCCCAGCCACACGGCCGTAAAGATCATCAGCAGCACATATATATTCTTCAAGTTGCACAGCAGCAATGCAGGTATCAGGATGGCCGCCAAGATGATAAGACCGCCCATCGTGGGGGTGCCGGCTTTTTCGTTCTGCCCCTCAAGTCCGAGTTCACGGATCGTTTCGCCAATCTGTTTTCTTTTCAAGAATCGGATGAAATACTTGCCGATGAATATGGAAATGAAAAGAGAAAGGACAAAAGCCACCGCTGACCGGAATGAGATGTAGTTAAACACGCCCGACCCCGGAAGTCCGATACTATACAGCCATTTGAACAAATAGTAAAGCATTTTTCTCTATTGGTTGTTGGTTAGTTTTCGTTTACGAAAAAGGTGTTTATTTCTTCCATATCATCAAAATGATGCTTTTGATGATTGATTTCCTGATAGTTCTCATGTCCCTTTCCTGCCACAAGCAGCACACCGCCCGGTTTCAGCAACATACAAGCCGTCTTGATGGCTTCGTGGCGGTTTTCGATGACGAGAATGTTCTTCTTTTTATCTTCAGGCACTCCGGCGAGCATATCGTTGAGAATGGCGGCGGGATTTTCGCTGCGCGGATTATCGGAGGTGAACACTGCCCGCGTGCTGTATTGGCAGGCGATACCGGCCATCTCTGGCCGTTTGGTCTTGTCGCGGTCGCCGCCGCACCCCACTACCGTAATGATTTCTGCATCCTTTCCTGCAATCCCGCGGATAGTAGAGAGCACATTCCGCAGTGCGTCGGGTGTGTGTGCATAATCCACGATAGCGGTACTGCCATCGCTGCGATGCCGTTGCTGAAAACGTCCCGAAGCGCTGTCCAGCGTACTCATCTGGGTCAAGGCTTCGTGTTCGGGCATGCCTAAAAGCACCGCAGTGCCGTAAATGGCCAACAAGTTGTAGGCGTTGAAGCGTCCGCACAGTTTGAAATAGACCTCCTGCCCATTGATGCGCATGTGCAATCCGTGGAAACAGTCGTCCAGAACCACCCCTTTAAAGTCGGCTGCGGTCTGCAAACTGTATGTATGGAGCCGGGCACGGCTGTTCTGCACCATCACCATACCATTGCGGTCGTCGATATTGGTGAGTGCGAAAGCACTTTTAGGCAGATGGTCGAAAAACGCTTTCTTTGCTGCGATATAGTTGGCGAAAGTCTTGTGAAAGTCCAGGTGGTCGTGCGTGATATTGCTGAACAAAGCGCCGGCAAACCGCAGGCCGGCGATGCGGTGTTGTGCCACGGCATGGGAACTGACCTCCATAAAACAGTACTCGCATCCCGCGTCTGCCATCTGTTCAAGCAGGCTGTTCAGTTCAATGGCATCGGGAGTGGTGTGTGTAGCCGGCACCTCCTGCCACTTGATCTTGTTCACGATGGTGGACAGCAGCCCTGCGGGATGCCCCGTCTGCATAAACAGCCGATGCAGCAACGTCACGGTTGTCGTTTTCCCGTTGGTGCCCGTGATGCCCACCAGTTTAAGACGGCGGCTCGGATGTCCGTAGAATGCAGAAGCCATATTGCCGAGCGCTACCGTGCTGTCGGGAACTTTCACGAACGTGACATCCGGGAAACGTTCCGCACCGCCGTCGGGCAATTCTTCGCAAACCACGACTCGGCATCCTTTCTCAATGGCCTGCGGGACAAACCTGTGGCCGTCCGTCTGCGTGCCGCGCTGTGCAACATACAGCGGACTTTCACACGGCAGCCCCGTAGCGGAAACCTTTCGGGAGTCGAAAGTCATCTCCGTAACAACAACCTCCGGACTCCCGACTATTTCGTATTGCTTCAGCGATTTCAAAAGATCTGCTAACGGTTTCACTTCTTTACTGTTTTATAATTGGTTTCTGTTCTTTTTATTCAAGATATAGTTTTACAGACCGGTTTCTCGTGTCGCACACCTGTGCCTTCACCGTCCCTCTTCCGTGGACAGCCACCTTATAGCCGGCCTTTGTCAATGTAGTCACGGCATCTGAGGCAATCATATTCTTCACATCCGGGATGCCCTCCACCGTCGAGGACTTCAACGTCTTGACAACGGGCATATATCTCGGGGTCTTGGCATTGCGTGCAGAGGTTTTCTCACGCGTCATCGATAGGAATTGCGCTTTGGTATCATACGCCACCGTATCGTAGCCCATCTCGTGGAGCAGCAAATTGAAGTAGCGTTTGTTCACGGGACTGTTGAAATAAGCAGGCTTGACCGAATATTCGGTGATGCTGTGCATGGCACTGAAATTATTGCTGTTCATAATATTCCGTGCAATTTTGGAGAACACATCGACGGCGACCTCGCTATGTTGGGGCACGTTGTAGATATAGACAATGGCCGTGTATTTGGGTTTTTCTTTGGGAAAATAACCGCAGAACGAGACTGCATTGCGGTCATAATTGTAGGCTTTGGCATCGGAGTCCCAAATGTCACGCGTGCCGGTTTTCCCCGCAAACGGACAAGTCGAATCCTTGAAATGTCGACCCGTGCCGTATCTTCCCCACACGACACTGTCAAGGTAGCGGCGCGCTGTCTTCAGGGTCGCCTCGGAAACAAAATGTTCCGTCAGCACATCTGCCTCATAAGTCTGCAACGTGTCATAGTCGTTGGTGACATACTTGACGAAGAGCGGGGCAAGCATTTTGCCGTTGTTGGCGATGGCATTATAGTAGATAAGGGTACGGAGGACGGGTACGTTGAACCCGGCGCCGAAGCAGGTGGCATAATAGTTGTCAAAGCGTCCGTCATTGCGGATGCCCGCAGGCATCAAATCGCCCATCTGGGTATGTATCGTGTCAAAGAAACCGAATTTGACGAGTTGCGCCCTATAGGAAGCGAAATTGCGCATGCCGTAAGCATCAAAAATCATCGAGGCGATGCCGATGTTAGAGGAGCGTTGGAAAATCTCATTGGAATTGCCGTATGCCTCTCCGCGCGTCTTGCTGTCGCTTTTCGTATAGGCACGTTCGTTACCTGACTTGTTCTTCACTTTAAAAGTATGGTTGAACATCGGATAGTGTGCCGTGTCTTTCTTGTTCTCGCTTTGTTTCTTCTCGAGGAAAGCCAACAGGGAGGCCAATTTGAACGTTGACCCGGGCTCAACCTTGGCATTGAGGGCATATTCCATACTCTCGTTATAGAACGATCCGTCCTTGCTCGCGCGCCGCAGGTTCGACACAGCCTTGACTGCACCCGTAGCTGTTTCCATAACTATCACACAACCCCATTCGGCGTTCAGTTCCTGCAATTTGCGTGACAGTTCGTTGTGTACGATGTTCTGTATCTCCAAGTTCAACGTTGTGTGTATATTATGGCCGTCCACAGGGTCAAGTCGTTCGTTGAGCGGCACAACGGCATGGTTGAGTTCCAGGTACTTTTTGCTGCCTTTCTCGCCGGCGAGCACATTGTCCATATAGTATTCCAGCCCGTAATGGCGACCTTCGGTGTTAAATCCCAGCGTTCGGCGAGCCATTTCCCCATAAGGATTGATGCGCACGGGACAGGATACAAAGTTGAGGTAACGGCAGAACCTTACCGTATCCGTCACGAGCGAGGTCTTCTTGTCGAGCACCTTGCGCATAAGATACGGACGGTTTTTGAGGAATGACGTGTCGATGGAGGTCACCCACAATTTCTCGTCCCACACCCTGACGGGTATAACCGTGACATATTGCCTTTTCTTGTAGTTCTTTGTGAAAACCGAATAGTAGTGCCGCTCGGTGTATTTGGGATATCGGTCTTTGAACTGTTTGTAGAAATCGGCGGAAAGGCTTTTGAGAATGTCATCGACCTCAGCATCTGAATATTTTGGCGAATCATACTCTTTGGCGAACTGTTTCCCGTCGAAGGCTATCTCAAAGACGGTGTAGTTGCCCATCAGCAGGCGGCCGCGGTCATCGTAAATCTCGCCGCGCTGCGGACGCAAGGTGTTGGCTTTCACGAAGCAATTGCAGGAGGTGTCGGCATCGGCTTTCCGGCTGTCCACCGTAAGGTCTATGCAGTCGTCACCGGTGCCCTTCGCAAGCGAACGTTCAAAAAAAGACAGATAGAGAATCTGCCCAAGGCACGCAATGCCTAACAGCAGCACAAAAATACGCACTATCGTCATCCTGACGGCATTGACTTCGCTCTTGCTCTTATTTTCCATTTTTCCTTTTTTTGGAGAACAAGCGGCGTTTCTCAGGAACTTCGCGCTTTACCCTGATGGTATAATTATGTTCTTCGTCCAGCACATAGCCCTTTTCCTGCATTTTACGGATCAGAATCTGGTTTTCCTCGTAAGGTATAAACTGGTTGTTGGCCTTGAGGCGGCTGAGCTCTGACTTGTACTCGTTTTCGAGTTTCGTGATTGTCTGTTTTTTCTCCAGTATGCTCTGTTCGCTCACAATGGTAAGCATCGTCAACAGCAGCAGCACGGCGACATAGAAATACCAGGGACGCATCTGCTTGCCGAGGAGGAATTCTCCGCCGAACACGTATTTCAGGACATCCGAAATCCCCCGTTTCCCCTGCTGTTTTTCTTCACTGTTTTGAGAAGTCGATTTCATGAGGATTAACGGTTATTTTCTCGGCAATCCGCAGTTTTGCGCTGCGGGCGCGCACATTGGTTGATATTTCATCTTCGCTTGCCGTAATCACCTTGCGGTTCACGACCTTGAACGGGGTCAGCGGGTTTCCGAAGAAATCCTTTTCCACGACGCCCGACATATTGCCGGCGCGCATGTAGTTCTTCACCGCCCTGTCTTCGAGCGAGTGGTAGGCAATGACCACCAGTCTTCCGCCCGTCTTGAGGGCCTCGGACGTCTGCCGCAGGAATGATTCAAGCACCTCCATCTCATTGTTCACCTCGATGCGGATAGCCTGAAAAATCCTTGACAGGTACTTGTTCTCCTTGCCTTTCGGGAGGCAAGGCTTCAGGGCTTCAACGAGTTGCATGGTAGTTTCAAGAGGTGACGCGGCGCGGGCTTTCACGATCTGGCGTGCCAACTGCCGACCCGACGGCAACTCCCCATAGCCGTAAAAAATCCTGCTGAGGTCGGCCTCTGCATAATCGTTCACGACATCTTTTGCAGATATGCCGTTCTGACTGTTCATGCGCATATCGAGCGCCCCGTCTTTCGCATACGAGAAACCGCGTTCCGGCGTGTCAATCTGGTGCGACGAAACCCCCAGATCGGCCAGAATGCCATCGACGGGATAAGCCTTGTAGTATTGCAGGAAGCGGGACAGATTCTTGAAATTGGACGGGACGAACCGGAAACGGTCATCCTCTATGAGGTTGCGGCGGCTGTCGGAATCCTGGTCAAAAGCGATGAGCCGTCCGTCGGGATGCAGCCGGCTGAGGATGGCCCGCGAATGGCCGCCGCCGCCAAACGTGGCATCCACATAGACACCGGACGGATCCACTACCAACGCATCTACAGAGTCCTGCAGCAGGACCGGATTATGATAACTCATCGAGAACCTCCTTTTCTGCCAGAAAACGCCCCGAATGTATCTCCTCGTTCAGTTTTTCCAAAGCCTCCGGCGTCATGTCGAATTTCTCGTGGTATCTGCTGCAGTTCCATATCTCTATTCTACCGTTGTCCAGCAACAGCACAATCTCTTTCTCTATGGAATATTGCTCCATCAACGGCTTCGGTATGACTATGCGGTCCTGCGAATCACATTCCAAATACGCCGTGTTCCGCAGAAAGGCATTCCTGTACTGCTTCACGATGGTAAGATTGCGGTTCAAAGAGTTCAAATATGCCATCTGTTCCCCATATGACTTCTCGGACCACAACATAATGTGCTCCCCGAAACCGTGCGTCACATAGAAAGCCTTTCGCTCGTCTTCGGGCAATGACTTGAGCAGCGCGGCAGGCAACTTCAGCCTCCCGCTCTTCTCAATGGACACTTCCCAATAACCGTAATCAAAACTTGGCATGTTAAAAGATACTTTCAGAGGACAAAAATAGGTTTTTTTCTCCCTCTTTCCATAGAAACGCAAAAAAAGTTTTCAACAACCCGAAAAATGCCTATAACTTATTGTATATCAATGTGGAAATTTATGGGAATATTTTTACGAAATCATAGTTTTAAAGATTAAAATGTTGATAACCCGACATTTAATGCAACGATAGGCATTTATTATAATAAATTGTTGTTATTTAAATATATAAATTGAAATACTGTCAACCGGCACCGCATTGCTTCTCGGACCTTTCGCACAGAATTGGATTTTTCAGGAAAAAAATGGAAAATAAAGGAATGTGCATATCTTTTGTACTTTTGTGCCTTGATATCATTTGCCTCAATGAAAAACTGTTTCCTGCTTTTAGCGCTGACCCTTACATCATGCCTTGCTGCAAAAGCACAGCCTGACGTGTCACACATTGAATTGTCCGACAAAGTCTATGTGTCCGGCATCAAGAGTTCCACTGTTCTGCCCTCGGGCGAGATTCACGGCGAGCCCGTGGCCCGCCTCGGCGGTGGGCGGGGGCAGCTGACCTTGACATTCGACGACCTCGAGTCGGAAGACCGCTATCTCAAATACACTTTCATCCACTGCACCCACGACTGGAAACTGTCGGACATGAACCCGATCGAGTACCTTAACGGCTTCTTGGAAGACGAGTTCACGGACTTCACCTACTCGTTCAACACCATCACCCGCTACATCCGCCACAGTCTGGTTTTCCCGACTTCCAACATGAGTTTTTCGCGTTCAGGCAACTATATCCTGTTCGTATATGACGGGACTCCGGACCGCCCTGTGCTCACCAGACGCTTTATGGTCACGGAGAGCGAGCCTGTCGCCATTGCCGGAAACATTCATGCCGCATCAGACGTCAACTACCGTTTCACCCGCCAAGAGGTTGACTTCACCGTCTATGCCGGCAGCCTCGGCATCCGCAATCCCGCCGCAACGGTTCACGCCACCATCAAGCAGAACGGCAGGTGGGACAACGCCATCTTCGGGCTGACCTACCGTTCGGGCTACACCGGAGAACTGAGCTTTGACTATGACGACGGGCGCAACACAATGGAGGGCAGCGCCGAGTTCCGCACTTTTGACATCAGCACCCTGCGCTCAAACGCCGACCGCATTGTAGGCATCTCTTTCAAGAACCAAGAGAACCAAGCCTACGTGATGCAGGACGAAGCGCGCCCGTTCGGCGTCTACGAAAGCCGCAGCACCATGAACGGCGACTGTTTTTACCGCAACCGTGACCTGGCGAACGATTGTTCTGAGGACTACGTGAACACACATTTCACGCTGAGCAGCAACTTCCCGTTCGACAACGGCGACGTCTATGTGTTCGGCAAAATCACCGACTGGGAAATCCGGCCCGAGGCCAGACTCAAGTACAACGAGCAGCGTCGGTTCTGGGAGACTGCCTTCCTGATCAAGCAGGGCATGTACAACTATCAATACGTATATGTGCCGCACGGCAGCCGATCCATCGACGCCACCTTCATCGAAGGGTCACACTACGAAACGCACAACAACTACACCATCATGGTCTATTACCGCGAAGAGGGGTCGTCGTACGACAAGCTCATCGGGCTCAAGACCTTACAGATGGGAGAATAGATACTGCCCCCTGCACACCACGCAACACACAGCCAAAAATACAACAACACAACCATCTTCTTGAAAAACAAACAATTATCCTACAAAAACTCTGTCATTCTCATCAAAAGCGATCTGTTCGGGCGGATTATCGACAGCCCGCATCGTTCCTTTCGCTTTAATCGAAAAAGGACAATCGTCAAATGATGAATGTTCATACTCATAACTATACAGTTCAGGCATTGGCAATCTTACGAATTCGTTCTCCAAGATTATTTCTATTTCAGCATCTCCCCTCAACACAGACAAATCTTCCCGAAGCCAACCAACCTGAGAACGACCGATTATTTTACCCGGTCCTGCATCTGTAAGCATAATGTCATGCGGCAAGATTTTCAGCAAGCCCTTTGATTTATCACTGTGATAACGATGGACGGTATCAACTGTTGCTTGATAGAACTCATCTGAAAGCTTTTTCATACTACATCTCTTGAAAGCGTATCCATCTTCAAAATTCAACCGAACACATGCTGAATATTCACCATTGCTTAAATCCAAGAAATTTAACGGATTTGGCAATCCCCTTTCTTCACGTTTCTTTTCTTCGTAAGAATTTGCCTTATTAGGCCAATCCAATATGAAAAGGAGAATCAACACGATGCAGGGACCACTCGTAATCTGCGAAAAACGCACTTCGTTTGCCGGTCACAATGTCACTTCATAGGTTTCCTCATTCGGATATGAGATGATGCTGCCTGTCACCTTTTGGATATAATGATCTTCGACAGGCTTGTCTGTATGCTGCAAATGCAGCCTTGCATCCACATCTATTGTGATTTTTTTGGGATGATTTTTAGCATTCATAATGTTTCTTCTATTGATTTACAAATATTTACATTCTGCTTCAGTTCTTTTATCAATTGTCGATTCTTTCTATACATCATAATGCCCGCAACAATCGAAATCACGGCACCTGACAACAATACAGGAAGATGACCTTCATAATTCTCATAGAAGTCCTTCCTTCCGAACAGGACACCTATCACTTGCGGCAAGGAAAGCAACAAGACTGGAAGTGCAATGAGAAATGAAAAATGCAACTCACGCTTCTCGTTAATCAGGAAATCGTCTATACTTGTCGCAAAATCCACGACTGGTTTTCTGAAGTCTCCCGTTTTCTTAATCTTGAAAAAAATAATCGCATATCCTATTGTGCTGAACACAAACAGCCCAAGAGTAAAGCAAAACGGAACAAAAAAACGCAACTCTGCCAAAAAAATTGTTACGTTTGCAAGCAAATAAACTGAAACGGAAAGGCAAAACATAAACATAAGAAGTTTCCTGAACATCAATTTTTCTGTCAAAGACGCTTTCCTTTGATGCATCGTATTTCTAACCAACTTTTTATTGAGAGTCATTTGTTGCAGACAACTTTCTTTGTAACTGTTCCACTCTTTTACAAAAATTTCAAATCTGTCATTCTCTTTTTCCATAATAACATTTATAATTTATCATCAACAATCTGTTTCAACTTCAATTTCACTCTTTGTATTCGTGTTCCCACATTTGACACGCTTATGCCCAGTATCTCGGCAATCTCGGCATAAGTCTTATTGTCCAAAAAAAGAAAAACCATTGTTTTATCCATCTCATTGTCCAGTTCATCGATAGCTTGATACAAGGATTCAACCATAGGGTCTGTTTTGTATTCATCCATAATGCTGTTCTCCTCATGTCTAATTGCAACAAACGACATCTTACGTTGTCGCATTCTCGAATAACTGATGGCTGTATTAAGCACAACTCTGTATATCCAGGTGCCCTCCGACGATTTGTTTTCAAACACTGCAAGACTTTTCCATACGTTTATCAGAATATCCTGATATAAATCTTGCATTTCCTCCACCTCTCCATTGGCATAAATGCGGCAAACCTTGAACATCATTTGTTCATATTCCTTGAGAATTTTTTCAAACCTTTCTTTCCTTTTCATATGGTCTTTCTATTCCATCTCTATATGTATTAGTCGTTAATAGTGTCTGAAAATCACATTCATTTGCATTTTTTATGATAATTATCAAAACAAACATCAAAAAAATGAAAGATGTTCGTTTTTTCATCTTGGTCTATTACCGCGAAGAGGGGTCGTCGTACGACAAGCTCATCGGGCTCAAGACCTTACAGATGGGAGAATAGATACTGCCCCTATCGTTCACTGCGTGACGCACAAACGCAACACCTTCCTCCTGCCGTATTTGCGCTCCATAAAGCGGAAACGTTATGTCAGAAAAAATGTATCATTGTTGCAATTATTCGTTAGAAAAATTGTATTATTGCCGCAATTATTCGTTAGAAAAAATGTGAATCATGAAAAGGGATATCTATAGGCTTTTGCTGGATTGGAAAAATAAAGAACAGCGTAAACCATTGATTATCAATGGTGCTCGACAAGTAGGCAAGACTTACATTCTGCGTCAATTTGGGGAAAACGAATTCAAAAAGCTTGCATTCTTCAGTTTTGACCGAAACACCAAAGCAAAAGAAGTGTTTGAGTCCGGCGGCACCGTCGCGGAGATGACCATGGCTTTGTCTGCCGTCAGCAAGGTGGACATCACACCACACGACACCCTTGTAGTGCTCGATGAGATACAAGACTGTCCGAAAGCGCTCGAAGCGTTGAAATTTTTCAACGAAGAAGCCCCCGACCTTCACATAGCCGTAGCAGGTTCGTTGTTAGGACTTTCGTTGCACGAAGGGGTGTCCTATCCTGTTGGCAAGGTCGAGGAATTGCCACTCTATCCGATGACTTTTCTTGAATTTTTAGAAGCCTTGGGCAAAGACCAGCTTGTCAATTTGTTGACCTCCGCCAACTGGAATGTCATCAATATGCTGTCACAAGAACTCATACCGCTGTTAAGACAATATTATTATGTCGGTGGCATGCCCGCCGCGGTATTAGCCCACGTTGAGCAGAAAGGACTTTTGGAAGTGCGGCGCATACAAAACCAGATACTCAGAGATTACCTTCGTGATTTTTCAAAGTATGCACCGGCGCGCGAAGTGCCGCGCATCAACATGGTGTGGGACAACATTCCGCCGCAGTTGGCCAAAGAAAACAAGAAGTTCATATACGGTGCCGTCAGGAAAAGTGCACGAGCTTCCGATTTCGAATTGGCCATACAATGGCTCTCCGACGCCGGACTTGCCTACAAAGTGTGTCGGGTAAGCAAACCCGACCTCCCGCTCAAATTCTACGAAGACCACGCCGTGTTCAAGCTTTTCATGCTCGATGTGGGACTTATGGGGGCCATGGTAGCTGCTTCTGCCGAGTCGATGTTAGTGGGCAACAGCATCTTTTCAGAATATAAAGGGGCTTTTACAGAACTGTTTGTGTTCACCCAGTTGAATGCAATGGGGCTTCCGCTATATTATCATTCGGTAAACAATTCCACCATTGAGCTTGATTTCCTGACGCAATGGCACGACACAGTTGTCCCCATCGAGGTAAAAGCGGAGGTGAGTCTCAAGGCAAAGTCGCTCCGTACTTTCATCCTCAACAACCCGTCTCTGAAAGCCATTCGCTTCTCGATGCTTCCCTATCGGCGAGAAGACTGGCTCTCGAACATCCCGCTGTATGCTTGCCAAAGCCTGAAAGAGGAAGTCCGAACCCTATAATTGCCATCGCAAAGCGGCAGACAATGCCAGCCCTATTTCTCGACGCTTCTGACATGCCGGAGGAACTTTTGTGCGAAAAAAACACTAAAAAATTTCCTTTTGAGTGCTATATTCAGCACGTACGGCAGGCAAGGATTACGTTTTCTACGAACAATCGTCATTACAATTTATTGTTCATCAATAAGTTGCTGTCAAAAATGTAAAAAGTTGCAGAATTAAAAAAAAACCATTATATTTGGAGCTCATGTTTCTGCCGGATTTTGGCTTAAGGAACTTCACAACGTCCTGCGGAAATAAGGCAAATAACACTTGCAAACAGCGGAAGTTCCATTTTATTAACAACTTAATACATTAAAATCATGTTACGAACAAATCGTGGGATGGTGAAGTTTATCTTTCTCTCCCTTGTCACCCTCGGAATTTATGGAATCGTCGTCATGTCACACGTTTCCGAAGAAATCAATCAAGTCGCATCTCCCCGAGACGGAAAGCACACGATGCATTATTGTTTGATACTCTTTCTTTTCAGTTGGCTTACCTTGGGCATCGCCCCTCTTGTATGGTGGCACAGGCTTTGCAACAGAATCGGGGATGAACTTCAAATCAGGAATCTTCCTTTCAACTTAAGTGCAGGTACTTTTTGGGGGTGGTACTTCTTTGGCTCCATGATTTTAGTTGGACCGTTCATTTTCTTTTACAAATTCTTCAAGGCAATGAACCTTGTGAATGCCGACTACAACCAAAAACGTGCATAGAATGATTTCCGGCCAATGTGGACTCTTTTCTTTATCGTGAGTTTAACAACTGTTTGTACGGCTAATCCTTTCACGGTTTTCTAATTCATTGAAAAACAATCGGACATTATTCCACTGCCCTAGCATTTCCCGTTTATTAATTGTACTTGTGTACGGTTGATTCAAAAGTTATGCCAAACCGGCACTGTTCACTTCTGCTCTCTCCCATAGTAATATTGCCCTTTGCCGCATGTAAGGCTGCCGTATTGCACGGCATTCTGCGGACAGTGGTGGTAGCAGGCGGTGCAGTGGGTGCAATGGCCGTGCCAAACAGGATGCCCATCCTCTATCGTGATGTTGTGCAGCGGACAGACCTTGGCGCAGATTCCGCACCCCATGCAACGGTCCGTGGTGTGCAGCGGCCGGTCTGACATACGCCAGTAGAACAGCGGCTGCGCCAAGCAGCTTTTCAAGAAAGGGAATGCACCCCCTAAGGTTTCCTGCACCGCCTCCCGATTCTCTATGGCCCGGGTTATTTCCGGAAGCCGTTGCACAATTCTCTCCAGCTTGGACTTCACCGTCTCCGGCGTGTCGGTGTACATGCCGGGCATATAGACGTAAGTGTTGGGCATACGCAGGAAGAAAGCCGCATTGAGTTGCCAGCCTCGCCGCTGCAGCGCTTTCCGGAATATGCGGTGGGTCATGCCGGCATTGTCACCGCAGGTGGCTACCATGTATATATATGCCGGAGCATTGTTCAACTGGAGCCGCTTTATGAAGTCGAGCACAAGGTGCGGCGGCGCCCATGCATATACGGGGAAGACGAAGCCAACACGCTCACCGGCACCGACGGTGTACGAATAGTCTCTTCTGTTGATTGCTTCGGACATGGATACCAAGTCTTCGCCAGACTGTTGCGCCAACGTTTCGGCAATATGGCGGCTGTTGCCGCATCCTGAATAGTAGAATATCATAGCAGTACTGTGTTTTGTGCGCCCATTGGCAGTGGCGGACACCGGCCAATGAAAATAAAAAAATAAAACATTCGTTTCTTTTTTTTATTGTGTGCAAAAAAATATATATCTTTGCAAACTTTTTGATACTAATATTTGAAGACTGCCTACTGTAAAAACAGATACTCTGAACCTCATAGATAGAAACGCTTTTCTTTTTGTCTTCCTTTTGGCAAAAGGAAATGCTGTGAAGCGTATGTTCTGACTGTATTTGAAACAATTATAATTTATACCATTATGAATAAAAGAATACATTTTTTATGCAGCGTAATTGCTGTTTGCTGTTTGTTGCTGATGGCAACGCTGACGACGAGAGCGCAAGCTCCAAGTGGAAATGACACCATCATTTGGGTCACAACAGACTCTTCCTGGACCGTGCCGGAGGGTGTCACATCTGTCACATTCGAATGTTGGGGGGCCGGCGGGGCCGGCGGCAGTGCATATTATCGTCATGGTGACGGCGGCGCAGCAGGTGGCGGCGGCGGCGCATATGCAAAGAAAACTATCACGACATCTACCGGACAAGTTTTCTCCATTACCGTAGGCAAAGGCGGCAAGTGGGGTCCAAATATATTTTACAATACTAAACCACTTCGATGGAATGGGGGATCAAGTTATGTAGTTTTTTCTTCCAGCACTATTGTAAAGGCGGCAGGTGGGGAAACGGCGAGTCTTCTTCACCGTGATTCAATAAATGCCTATTATTATAATGCAAAGGGCGGACAGTCGAACGATTGCATCGGAGATGTGAAATACAGCGGCGGAAACGGAGGCAGAGGATTCAGGTGGTACACGAGTACTAATATAGGTTGTTGGTCTGGCGGCGGCGGGGCGGCAGCCGGTCCTTCGGGGAATGGACAAACCGCATATAGAACTAATCTTTACTCAACCACTCCATACGCCGGACAAGCCACATACCCTTCGGGCAGTGGCGGTAATCCGGTGCATTTGAATGAAACTACCAACACAACAGCAATAGACGGCAACCCAGGCAATAAATATGGCGGCGGCGGCAGTGGCGCTCATTCTGGGTCAACAACTCTTGCCTATGGCGGAGTTGGGGCGAATGGGCTTGTCCGCATCTCCTACCTAAAACCTGACCCTTGCGCCACTATGACCCCGGGCAATCTCAACCTCAGTAACTGGCGTTGCAGCGGCGTGCCCGCCTCCTCGTTCGCAATTACGATAAACAGCACGGCTGATGCAACCCCGGCAGGAGGCACCTACTCGTGGCAGAAATACAATACCGGCACAAACGTATGGGAGTCTATATCCGGCACAACTTCCGAACTGGTTGTCAGCGAGAAAGGAACCTTCCGGCGCGGCTATACTGTGACAGGATGCCCCATCTCTTACACTACCAGTGTCAACATTACATCGCATCCTACAGATGTGCCAGTCGGAACGGTGGAGGAAAATCCCACCTTCCCTACCCCATGTGTGGGAGACGTTCTCACATCTCTCAGTTTGAAAGCCAACACATCACGCACGGAAACGATACAATGGCAAAAACGCGTCTATACTCCCGGGCATCCCGGCATTTGGGAGTGGACAAACCAGAACACAGGGGATAGTTATGTGGAGTATAATGTGACCGTCAGACCCCTGTACAATCCCCGATATAGGTTCTTTATAACCTTGCCAGGCAATGAATGTAAGCTCTATTCAGAGAACACCTACACCATCACCCCAAAGATGAAGCCCTCCGTAACGCTCACCACAGAACCTTTATGTTCCGGGAAATTAAAGGCTACGGCAACAGTGACCAACCTCTCCGAAGTCGGGGGGACGGCATCTTACACTTGGAGCACTAACAAGACCGCAGGAGATTTCTCCTATACCGTCAACGAAAACACTTTGACAGTTGACAAAATATTGCAATGCCCTGTTGTATCTACCGTTTCCGTCCAAGTAACCGGTGCCAACGGATGTACCGCTTCCGTCGGTCCAAAGAATTTTGACATGTCTTTAGAAACACCCTACTCTTCATACTATAACAGCAATGGCAACAGAGACACTCTCGTAGTTACTACAAATCCTTTAGGACAGTATATTTACAATGAACGTGATGTCCTTGATTTGGTGCTAACGCATTTCAATACAGAGGGCAACTACTGCAACCCTCTTGGAGCTGTCGCTTTCTCAACCACCGGATGCCTTGCAGACGGTGCAGCACTTGACAAAGACACTACAATATCTGTGCGGGTGTATAGTGAAGACTGCTCCCCGGCAGGGGTTTCAGACCAAGTGATACAGGTATTTATACAAACGTCGTGTGCAACTGCCATGTTCGCCGACATCAGCGAAACGTTATGCTCACCCCAAAAACCCTTGAACAAGACGTTCCTCCCCACCTCTCCCCCATTCGGCGATTTGAGGTACACTTGGACGGTGTTGAGCACGGATGCAAGCATTACGGGCGCGAATGCCAACAGCACGCCGGCGGTCTCTTTCTCCGAAACCAACCTTTCTAACAACGGTCTTGCCGACGCCACTGTGGTTTATATGGTCGCCCCTATCGAGGTCATCCCCGGTGACACCTGCTATGGCCTGCCGTTCAAGTACAGTGTCACCCTAAAGCCAAGTATAAGTAATGCAGACGCAATCACCTACGACAACTCCGATGTCACCGCTACGCTCTACTACGGTGCATGCGACACGGCGCTGAACATTGCCACACCTGACATAACCACGACAATCACGGAATGGGAAGACCAGCTTGTCATAACCAACAACGCGCACTTGTTGCCAATCCGACTCGCCCCGGGCACGTACGTCGTCACCTGGACCGTGACCGACCCCTGCGGCGGCAAAGTCATCTTCGACAGGAACTACATTGTTGAGTACCCCGCCTGCGGCACGGGCGTCACCGTAACCGACATAGACGGAAACACCTACGAGACTGTCCGCATAGGCTGCGAATGCTGGACCAAGAGCAACCTCAAAGCCACCAAATACAGCGACGGCACCACGGTTCCGTTCGCTATGGGCTACCACAGCCTCGAGCGTCCTGATACGGAGGAGAACATCGCCAACTTCGGCCTCCTCTACACTTGGTACTCCGCCGTCAACGTGCCCGAGGGTGACAACACTGCGGTGCCGGCCACGACTACCGACCCTATAAGCGGTTATGTCTATGTGCCCGGAGTCTGTCCGGAGGGCTGGGCGTTGCCGTCATCCGCCAATCTGCAAGATGTCACCGACAGGGCGACAGATGTCAGCGCACTGAAAAGCACAGACCAGTCGAAGTGGCTGCCGGGTGCGGCGGGCACGGATGCCCTGGGCTTCAGTGCCGTGGCTGCGGGCTATTACGACCCTGTCTCCGCCCGCTATCTGGACCTGCTGGGCGAGGCCTTCTTCTGGTCACATGACACCCACACCGCCACCGAGGCCTCCTGCCTCACTGTCGCCTACTACTGCGAACAAGCCTTGTATCAAGACAAGGTCAAGGGCATGGGCTACAGCGTAAGATGCGTAAAACGAGCCAATCCATAAAATCAAACGGGCAATCATCCCGATGCCCGACATTATGACCGGGAAAAAGGAGGATGGCGCATACGTTGTCCTCCTTTTTCGTTTTTTCATTGGAAACGTAAATGTGAAAAGAAAGACCATCATGCCTCCTTTCAAGAAAAGCAGATTGATGACATCAGCGGCTGCAAATAAGGTGTATTTTTGCACCGTTTTAAAAACGGACTGACACGTGCTTCGCTATATCATAAAGAAAGTGCTTTACGGCATCCTGCTGATGTTCGGGGTAATGACCCTCGTGTTTTTCCTTTTTTCGGTACTGCCATCAGACCCCGCACGCATGATGATGGGGCAACGCAGCGATTTGGAAACGGAAGAGGCCATCCGCAAAGAGATGGGGCTTGACCTCCCGATCGGGGTGCAGTATCTGGCTTACCTGAATGACGTGTCGCCCCTGTCGTGGCACAAAACTACTGACAAGGACTCATTCTTCTACCTCAACGACAACAATTATCATTACGTCAGGATCATCTCTACGGGCAAATCTGCAGTTGTATTGAAAGCCCCCTATCTGCGCCGGTCTTACCAGAGCAAGCGGCCCGTGGGCGAGATCATTGCGGAGGCTTTCCCCAATACGGTCTTGCTGGCGGTAGTATCCATCGTGTTCGCACTCATTGTCGGCATTGTCGTCGGCATATTCTGCGCCTTGTACAAAGGCACCTGGTTCGACCATCTGGCATTGGTTCTCTCCACACTCGGCATGTCGATACCGTCGTTTTTTGCCGCCATCCTGTTTGCATGGATATTTGCATTTCTGCTGTCTGACATCACCGGACTCAGCATGTTCGGAAGCCTCTACACCGTTGATGACTATGGCAGCGGCCAGTACCTTGACCTCAAAAATCTGATTTTGCCGGCTGTCACGTTAGGCATCCGCCCGTTGGCAGTAGTGGTTGAACTCACCAAAAACTCGCTCCTCGACGTGCTGTCGCAGGATTATATCCGCACAGCCAAGGCCAAAGGACTCCCAAAGCATACCGTCATTGTGCGCCACGCGTTAAAGAACGCCTTGAACCCTGTGGTGACCGCCGTGTCAGGTTGGCTGGCCGGACTGCTGGCCGGCGCCGTATTTGTGGAGTACATCTTCGACTGGAAAGGTATGGGTGTCGTCATCGTTGACGCACTCGACAAGTATGATTTCCCTGTAGTGATGGGGTCTTTGCTTTACGTCTCCATCGTTCTCGTCATCATCAACATTATATGCGACATCATCTACGGATGGCTGGATCCACGTGTCAGCCTCAACTGATATTCCGTTTTTTCCTTTTTTTTCCTTAAAAGATAGAAAAACAGAAATAAATGGCATTCAGATATCAGGAATAGTATTATCTTTGTGCGTTATTTCTGAATAAATAACAGACGCATCTGCTCTCTGCACTGCATAATCTCACATCCTATACAAACTCCTATTTATTTCAAGAAAAACAGGTAACAACAAACTGCTGTCACCCTGCTTTGCAATTATTGTTCAATATAATAGAAGAAACATGAGAATATTTCTACGCTATACCGCACTGCTCTTCGGCCTGTTTTGCTACAATACCGTTGTAGCACAGACCATTGTCAGCACCAGCAACAATGGTCAGTATGAAGGGTGTCATTTTTTATGGTACGATTCAGGCGGCGCAGACGGGAACATAGCCGGCAACTATGAAGGCTACGGCATCACTTTCGTATCTCCCGATTCGCACATCAGACTGGAATTCCGTTCTTTCGACATCGGAGGGAAAATGCTTATCTATGACGGGGCGGGACCCTGGGTTGACCCGGCAAACAGCCGCCTTATCGGACGGTTTCACTCCTCTACGCTGGATTCAACGACAGGAAACATGCCGCCGGTCATCTTCTCGTCCGGAAACACCCTCTATATCGAATACAACGGCAGATTCGATGATACGGACCATTCCGGTTGGGAGGCCTTAGTGACCTGCGTGCCGGAACTGATTTCCGTGCCTGACGGGTCTGCCTGTCCCCAGATCCTGATCGGGGATTCAATGGGAACAACGCAACGTGTCATTGAGCATCGCTGTGGGCAGCCCACCCTGCTTACCACCGACATCATCGCCTTCGGTCGACACACCAACGACTACACCGTAACACAGATACCCTATGCCCCGCCGTTTCCGTTCAACGAAGGAACCCCTGTAACCGCAGAAGATGACGACAAATGGTTACCTCGCGACAATCCCGGCGTTGACCTGCCCTTCACGTTCTCGTTTTTCGGACAAAACTACAGCAGGGTCTTTCCTGGCACCAACGGACTTATCTCCTTCTCAAGGCCATACGGACCGGATGTTCCTTATGGGGGTCGTTGGTTCTGCGTTTGGAACTCTACTGTTTGTCCTACCCAATCGAGGACTACATTGCCATACGTTCAGCAAGATTGGATGAGGGACATTGCAACGTGGGGGGCGACGGCCTTAGTATACCATCCTTATCTCTATTCCAATTCCATATACGGGGTAATGGAAGACGTGGACTGCCGATGCTTCATCAACAACGGTGCTGTACGCTACGGCATCATGGGTGAATATCCTTGCCGGACATTCGTGTTCAACTACGACAACGTCGGGCTATACCAAAGTCCGGGTGTAACTGATTGGGGCGATCCTATTCCCAGATGTTTCGAAGACAGCAGCAAATACAACTCCTACCAGATGGTGCTGTACGAAGGCACCAACATCATCGACATCTATATCCGGCATCGAGCAAACAACCCGAATCACAACAATGGGAACGGTGTCGTTGGCATTCAGAACAGCACCTCCTCGCAGATGATCATAGCGCCCGGCCGGGACTTGAATACCAGTTGGACAGCAGACCTTGAGGCCTGGCGTTTCACGCCAGTAACCCCGCCAGACGAAGATGCCATCATCGCTTGGTATGAAAACAGCATGGACAATCCGATCTACAGCACTGATCGTCAGATTGCAGTCAACCCGCAGGCAACCACTGACTATATCGTAACATACAGTTTTACAAACTCATACGGTAGTCTTTTCTATTTACATGATACCATAACCCTCATAGTGCAATCGAAAGACACCGCCATCACCAGAACCTCCTGCGTATCCTACGAGTGGAACGGAACCACCTACGACCAGTCCGGCGAATACACCCAGACCCTCACAGCAGCAAACGGCTGCGACTCCGTCGTGACCCTGCACCTCACCATACTGCAACCCGCAGAGAACACCATCTCCCATACCGCCTGTGAGAGTTACGAGTGGGACGGAATCACCTACGACCAGTCCGGAACCTACACCC
>CAVEXN010000019.1:0-46768 GCA_963620035.1 Oscillospiraceae bacterium | reverse complement strand
CGCGAGAATATTCACCGACAGGGGCACCATTGTGAAACCGTTCACAAAACGGTAGATCATTCAGCAATACGTTTTCAAGAGGGGTGAGCAGAAATGTTCACCCCTCTTTTTTACGCTTCACTTGCAATCAAATTTTTTGTATGTTTGCCGCGTTTAAAGACAAAATATGACCAATATGAAAAGCTTCATTAGAAATTCAGGGAAGAGAACATTAAAAACCGCTACCCTCAAGGCCGTTCTTGTGACGACCGTCGTTTGTGTATGGAATTTATCTACAGTTATGGCACAAGATATTAAATTGCAAAAACCGGAAACCGGGGGTGGAGCCCCCTTGTATGAAGTATTGAAGAACCGTCAGACCAACCGAACCTTTTCAGATAAGATGCTATCAGATCAGGATATAGCCAATCTGCTTTGGTGCGCTAACGGCATCAATCGAGAACAAAATGGCAAACGCACGGCTCCGTCGGCACGCAACGCACAGGAAATCGATGTTTATGTTTGTATGAAAGAAGGTGTTTATCTGTATGAACCTAAAGAGAACGTGTTGAAGCGGGTTTCCGGAGGCGACTTGCGACCTGTCCTTACTTCGCGTGGTTCAGATATGATCATGTCGGCGCCGCTCACCTTGCTGTTTGTGGCCAACTATGAAAAAATGAAGGGTTTTGACGATGCCGGAAAAGAGTTCTATGGTGCTACAGATGCCGCCTACGTCAGCCAAAACGTATATCTTTTCTGCGCAGCCAACAATATGAATACTGTGGTGATGGGCTCAATTGACCGCCCTTTGATTGCCCAAAAACTCAATCTGAACGGAAAGGCAGTCTTGGCACAGCCAGTCGGCTATGCAGACAGATAGTCTCATTAAGCAATTGTTGATTACGGGTGCGTTTATAGTGGCGGGCATTGCTTCAGGTTTTGCTCAACAGCCTTTCGTGCAATACTGTAGCCGCTATCAGACGATATGCCTCGACACGACGTTTGACCACAAGATTGACCCTAAACTCGCCCGCTACGTGTCTGTCCGGAAGGGCAGGCTGGACAAGAGAATGAACGTCAAAGTCGGATATTCCGATGAGGCTATGTTCTCGTCACCTCCGCAGAGCAGTCTCTCCAACTTCCTGACCGACTTGCTGCTGGCAAAAGTACCGGTCTATACAGACGGCAGGAATTGTGACGTGGCAATTCTCAACTTCGGCGGAATCCGTTCCTGTTTCCCGAAAGGCGATATTACAGTAGGAGATGTTTACAAAGTTTCCCCATTCGACAATTACATTGTGACCGTTACCCTAAAGGGAAGCGAACTGCAGAGGGCCATTGACCGTTTCAGGTTCAGTCAGATGAGCGCGGCCTATTCGGGGATGGAGATCCAGTTTCGGAACGGTGTGCCAGAAAAGGTGCTTGTGGGCGGTCGCCCCATTGCGCCCGACAGCCTATACAAACTGGTTACGCTGAACTTCATCTCCGAGGGCGGCGACGGCATCTTGTCAGACATAAAGTACGAGAGCAGCCGATATACGTCGGTGATTTTCCGCGACTTTATCCTTGCAGAGCTGCGGAATATGACTCGCAAAGGACTCTCCGTTTCCGGCAGAGATGATGCGCGGGCGGTCAATTTCGAGGCATCGGGAGAGTAAGAAAAACGAACACTAATTTTTGTATTTTTGCCGCGCACCTGAAGTGCGCTTTTTCATAACAACAATAACATAAAATAATAAAGGATATGTCCAGCAGAAGAAAAGAGTTGTTCCCTAATGTTTCTGACGCAGAATGGAACGACTGGAAATGGCAGGTCAAGAACAGAATAGAGACCTTAGAAGAACTCAAACAGTACATCAAACTTACTCCGGAAGAGGAAGAGGGCGTTTCAAAATCATTGCAGACCCTCAGAATGGCAATCACCCCCTATTACTTGAGCCTCATTGACCCCACCAATCCCCATTGTCCTATCCGCCGTCAGGCTATTCCTACGGGAGCAGAGGTGCACCAGTCGGCTGCTGACTTGCTGGATCCGCTGCATGAGGACGAGGATTCTCCAGTGCCCGGTCTTACGCACCGTTACCCGGACAGGGTGTTGTTCTTGATTACCGACCAGTGCTCGATGTACTGCCGTCACTGCACACGCAGAAGATTTGCCGGGCAGCACGACTGTGAATCACCGAAAGACCGCATCAAGGGTGCTATTGACTATATAGCCCGCACACCGCAAGTCCGCGACGTGCTCCTTTCCGGCGGCGACGCCTTGATGGTTGGCGATAGCTTGCTCGAGTGGATCATCCAACAGTTGAGGGCTATTCCGCACGTTGAAATTATTCGTTTGGGAACCCGTACGCCTGTGGTCTGCCCGCAGCGTATCACCGATGACCTTGTGAACATGCTCAAGAAATATCACCCGATTTGGGTCAACACCCATTTCAACCACTCTAACGAGGTGACTCCCGAGTCGGCTGCCGCTTGTGCCAAACTTGCCGATGCAGGCATTCCGTTGGGCAACCAGTCGGTGCTGCTCAAAGGCGTAAATGACGACACGACCATTATGATGGACCTGGTACACAATCTGGTCAAGATGCGTGTACGCCCGTATTACATCTATCAATGCGACCTTTCAATGGGTCTCGAGCATTTCCGCACCCCGGTGTCAAAGGGTATCGAAATCATGGAAAACCTGCGAGGCCACACTTCCGGGTTCTGCGTTCCCACGTTCGTTGTGGATGCCCCTGGCGGCGGCGGCAAGATCCCTGTGATGCCGAACTATGTCATCTCCCAAAGTCCTAACAGAGTAATACTGCGCAACTTTGAGGGTGTCATCACCACTTACACAGAGCCTGACAGTTATGAGCCCAATACTGCTTACAGAGGACACGACGAGATGAGAACCGAAGGCGTGGCTTCGCTGCTGCACGGCGACAAGATGGCAATAGAGCCAACGGAACTTGAACGCAGAAACCGTCATAAGAAAAAATAGCAAAGCATGATATCTTTTGATAATCAGCGTAATTTCTTCCTTATTGCCGGTCCTTGCGTAGTGGAAGGCGAAGAGATTACGCTGAATATCGCATCAGAGATAAAGAGGGTTTGCGGGGAGTTGGAGATACCGTTCCTGTTCAAAGCCTCGTACAGAAAAGCAAACCGTTCGTCGCTTCATTCCTTTACAGGCATTGGGGATGAAGCGGCGCTTTCGGTTTTGGCCAAAGTGAAAGCCGAACTGGGGATGCCGGTAGTTACGGACATCCATACCGAGGCGGAGGCTCAACGTGCCGCAGAAGTGGCCGATGTGCTGCAGATTCCGGCATTCTTGTGTCGTCAGACCGACCTGCTGGTGGCGGCCGCCCGCACGGGCCGTTATGTGAACATCAAAAAGGGGCAGTTCCTCTCGCCTGAAGCCATGCGCTTTGCGGTGGAAAAGGTACGCGAGTCCGGCAACAGCCGCGTGATGGTCACGGAGCGCGGAACATCGTTTGGATACCAGGACCTTATTGTTGACTTCCGCGGCATCAAGGCCCTGCGCGAGAACCGCTGCCCCGCCGTGCTCGACTGCACCCATTCGCTGCAGCAGCCCAACCAGCCCAAAGGTGTCACCGGCGGCCGCCCCGACCTGATAGAAACCATTGCCAAGGCGGGTGTGGCGGTGGGCTTTGACGGGCTTTTTATGGAAACGCACCCCGAACCCGCAAAGGCACTCTCCGACGGCGCCAATATGTTGCCGCTTCATGAATTGAGACCGCTGCTTGTGAAGTTGTTGCGTATAAGACAAGCCATCCTTTAGAATACCATCTGAAGATGAAACGCGAACGCCTCCACCTGCTTATCATTGCGCTGCTTGCCGTCATCGTTTATAGCAACACGCTTACTCTGAAATATGCCAGCGACGACCGCATGGTCATCCTCGAGAGCAAAAGCACGATACAGGGGGGATGGCACGGCATTAAGAGCATCTTTACAGAAGATACTTTCAGTGGTTATTTTGGCAGCGGACGCTCCATTGTGGCCGGCGGTCGCTACCGCCCCATGTCGCACTTTACGTACTTGATAGAATTTCAACTCTTCGGATGCGGAATAAAAGAGAAAATCGGAAATGTAGAGGACTTCCAGAACCTCCACGACCCCCACAACGAGCAGTACTTTTCCGACTCGATGCTGCCGGTAGTGAACCATCTCTTTAATGTCTTGTACTATACGCTGCTCTGTCTTCTTGTCTATAAAGTGTTGGCAAAACTCTTCAGCCGTTATGAGGGCAAAAGCCGTTTCTGCTCACTGGCATTCATCGCTGCAATGTTATTTGCCCTGCATCCCATACATACCGAGGCGGTGGCCAACATCAAAGGCCGAGACGAGATCTTTGCGATGCTGGGCACTATGTTGGCATTGTGGTATAGTATGAAGTATGTTGACAGCCATCGCCTACGCTATGTTTTCGGCATTCTCGCCGCCATGACGTTCGCCCTCTTTTCCAAAGAAAATGCCATCACCTTTTTGGCGGTGATTCCGCTGACGCTCTATTATTATGAGACCGGAAGCAAACGGAAAACAGACTATTTTTTCACGCTGTTGCCGGCTGTGGCGGCAACAGTCATTTTCCTTGTGGTCAGAAGCCAAGTGCTGGGCGGCTTTATGCCCAAAGAGCAGACGCAGAACATCTTGAACAATCCTTTTGCTTTCTCCACCAAGGCGCAGGAGATTGCCACCGTTCTCGTCACGTGGGGCATCTATTTCAGGCTGCTGCTGTTTCCGCATCCGTTGACGCACGACTATTACCCGCACCAGATTGCCATCACCGACTTCTCAAATCCTATTGTTTGGGTCATCCTGCTCTGTAGTGTGTCGTTAGTGGCGTACACCGTACTGTGTCTGAAAAAGAAAGGGGTGGTGGCATACGCGTTGGCGTTCTTTATGGTCACGTTTTCCATCACCTCAAACCTTTTGTTCAACGTCGGCACCTTCATGAATGAGCGTTTCTTGTTCATGCCGTCGTTAGGATTTGCGCT
The DNA here is from genome assembly GCA_963620035.1 of Oscillospiraceae bacterium. GTDB lineage: Bacteria > Bacteroidota > Bacteroidia > Bacteroidales > WCHB1-69 > F23-D06. The sequence goes on along the minus strand of CAVEXN010000019.1, from coordinate 41,783 downwards.
GCTGGCGGGCTATCTTTTCTACCGGATAGCGGTATCCTCAACCGTGGCGCTGCGGCGTGCCGGCTGGGGAATGCTGTGCTGCGTCTGTATTTTGTATGGGGTCAAATCCTTTACACGGAACTTCGTGTGGCACGATGACTTTACCCTGTTCATTACCGATGTCAAGACTTCCGACAAGAGTATAAAATGCAACATATCAGCGGGCGGCAGTTACTTGCAGATGTGGAAAAAGAGCCACAAGGCGTACGACAAGGAGATGGCATACAAGTACTTGCAGCGGGCGCTGAAACTCGACAAGCATGCCGTGAACGCCTATCTGCTGTTAGGGGAGTTGTTGTTTTTGGACGATGACCTTGACGGATCTCTTGCTGCTTACAAAAATGTGACATTGATAGAGCCGGGCAACCGGCTGGCGGAGGACAACATCCGCAAGGTAACGCTCAAGCGCGAAGACAAAGCGGTGCAGAACATCAATGACATGTTGAATGAGGGCATGGAGAAACATGATGCCGCCCTCATTGACAAGGCGTACCGTGAAATATGTCGTTATGTTGACCGTCACCCTGAAAGCATAGTGGCGGTCAATGTGAAAGCCAATGTGCTGGGGCGGGGAATGGGGCAACTTGACGAAGCCATCGCGCTATACCGGCAGATAGTAGAGAAAGACCCCGACTTCGCCAGTGCATACGAGAATATGGGCATCGCATACGCCATAAAGCGCGACTTTGTGCAGGCAGAACAATGTTTGTTGCATGCACTTAAATTGCTGCCCCACAATGACAACATCAAGACCAATCTCTTTTTTCTCTATCAAGACATGGGCGAAACGGAGAAAGCCCAAGCCATAAAGCCCCGATAGAAGACTATTCTCCAGATTGAGGCCTTATTGACTGAAATAAAGGCTAATATTTCAGCATCTAGTCAGGAGGAATCAACTATCGCTTGACGATTCTTGCCTCGATAAATTGAAAAATCAATCGAAAACACACATGGCATCATAAGACAAATACGAGAACAACATTCTGCCATAATCGGTATATTGTTTTGAATATAAGGATGTTATGTTTTTTTTTTGTTTTTTGTGGTTTTTTATTCAAAAAAACATTATATTTACGGCAGGAAATAGTTGTTTTTTTGAAAATATCCTACTTGTCTTTAAAGATTTAAGATTAAACAAATGAATGTTATGAACATCGACGGTCAACCCTACAACAAACAAACCCTCTATAGGCTGGGAAAGAACAACTTCATTGGTTGACACTTCGCTAAAGTGTGTGTTAGACCATTAGCGAAGTGGTGGATGATGGCAGTGTCATTGCGATATAAATGGAGCATAAATATAGATTGCTCTTCCTGTCAAGCGTCTTAAGTCGTATATATCGTGATGTTTGTGACACGATAGCACGAGAAATCTATCGGTAAAAAGTTTTTCCCGTATATGATTACAGACCCGAAACGTTTCTGCAAGGTGTAGTGCGTCCCGCGGAGAAAGGGGAAGATTAAGAAATTTAAGCACTGAACGATGAAAATTCTTAAAGAAATTGAGAAAAGTAGATTGACTAAACAAGATGAAAGTATCATATGCGGTGGCATGAGTGGTTGCTTATTCAATTGCGCTCCAGTTTTCAGTAAACAGTGTGCATTGTACACTGACTGTGGCGGAAATGGTACGGATACTTATAAACTCTGTTTAGGATCGAACTCTTTCGAAAGTTGTTCGGAAAAACCATTCAAATCCAAAATTCCAGTTTGAAGATTATGATTAAGAGTAAATTAAAAATAATAGAAAAAGGGCGTATGTCAAAAAAAGAAATGTCTTTTGTGCAAGGAGGAACAGATTCTAAATGCGAAAAATATACGCCGACCCCCGCTTGTACGGGTGTTCTTTTTACAAGACCATGTCTGATGCTCACATACTGTGGTGGCGATGGCCAGTACACCTTTTGCTTGGGTGACGATTCCTATACAGAATGTGGCGATTATCGTTTCAGCCAGTAATATACATCCATCCAACAAGAGAAAAGTATGTGAAATCTGTTTTAAGATAATCAGTAACTGCTTGAGATACTTGTTGGTACAAACTTGTTTTTATATGATACTATGAAAATTTCAAAGTATGTAAAATTAGTACATAAAGAAGATCAATATCTTGGCGACGTCTATAAGTGCTGGGAAATTATCGGGAATGAGCATTTCAAAGTAGGCAACATTGATGAAAATGGTATGAATATAACCAACCAAATGAATCTAAACAGGTATCTGTATGGAGCAGATCCCTTAGAAGATCCAAACTGTCGGGAGTGCCAATTGTTGCCAATATGTTCTGGGGGATGCCCACATAAAAGAATTGAAAATAAATTCAATCATAAACAATTTGATGTCTGCTCCAGATTTTCAGATTGTTTAGAAGATTACCTCTTGATGAGAAATGAATTGTCAAATTAACTGATTAACAATGAAAAAATTATTTTTTTTAGTGCTGTCATTTTGTTGCTTTATTAATGCATATCCACAGATTAATAAGTTGTCAAAAAAACAAATGTACAGAGATTATGATCAATTGGTCTCTATTATAGAACAATGTAATGGGCAATTGCCAATAAGAAAGGCGGTTACAGGAATTGATCAATTAGGCAACGTACGTTCCTTGCGTGCAAATATAGACACCGTTTCTTCTTACGACAGTTTCATCAGGCTCCTTAACAAATCATTGTCTTTATTGTATGACATTCATGCCTGTCAAGCTGTTGACTTCTATCCGGAATGTGATAATTTGGATAATATTGACACAGTAAACATGGCCAAAAAACCAGCCCCGAAGGTCCCGAAAACAAGAAAAGATATGATATTGTTGGGGAATCCACTCTATATTAACCAAGAATATTATTTGCCATATATTTACACTTTTATTACTCGTGATTCCGACACTGTTGTGTTTCAATATTCCAAGATATTGGCATACAATGGCATACCTTTTTCACAATATGTCAGGGAGAATCTTGACAAATCTCATTTTTCAGGAACGTTTTGGGATTATGATAAAAAAGAGTATGGTTCAAATTATTTTACAGTCCCTTATTATGGCGAGTTGACTTTAGAGGAAAATGGCGAGCAGAAGACGGTTGATTTGGATAAAATTTATGGGACAATTTTAACATCACCAGACTTGAAAGATTCTGACATTTCTAAACTGGATGGGGCTCTTCCGGACAATCAGGTAAAATACTTTGCCAAGGACAGTGTGTTATACATATATCTTGGTAGAATGTTAGGAGATGATCGTGTTTGTTCTGAGATAAAACGGATGAAAAGCAATCCGATTTCAAAGGTGGTCATAGATGTTAGGGAAAATGTTGGCGGCAGTGATAACTATTGGTTTAACGTACTGAAATCTATCGTTGCTGACACGCTATGGTATGGTCCTGAACTGGCTTTCAAAAACTCGAGGATGATACGGAAATCGCATAATTTTGAGGGGGGAGACGGATATTTGCAAAATATGACGCCAAGGACTTTTGCGTGGTTGCCAGATGAGGAGTATTTGATTCTGCAATATGTTCAGCCGCTTGTTCCGGATAGTAATTCATTGAGATACAATGGTTCAATATATATATTGCAAAATCGGTTTGTGTATTCATCCGGGCATTCTCTTTCCTCATTCGCTGCGGTGAATGAACAATTGGTATCAGTGGGACAACCTACCGGTTTGTTGGCCGGTTGTGGTATCAATCCGATGTTGTTTCAACTTAAGCATTCAAAATTTACATTCAGATTGGAAACAGCGATAGATGTGACAAATGCTCAAACCCCCTTGGACGTATATCAGGATTTTCCTGAAATGTTGGTTGAAATACCTGCCCAAGACCAGCTCGACTATTTCAAATACCAGAACTATGACCGGCAATCTGAAACATTTTTGTACAAATACGATTTTTTGTTCAAACACGTTCTAAAATTACCTTGAGCGTAAATGTCGTTCCCTTTTTATCACCAACTCGATGCAATGGACTGCGGTCCTACGTGCCTGCGGATGATAGCCAAGCATTACGGCAAGCACTATTCTTTAGAAACGCTTCGGAAGAAGTGTTTTATAGGACGCGAGGGGGTAAGTCTGCTCGGAATCAGTTCGGCCGCAGAGAGTATTGGTTTACATTCAGTCGGGGCGCGTATTTCATTCAGTCAACTGAGAGAGGCGCCTCTGCCTTGCATAGTACATTGGAAACAGAACCATTTTGTGGTGGTCTATGATATAGACGAAAAAAAAAACATCGTTTGTGTGGCAGACCCGGCACAGGGTCTCGTCAAATTCGCTGTTCAGGAATTTCTGTCCGGATGGTTTAGCACCCGGAACGGTGGACGCGATGAGGGCATCGCCATGCTATTTGAACCGACTCCAGTGTTCTATAGGAACGATGAGGAGAAACAGGATAAGACAAAGTTGCGCTTTGTGCTGCAATACCTCAAACCCTACAAGAATCTCGTTGTGCAATTGTTTCTCGGCATGTTGCTTGGTGTCCTGTTGCAACTTGTATTCCCGTTTCTTACTCAAAGCATTGTGGATTATGGTATAGGCAACAACAATCTTAGTTTTGTTGTTGTCATCCTTATTGCGCAGCTTACCCTTTATCTTGCGCAGACTTCCGTGGAGTTCATTCGTTCATGGATTCTGCTCCATATCAGTACCCGCATAAACATCTCCATTATTTCAGATTTTTTGATCAAACTGATGCGGCTTCCGATCGCTTTTTTCGACACTAAGATGATTGGCGATATTATGCAGCGTATTGGCGACCACAGACGCATCGAGGTTTTTCTGACATCTTCCACGCTCAATGTTCTGTTTTCGTTCGTCAGCCTTATAGTTTTCAGTGTTGTGTTGGCTCTTTATAGTTTCAAACTCTTTATCGTGTTTCTTGTGGCATCCATCCTCTATGTGCTCTGGATTACAATGTTTCTGAAGAAACGCAAAGAATTGGACTACAAAAGCTTTGCCTACGCTTCCGCAGAGCATAGCAATCTATATCAACTCATTGTGGGAATGCAAGACATTAAACTCAACAACTGTGAAACGCAGAAGCGTTGGGAATGGGAGAATATTCAGGCAAAATTATTTCATGTTGGCGTCAAAGCGCTGTCTCTCAGTCAGTTCCAGCAGTCTGGCGCATTCTTTATAAACGAGACCAAGAATATCCTGATTTCTTTTGTTTCTGCCGCAGCCGTAATCAAGGGCGATATAACACTTGGTATGATGACCGCTGTGCAGTACATTATCGGTCAGCTTAATGCACCGATAAACCAGATGATAGGTTTTATCCAATCAGCACAGGATGCTAAAATTAGCCTTGAGCGGTTTGGGGAAATATATAATCGTAAGGATGAAGAAGATAGCGATCGAGTTGCTGCAAATAGTGAATGTCTGGAGAACAGCCATGGCTTGTCGTTGAACATCAATAATCTAACTTTCCGGTACGATGAAATGGGGGACAATGTGCTGCATGATTTGTCTTTGCAGATTCCAAAGGGGAAACTTACTGCTATTGTAGGGATGAGCGGCAGTGGAAAGACTACCTTGGTGAAACTGCTGCTCGGATTCTATCCTCCTAACAATGGTGAAATAATGGTAGGAGAAACAAATTTGAAGAACATAAGTCATCGGATCTGGCGTAAGCGATGCGGAGCGGTTATGCAGGATGGATTCATTTTTTCGGACACAATTGCCCGCAACATCGCTGTAGGTGACGAACCTATAGACACTAGTAGATTGTTGAATGCCGTGCGTGTGGCCAATGTTCAGGAAATGATTGACGCATTGCCTTTGGGTTTTAATACCAAAATAGGGCAAGAGGGCATGTGCATCAGTCAAGGGCAGCGACAACGCATACTCATTGCCCGTGCAGTGTATAAGAACCCCGATTACATCTTTTTTGACGAAGCCACCAATGCTTTGGATGCCAAAAATGAAAAAGTGATTTCGGAAAACTTACAGCAGTTTTTCAAAGGACGTACAGTCGTTGTGGTGGCACATCGTCTTAGTACTGTGAAAAACGCCGACAAGATTGTGGTTCTAAAACATGGGCAAATATCTGAAACAGGCACGCATGAGGAATTGACCGCATTGCGAGGAGAATACTTTGAATTAGTTAGAAATCAGTTGGAGATGAGTGACCGGTAATTATTAAACCAAGAAAGATGACTCTATGGCATCAGAGAAACAACAATCCGCAGAAGCCAATGTAAACCTTCGCAGCGAGGAAGTTCAGGAAATACTGTGCAGACCGCCTCGGTGGATTGTGCGCATAGGAGTCAGCATCATCTTTGTTGTGGTGGCTGGACTAATTGTCGGCAGTTGTTTTCTCAAATACCCCGATGTGTTGTCAGCCCCCATTACTGTTACAACGGAAAATTTGCCCGCTGGTGTAATGGCCATGACTACAGGCAAAATCGACACCATTTCTGTGGTCGAAAAACAGATGGTGCAAGATGGTGATTTGTTGGCGGTTATCCGAAACACAGCATGTTTAGATGATGTGTTATGTGTGAAGACGATGCTCAAAAAATGGAATACAACAATTGAGATGCAGGAGTTGGTGTTGCAGCAATCACAACTACTGTCAAATTTCACAGAACCATTGCAATTGGGAGACATCCAGTCTGCATTTGCCTCTTTTGACAATGCCTTAGCAGATTACCGGAACTTCATTGATAATGATTACTGCAACCGTAAGATAAAGGTCATTCGTAAGCAAATTGCAGCACAGAGAAATCTTCTTCAAAAAACGGTTAACCAACTGCAAATCAGCAAAAAACAAATGAAATTGTCGCACGACCTCTATTCAATGGATTCGTCGCTGTATGACAAGGGGATGATTTCCCTGTTCGATTATCAATCTTCAAAAAACAATTTTCTGCAACAACTGTCTTCTTTCGAAGCCTCAAAAATCAACATTGACAATCAGCAGATGAGCATCCTTCAGTTTGAACAAAGCATCTTTGATCTTGAGCAGCAACGCATTGAAGAGGAACAACGATTGACCATGACACTGAACAGTGCCAAAGAACACTTGCTGGCACAAATAAAACAATGGGAACAGAACTTCTTGTTGGTTGCCCCATGTGCCGGAACGGTAACATTCACCAAATATTGGCAGAAGAACCAAAATGTAAACGCAGGTGACGTTTTGGTGACGGTCGTTCCGGAAAATGATACACACGTGATTGGCAAGATACTGTTGCCGCAGCAAGGTGCCGGTAAGGTTAAGGTTGGGCAGACTGTAAATGTGAAGTTCGACAATTTCCCGTATCTGGAGTATGGATTGATAAAAGTGAACATTCGCAATATATCACTCGTGCCCGTGCAGGTGGATGAGCGGACAAGATCCTATATGTTAGAAGTCGAATTCCCGGAAAAATTGGTGACAACCTACGGAAAAGAATTGACATTCAGTCAAGAAATGTCGGGCTCGGCTGAAATCATTACTGATGATTTGAGATTGTTCGACAAATTTCTTAACCCTATAAAGGCGGTAATAAGAAAATGATGAATGCAAAAAAACAGACAGGGCGCACGAAACTGCCCTATTCCCAGACTTTGACAATGAGACACCCACTCAGATTTGGGCTCTATCTTTGTCTTGAGCCTGTTGCCGTTGGTTCTGAGTCTGCCGGCTAAAATTTCAGCATCTTTTCTCGGAATTTATTGTATCCGCCCTCGTTGAAGCGGTAGTAGGCGGCGGCATGGGCCGGTTTTTTTTCGCCGTCAGTGGCCACAGGTGTAAGGATGCCGGAAGCGAGGAACTTTTTCTGGAAGTTGCGGCGGTCAAAGGTGTGCCCGTAAACGTCGGTGTAAAGACGTTGCATTTCGGGCAACGTGAAAAGGTCGTTCATCATGATGAATGCGATGGGTGCGTTAAGAAAGCCCAACTTCAACCACCAAGACGCTTGTCTGAAAATCTGCTCGTGGTCGAAGGCCAGTTCGGGCATATTGGTGACGGGAAACCATTTGGCTTCCTTGGCATCATCGCCGGCAACGGCAGTCTGGTTGGGGCGCACCACGGAGGCGTAAGCCACCGAGATGACCCGCCCGCGAGGGTCGCGGTCAAGGTCGCTGAAGACACCGACTTCCATCAGATGCCGGGGGGTCAGGCCGGTCTCCTCTTTGAGCTCGCGCCGGGCGGCCTCCTCCATGGTTTCGTTCTCTTCGAGGAAGCCGCCCGGAAACGCCCATTTGTCTTTGTAAGGGTCCCGGAGACGTCTTACGAGCAGCGTGTTGAGGTGCGTGCCGTCAAAGTTATATACCACATTATCTACCGTGACGGCAGGTCTCCAATAGTCGTAAGTGTATGTTCCTTTTTCGCTCATAGGGTGTATGTTCGGAGATTATATCCAGATGTCTTCCAGGATGTTGCCTTTCAGACCTACGGTGACTTTCCGGATCGGAATTTTCCGGGTGGCGTTTCCGGCCGCTGTTTTGGCGAGCATCAGCAGTCCGGAGCAGCACGGCACTTCCATGATGAGCACGGTAAGAGTGTTGATTTGGGCTTCGTCAATCATACGGGTGAGTTTGTCGATGTAGGAATCCTTGTCGTTGTCCAGTTTAGGGCATGCGATGGCCAGTTTGCGGTTGCGGAGGTATTTGGCATGGAAAGCCCCCAGAGAGAATGCGGTGCAGTCGGCGGCGAGCAGCACGTCGGCGTTGCGGTAGCATGCGGAGGTGGGGTTGAGCAGGTGCAGTTGGATGGGCCAATGGGTCAGTTCGGATCGTGCCTCTGTGCCGGAATCGCAGTCGCAAGTGCTTGTGTCTGCGGGCGCGAAAGTGCGCTCGGCAGACCCCGGGCATCCGCAGGCTTTTGCCGCCCCGAACACCTCGGCAGGGTCAAAGGCGATGCCGTGGCTTTTCAGATACTGTACGCCCTGCTGCAGGTAGAGCATCTCGCCATGCTCCTTGAGGTGGCGCAGGTGTGCTATGATGGTGTCGTGCCCTTTTGGGACGATACGTTCCATGACAGCCTCTTCGTTGTAGGGTTCTGCCTCACGCTCTTCTATGGTGATGGCCTCCACAGGGCAGTCGCCGATGCAGGCACCGAGCCCGTCACAGTAAAGCTCGCTCACAATGCGGGCCTTGCCGTCAATGAGCTGGAGCGCACCTTCGTGACACCCTTGTACGCATTTGCCGCACCCGTTGCATTTCTCTTCATCGATGCGGATGATTTTTCTTTTTGCCATAATATTGAAATTTAATGTAAAGGTTGTTGATGTTGTATTTGTGCGGCAAAGATAACATTCGTTTTGCAAACAATCGCAAAACAATCAAATAATTATCTTGTCAAGGCACAACTATATAAAACAATGGTTGTTGTGCCTGTATTTATGGTGAAGTACATATTATAATGTCCCACAATGTTTAGACCATATATAGAGATGGATTTCGTACGGTAGCCGTGGTTGCTGGAACCAAAAATTGCGTCCATAGCCATATAAAGTGTATTTTTGCCGCCTTGTTCAGTATGGAAACCAAACAGTTTGATATGTCGCCCGATATGGACAAGGTCTTGCGTACGGCCTTGGACCTTGGAGAGCACCTGCTCATCAACGGGGCAGACGTGGGCAGGGTGGAAGACACCGTGACGCGCATTTGCAAGGCTTACGGCACCGAACATGTGGAGGTGTTCTGCATAGCCTCGCTGCTGCAGGCCTCCGTTCGTTTCCCCGACGGCCAGTACTGCCACCAGATGCGACGCATAAAGTCGAACGGCAACAACTTGGCACGCCTTGAAGAACTGAACGACATCTCGCGGCATCTCTGCAACCACGCCATATCGTTAGACGAGGCCTCGGAACGCGTGAAGACGGTGAAGTCTGTTATGCCTTACCGGAGTATCTATTATTACATTGCCGCAATCTTGGGCTCTTCGGCGTTCTGTATCTTTTTCGGCGGTTCATTGCGCGACGGACTCTCTGCCTCTGTCGCCGCCCTCCCCGTGATGTTTATGGAACGCCACCCTGTCAAAGGGAGCAGCCAGATGGTGCATACTATCGTGGAGGCGTTCATCGGCGGCATCATCGCCAACTTGCTGGTGTTTGCTGGCTTTGGTCAGAACGTGAACCTGGTATGCATAGGGGTGTTTATGTTGCTTATCCCCGGAATAAAGTTCGGGTATGCCATGCAGGATTTTGTGAACATTGATGTGCTGGCAGGCTCCGCCAAACTGGTACATGCACTGATGCTTACGGTAATGATTGTGTTAGGGCTCGGCGTCGCCACGATGCTGTTCGGGAGGGTCGCGCCATGAACAGCCTGCTTGTCACAACTATGGCAGGATGTGCCGGCACGGCGGCTTTCGGAATCCTATACCACGTCAAACCCAAACATCTCTTTTTTGCTATGGTCGGCGGCGGTCTCACCACCTTATCCCTGCTGCTCTGCCTGCAGTTTACGCACGCAAACCAACTGCTTTCCAATATTGCCGCTACTATCATCGGCGGCATATACTGTCTGCTGTGCGCCCGCCTCAGGAAGGCCCCCAGCACGGTTTTTATGATACCGACACTCTTCCCCTTGGTGCCCGGAAGAAATCTCTATTTTTCTATGATTGCACTCACGCATCATGACAAAACGGCTTTCATATCCAATTTTTCCGCGGCAGTTGAAATAAGTTTCGGCATCGCAGTAGGCATCCTTTTCGTCAACCTTTTCGGCAATCTGGTGATGCCTCGGTTGCCGCAGCCGGCGGAAGAGGACAACAACAGGACAAAACCGACAGAATAAACATACGGATACGATGAAATACATTCTTTTGCCTACGATGAAGAACCACGACTGCCAACTGCCTTTTTACTTCGCAGTAGAGGAGTATGTGGCACGCAACTGTTTTGATGACGATTATTTTTTCATCTGGCAGGTTGACCCGACGGTGATGCTCGGGCGTAATCAATTGATACAAAACGAAATCAATGAACAGTATTGTGAACGGCATAACGTACATGTCTTTCGGCGCAAGAGCGGCGGCGGATGCATCTATTCCGACAAAGGCTGTCTGCAATTCTCTTATATCACTTCAGAAAGGGTGGTGAACAACACCTTCAAGGAGTACATATCCCGTGTTCTTGACGTGATCCGCTCGTTAGGTGTTGAGGCCACTACCTCGGGGCGCAACGATATTGAGGTGGATGGCCGAAAGGTGGCCGGCGCCGCTTTCTACCGGATGGACAAACGGAGCATTCTGCACAATTCGCTGCTTTTTGACACGGATATGGCAGAGATGGACCGCTGCCTGACCCCCTCGGGCGAGAAACTGGAGAGCAAAGGCGTGGCTTCGGTGCGACAGCGCGTGGCCAACCTTTCCGAGTTCCTGACGATTTCAATCCCCGAACTGATAGCACATACGCGCAAGATGCTGTGCGGTGACGGCGTGCTCCAATTGACGGATGACGACATGCAGGAGGTGTTCAAGATCGAGGCTGAACTTGCCTCGCCGGATTTTGTTTATGGACATACGCCCTCTTATACCAAAAAGTGTTCGCTCCGGCTGCCCAATGCCGGCAAAATCGAAGCATACGTGGAACTTAAGAACGATACAATCCTGCATGTCAACCTGCTGGGCGACTATTTTCTTACCGGCGACCTTGACCGTGACCTGCTGCAGTACCTGCAAGGCGTCCCCTACGACCGAGAAGCGGTGAAACAGGTGCTGAACGGCATAGACCTTGGCAACATTATCCTGAACGTAAACCAAGAACAGTTTTTGCATCTGTTGTTTGGACCGCGTCTCCGTTTGGCCAAACCCGAATGGCTGAAGATAAACCTTAATGCCGGCCAGTCGTGGATGAATACCAAGGATGTGCTCAACGAACACGCCCTCCATACGATCTGCACCAGCGGACGCTGCCCGAACAAGGGTGAGTGCTGGCGCGCCGGCACTGCCACCGTCATGATTGCCGGCGACATCTGCACCCGCTGCTGCCATTTCTGCAACACCAAGACCGGACGGCCGCACCCCCTTGACCCGCACGAACCGCAAAATGTCGCCGAATCTGTCAAAGCACTCAACCTCAAGTATGTGGTAATCACGTCAGTGGACCGCGACGACTTGCCCGACCTCGGCGCAAACCACTGGGCACAGACCATCAAGGCGGTACGCGAACTGAACCCCGGCGTGTTCATTGAGGTGCTCATCCCTGACTTTCAAGGCAAGGAAGAACTCCTCGACATTGTGCTGGCTGCTCATCCTGATGTGGTGGCCCACAATATGGAAACGGTATCAAGACTAACCCCTTCCGTGCGCAGCGCCGCCACTTACAACCGAAGTCTTGCAGTACTTAAATATGTGGCAGATAAAGGGTTCGTGGCAAAGACCGGCATTATGGTCGGTCTCGGGGAAAGAGTACAGGAGGTGGAAGAGACCATGGACGACCTGCGACGCGCCGACTGCCGCATTCTCACCATCGGCCAATACCTGCAGCCCACACTCAAACACCTTGACGTGAAAGAATATGTTACCCCACAGCAATTTGAAGCCTATAAACAGACGGCCCTGCGGAAAGGCTTTGCACAAGTGGAAAGCGGCCCCCTTGTCCGCTCTTCGTACCATGCGGAACGTTATATCCAAAACAGATGAGTGTCAATTGGTTGGGATAAAATCAGTCTAAATTCTGAAACCTGATTAAACTTCATAGAAAAAAGTTCATCTTCTCAAATTGCGAAAAATGGTATGTGTATTTTATACACAATAAAATTTTTCCTATTTTTGCCGCCTGCTTAAGTAGATGGAATTGTTGCTGTAAGAAATTGATAGACAATAATATAAAACAAACAAAAAGATAAATGAAATTCGAGATGAAACGACTTTGCGGAAATAGTTTCGTTGGCATAACGCTTCTCATGGGAGCGTTGTTGCTGACGGACGTTAAAGCACATGGGCAGACGGATTCAGTCCACATCTCCCTATCCAAGGCCATAGAGATGGCTTTGTCGGAAACGCCCACGATGCGCATTGCCGACAGGAATGTCAGCATTAAGCAATACTACAGGAAAGAACAGATCGCCGCGCTTTTCCCCGATGCGTCTCTTTCCGGATCGTACAACCGTACGTTGCTGAAGCAGGAGATGGCTATGGAGATGAACGGTCAAATGGTTAGTTTTAAAGTCGGACAAGACAACACTTATTCTACGGGCATTTCCCTTTCGCTTCCGGTAGTTGCCCCCGCACTCTGGTCGGCTGTGAAACTATCCGCTATGGATGTGGAGTTGGCGCAGGAGTCGGCACGTTCGTCGAAGTTGGAGATGGTTAATCAGGTAAAGCAGGCTTATTACACCTATCTTCTCGCTAAACAGTCGTATGAGGTGCTGCAGAAGAGTTATGCCAATATGCAGGCGAGCAACGAACTGGTGACCAGACAGTTTGAACAGGAACTTGTTTCAGAGTTCGAGAAACTGCGTTCAGACGTAGCGCTGCAGAATCAGCGTCCGCAGGTCACCTCGGCCGCCAAGGCCATGCGCCTTTCGTATATGCGGCTTAAAGTGGTGTTGGGGCTGAACATTGACGAGCCGGTGATTTTTGACGGCAACTTGGCCGACTATGAGCAAGAGGTGCAGAGTGCGCAGGTGCCGGATGGGCAGACCCTGCAATTGGCATACAACTCGGCTCTTCGTCAGCTGGACTTGAGTCTCAAGCAGTTGGAACAGTCGAAGAAAATCCAGAAAGCCTCTTCGTGTCCTACGCTCGCATTGGCCGGCAGTTTCCAGTATTCGGGCATGGGCGACGACAAGCAGGCTTTCAACAATTACCCCTACTCGTATGTCGCGCTTTCGCTCAACGTGCCGATCCTGTCTTGGGTCAGCACATCGTACAAACTGAAACAGACTGATTTCAGCATTGAGAATATGAAAGACCGGCGCACCGATACCGAGAAGAACCTCCGCATCAGCATACAGAGCAATCTTGACGACATGCAGCAGGCCATCGAGGATTTCGCCTCCGACAAGGAGACGATGCAGCAGGCCCGGAAAGCCTATGACATTGCCAAGCGGCAATATGAGGTGGGACTCAACACCTGGCTTGACCTCAACAATGCCGAGTTGACTATGATCAGCACGCAACTCACATTTGCACAGTCGGTATATAATTATTTGGTGGCCAAGGCCTCGCTGGATGCAACACTTGGAAATGAATAAACGGATTTTTTCACAGAAACAAAAAGAACAAAGAATATGAAACGAATTGATGTTTTCATCCTGACGGCTCTCACGCTGATAGGATTTACAGGGTGCAATGGGAAAAAGGATGTCGCTGAAGCAAAGGACCAGACCATCACCATAAGGACCCAGCAGGTGTCTGCACAAGATGTGGAACAGATTTATGAATATACGGCAACGGTTGAGGCTTACGCCGTGAACAACATTGCCCCGCTTACCGGCGGCAGAATCGACAAAATTTATGTGGAAGTGGGCGACCGCGTGAGCAAGGGCAAGGTGCTTGTGCAAATGAACGAGAACAGCCTCAAACAACAGAAAGCGCAGCTCGACAACCTGAAAAAGACTTTTAAACGGATTGACGAACTGTATAAAGTCGGCGGCGTGTCAAAGTCGGACTGGGATGCCCAGAAAACTTCCCTTGACGTGGCCCAGACTACCTACGACAATCTGCTGGAAAATACGCAGCTCATCAGCCCCATCCCCGGCGTGATCACCGCCCGCAATTATGACAGCGGCGACTTGTACGGCGGGCAGCCTGTCGTGACAGTGCAGCAGATTTCCCCTGTCAAGATGCTCGTCAACATGTCGGAAGCCCTCTTCAAACAGGTGAAGGTGGGGCTGCCCGTGACTATCAAAGTGGATGCCTACGGCGATGAAGAATTCAAAGGAAAGATAAGTCTGGTGTACCCCACTATCGACGGCACAACGCACACGTTCCCCGTTGAGGTGCAGATACCCAACACCGATGCAAGGGTCCGTCCCGGCATGTATGCCCGCGTCACGGTGAACCTCGGCACTTACAACCATGTGGTGATCCCCGACGAGGCCATCTACAGACAGCAGGGTTCAGGGAACCGGTACGTTTATATCTATAAGGACGGCAAGGTCAAACTCAGCCAGATCCAGACCGGTCGCCACATCGGCACCAAATATGAACTGCTTTCAGGCGCAGAAGACGGAGACATTCTTGCCACCACGGGACTCTCGCGCCTCAAAGACGGTATGGAAGTGAAAGTTGACAACAATTAAAACGGTAGAACCATGAGTTTATATCAGAAATCCGTTCAACGGCCGATCATGACGGGGCTGATCTACATCGCCATCGTCATCCTTGGTGTGTTTTCTATGACTAAGCTGCCGATAGACCTCTTTCCGCACATGGATGGCAACACCATTATGGTAATGACGGTCTATGGCGGTGCAAGTGCGGAAGACATCGAGGACAATGTGTCGAAGCCTATTGAGAACACGCTCAACTCTTTGAGCGACTTGAAACATATCACCTCCGAGTCTCGCGAGAACTATTCCATTGTTTACCTGGAATTTGAGTATGGCGTGGACATAGACGAGAAGACGAATGATGTCCGCGACAAGTTGGATATGGTCTCTTCCTCTTTGCCCGATGATGCCAATGAACCCTATCTGTTCAAGTTCAGTGCCGACGATATGCCTATCGTCATGCTTTCCGTGAAGTCGGGTCAGAGCACGCAGGCGCTCTACAAGATCCTTGACGACAAGGTGGCGTCGCCTTTGAGCCGTATCAGCGGTGTGGGTGCCGTCTCCGTGTCGGGTGCGCCGCAGCGCGAAATCCAGGTCTATTGTGACCCTTATAAATTGGAATCCTACAACTTGACGATTGAGGGTATCGCTTCGGTGCTGGGCGCTGAAAACCGGAATGTGTCGTTGGGTGTTATGGATGTGGGCACAAAAACCTATTCCATGCGTGTAGATGGCGAGTTTGAAAGTGCCGACGAGATGGAAGACATTGTGGTGGGCAGTTACGGCAACAAGGACATCTACCTGAGAGATGTAGCCACGGTCAACGATACGCTGCAGGAACGTATGCAGGAAACCTATACGGACGGCACGCGCGGAGCCATGATCATCATCCAGAAACAGTCGGGCGCCAATACGGTGCAGATTGCCAACAAGGTTAAGGAACAGTTGCCGAAAATCCAGGAGTCCTTGCCTGCCGATGTGCAGTTGAGTATCCTGGTGGACAACTCCGACAACATCACGAACACGATCAGCAGCCTCGAGGAGACGATCATCATCATTCTGGTGTTGGTAGTCCTTGTGGTGCTCTTTTTCTTGGGAAGGTGGCGTGCTACGCTCATTGTGGCGTTGGTAGTGCCCGTGTCTTTGGTGGCGGCATTCATCTATCTGCTCCTGACAGGCAACTCCTTGAACATCATTTCGCTTTCTTCCCTCAGTATCGCCATCGGCCTGGTGGTCGATGACTCTATCGTGGTGCTCGAAAACATTACCACCCATATCGAACGCGGCTCCAAGCCCAAGGCGGCGGCCATCTTCGCCACAAACGAGGTATATCTTTCTATCGTGGCCTCTACGTTGGTCATCATCGCCGTGTTCTTGCCGCTGACATTCCTTACGGGCATGTCGGGCGTGCTGTTCAAGCAACTGGGCTGGATTGTCACCATTGTGATTACGGTTTCGTTGGCGGCGGCCATGACCTTGACGCCGATGCTCTCGTCACTGCTGCTGAAAAAGAACCCGAAAAAGAGCAAATGGTTCGAGAAAGTCTATGGACCTATCGAGCGCTTCCTCGGCAGACTTGACGAGGGCTATGCCCACATGCTGAACTGGAGCGTCAACCACAGGAAAACAGTGGTCGGCATCGCCTTTGCCGCTTTCATCTTCAGTCTGGCCTTGCTCAAGGTCATTCCTACAGAGTTCTTCCCTACGCAGGACAACGCCCGCTTGAGCGCGACGGTCAAATTGCCTATCGGTACGCGTGTCGAGATCACCAAGGAACTGGGCGACCGGTTGGTGGATGAAATCCGCGAAAAGTATCCTGATGCTGTCAAGACGGTCAACTACTCCGTAGGTCAGCCCGACGAGGACAACACATTCAGTCTCATGAGCGACAACGGCACCTACCTGCTCTCTTTCAATATACGCCTCTACAAGAAGACCGAAAGAAAAGAGTCGATTACGGAGGTGGCAGACGGAATTCGCGACATTATGCGCAACCATATCGAGATCAACTCCTATACGGTTTCTACCGGACATGGCAGCATGGGCGGCATGTCGTCCGTTGACATAGAACTTTATTGCTATGATTTCACCACTACGGACAATTTCGCCGCAGAGTTGGCGAACCGTATGCGGAAGGTGAAAGGCTGCACGGAGGTGACGATCAGCCGTGACGAATACACCCCTGAACTTTCCGTGGTGCTTGACCGCCGCAAACTGGCCGAGAACGGGCTCAACTCCACCACGGCCGCAAGTTATGTCCGCAACCGCTTCAACGGCTATACGGCCTCCTATTTCCGGGAGGACGGCGATGAATACAACATCCGCGTGCGTTACGCCCCCGAGTTCCGTAACGATGTGAAAGCGATTGAGAATATCCTCATGTACAACGCTCAAGGCAAGGGTATCCGCGTGGGCGACGTGGGACAGGTGGTGGAAACCTACACCCCGCCCTCCATTGAACGGAAGGACCGTGAACGTATGGTGAAAGTGTCGTGTATGGTCGGCAAGGACGCGGTGCTGAGCGAAATCGTGGCGGCCGCCCAAAAGGAACTTGACCAGATGGATATCCCGACGACGCTTGACTACAAGATCGGCGGCACTTACGAAGACCAGCAGGATGCGTTCGGTGATATGTTTGTGCTCATCGCCTTGATTGTCATGTTGGTTTATGTGGTGATGGCTGCACAGTTCGAGTCGTTTACCTATCCTTTCGTCATCATGTTCTCTATTCCGTTTGCCCTCACCGGCGTGCTGATCGGTCTGGCCGTGACAAATACGGCACTGGGCATTATGGCACTTATCGGCATTATGATGCTGGTGGGCATTGTGGTCAAGAACGGCATTGTGTTGGTCGATTACACGAGCCTCTGCCGCGAACGCGGCATGAGCATCAAGGAGGCTGTCGTCGCCGGCGGCCGCTCCCGTCTGCGCCCTATTCTTATGACAACCTTGACGACGGTGCTGGGTATGATACCGTTGGCACTCGACAAGGGCGAAGGCGCCGAGATGTGGAACTCAATGGGTATGGTCGTCGCTTGGGGCTTGACCGTCTCCACGTTGGTGACACTCATTCTGATCCCGGTGATGTTCAGCAAGTTTGTTGAGTGGTCAGACAAGGCCGCCAAACGCCGCGCCGCCCGCAAGGAACGCAACAGACTCGAAGGCGTCAATCTCACCTAATGTCAAATCTAAAACAGAAATAAAATGAAAGCAGTGTTCATATCATTCTATCAGGCCTTCTACGAAGAGGTGATGGCCGTGCTGGAGAAAAACCAGATCCGCGGATTCACATTCTGGAACGAGGTTCAAGGCCGCGGGTCCGACGACGGCGAGCCCCACTACGGCAGCCACGCCTGGCCGACTCTCAACTCCGCTATCCTGATGTTTGTGGCCGACGAGAAGGTGAAACCCCTTCTCCAAGACCTCCACGAACTCGACCTCACCGCCGAGCAACAGGGTTTGCGCGCTTTCGTGTGGAACACAGAGGAAATGACGGACAAAACCGTCTGACCTTTGCTGGTTTCACGCAATCGGAACTGAACGGAGAGATGCTTTGTGTCTCTCCGTTTTTTGTGTCTCCGGTCACTGATAAGGCAACAAGTTTCTTGAAAATGTGAAAAGTATGATTGTTTGAAACGAAAAATATACCAACAACTGCTTGAATGGAAGCAAAATAGAAAAGGCGATGTGGCACTGCTGATCAGTCTTGCTTTTGATGAGCGGGGACTTGTCACAATGTGCTCCATGACAAAGATTTGAAAACGGGAGACGGTATTGTATTTCTTCCTTTGTATATGCCCCGCTGCTTTAGGCGGCTCTTCTGACAGTTTCTTTGTCTGCTGCAATTCCTGCCTCTTTCAACAAGTGTCCGCAGAGGGCGAAAAGATGCCGCTGCCGTGTCGCTTTTTTCGTATTTTTGCAGTCTTGTAAAATCATTATCCTAAATAATATGGCAGAAGAAAAATTGTTCTCCGAATTTCCCCCGATATCAACGGAAGAATGGGAATCCACAATACAGAAAGACCTTAAAGGCGCAGACTACGAGAAAAGGTTGGTGTGGCGTACCGACGAGGGTTTCAATGTGCGTCCCTATTACCGCGCCGAAGACCTTGACGGCATCCGTTACCTTGATTCACTGCCGGCATCATTTCCCTATACGCGCGGCACAAAAGCTCATGACAACCACTGGGATATAGTGCAGGAAATAGAAGAACCGGACCCGGCAAAGGCCAATGCCATAGCTCTCGATGCCATCGGCCGAGGCGCAACTTGCATAGCGTTCAATGCTGGAAAACTCGACACGGCAGCGGCGCTGAATACGTTGCTGCAAGGCATCGACCTCAACAAAACAGGGCTGCAGTTCAACCGGTCCCGCCATTATGCTGAACTTGCCACCCTGCTCCGCGATTATGTCGCAGCCGGCAAGTATGACCCTAAAGCCGTGAAAGGCAGCCTTGACTTCGACCCTTGGATGTGCCGCCTCAAACATAACAAGTTCTGTAACACTAAGGAGAAAGACCTTCAGCAGTGTGTTGACCTGCTGCGGAAGATGGAGGATATGCCGAACTTCAAGGTTATAAACGTGAACGGCGTCACCCTGCACAACGCCGGGGCCACGATAGTGCAAGAGTTGGGTTATACCCTCGCGCTTGCCAACGAGTACCTCGTTTTCTGTACCGGGCAAGGGATGCCGGTAGAGAAAGTGGCCTCGCGCATGCAGCTGACCCTGTCGGTGGGCTCCAACTATTTCATGGAAATCGCCAAACTGCGCGCTGTACGGCTGCTGTGGTCCACGATGGTGGCCCAGTACAAACCGGCCTGCGACTGTGCCTATAGGATACACGTCAACACGGTGGCTTCTACATGGAATAAGACGATGTACGACCCATACGTCAATATGCTGCGCAGCACTACAGAGGGCATGTCAGCCGTCATCGGCGGCACCGATTCGCTGTCGCTGCAGCCGTTTGATGTGGCATACAAGGAGTCTGACGACTTTTCCCGCCGCATTGCCCGAAACGTGCAGGTAATCCTGAAAGAGGAGGCCTTTATGGACCGTGTGGCTGACCCCGCTGCGGGCTCCTATTATATCGAGAACCTCACCAACGCCATTGCAGAGCATGCCTGGCATTTGTTTCAGGAGGTGGAGAAGGCAGGTGGGGCGGCCGTGCTTGTCGAGAACGGCACGATAAAGGCCGAAATCGAGAAGAGCTGCCAGAAACGCGATATGGACATCGCTACACGCCGCTATATTCTGCTGGGCACGAACCAGTATCCTAATCTCAAGGAGACTATGGTCGACAAGATCGAGCGTGTGGAGATAGACGACAGTGAGGGATTGAAGACCTACCGCGGCGCATTGGCCTTTGAAGAACTCCGTCTGGCTACCGAAAAGTTCGCCGCAGACCATGCCCGCCCTAAGGTGTTCCTGTTCAAGGTGGGCAACTTGGCGATGCGTCAGGCGCGCGCCGGATTCATTACCAATTTCTTCGGCTGTGCCGGCTATGAGATAGTAGAGCCAGCCGGATTCGCAACTGTCGAGGATGGCATTGCAGCCGTCCAAGAGGCTGATCCCGACCTTGTTGTGGTGTGCAGTTCCGACGAGGAGTATGCAACACTCGGCATTGAGGCGGCAAAACAGTGCAAGTCGCATTTCCCCGAGGTGCCGTTTCTGGTGGCAGGCTATCCTACAGAGTGCCTCGAACCACTGAAATCAGCCGGCGTTGACGATTTTATCCACGTCAGAACCAATATCCTCAACAGTTTGACAACTTATAATCAGAAACTGTTGAAAAAGTGATACGGTGAGAACGTATATCGCCATTCTGATTGCGGTTTTCAGCATCGGCTTGCTGCCGGGTTGCTCAAATGTCCACAAGACAAAACAGGAAACCTTTTTTGAATGGTCGGATTCTTACGGACGGCAGGTGCGGCTCAACGAAGAGCCGCACCGCCTTGTTTCGCTCTCACCCGCCATCACGGAGATTTTCTACCTCATTGGTGCCGAAGACAAATTGGTAGGCGTGTCCGATTTCTGCAATTATCCTGAGGCTGCACGAGGCCTTCCGAAGTTGGGCGGCATGCAGAACATCAACATGGAGGCCTTGCTGGCACTGCACCCCGATGCCGTGTTGATAGGCTCAATCGTGTCGCAGAAGGATGTCCGGACCATCGAGCGGATGAACATCCCCGTTGTTGCAATCAAGGAGGAACAGAACATTGAAGGTATGGCTGATATGATGAGGGTCATTGGGCACATTACGGGCTGCAACGAACCGGCAGACAAGGCGGCGGCCGACTGGTCTTTGCGGGTGAAACGCCTGAAAGCACAGAATGCCCGTCCCGAAGCCCAAGCGAAAACCGTCTATTATGTGGTGGGCTTCGGTGATGCCGGCGACTATACCGCCCCCCGAAATTCCCACATTTCTGAAATCATATCCCTTGCAGGATGCCGCAACGTGGGCGATACGCTGCAGGGCTGGAACGTGAGCCGCGAGTTTCTCTTTGAGACCGACCCTGATATCATTTTAGTCAGAAAGGAGGACCTGCAGGCTTTCTGCTCTCAATATCCTTATACGCTGCTGACGGCGGTAAAACAACACCGCATTTATCCTGTCGAGAGCGGCTGGATTGATATAGTTTCGCCCAGAAACCTGAAGGCCGTAGAACTGTTGCAGGAAATCCGGATGTCTTTGGAAAAAGAACAAAAACAATAATAACAACCGCATTTATCTTCTCAAAATATGCACTATGCCCATGACGGTATGCGCATCGTCACCTGCCATCTTGTAGGTGATTTGGTAATGGTAAACACCGTCAAGACAGTCGTCTCCGCCCCAGTTGTTGTTGTAGTTTCCGGATTTGAAAACGATATTGCCGGCCTGGTTGCGGATGGTCACTTGGCAGTTGGTGCAATGCTCCAGCCCTTTGATTTCAAAATAGTCGTTGTACCCGTCGCCGTTAGGTGTGAAAACGTTAGGGATTTCTAGTGGGAAGACTTCGCCTTCAGTGTGTTGATGTTCAGGTTCACCGGTTGGCTCGAGGTCGTGTGCGGTAGGCATAGGCGTGTCAGCCGCACCTGCTGGCAAGAGCACAGGTTGTAAGGGGCACAAGAGCACAGGAGCGGTGGGAGAAAGGGCAGGTGCCGGCGCGATTGACGAGGTCGCTGTTGCTGCCATAGTTTCGCTTTTGTCTGTCTGGATCTGTTTCGTTTTTGGCTGGTTCCGCATGGCTGTAAAAGGTGTTGCGGGGGATGCGAATGCGGGTGCTGTCGTGGCATCATGCACTTCGTTGATGTTGGCAGAAGTTGCTGCAACAACGCTGACGGTATCTCCGTGTTCTTCTGCAAGACTGTCATGCAGTGCCGCGGCATTGCCGCTTTCGATGCTTCTCGGAGGCGGTGTGTTGTCTCTGTTCAGGAGATAGACGGTCGCTGCGGCGGCAGACACGGCAACGACACCGGCGGCTGCGGCAACGGCTTTCCAGGCGGCGCTGAGACCGTGCAGTTTGTGGGCTGCGGCGGGCGTGTTGGCAGACACGGACTGCTGCATCTGCTGCGGCATTGCGGCATCAAGCCGGCTGCTCAGCCTGTCCCAGCAGGCGGACGACGGCTGCTCTTCCATTTGCCCCAGAATGTCGTTGATGTTATGCTCCATAATCGTTGTCAATCGTCTAAAGATGTTGTTCCCGGGTCTTTATCTCCTCAATAAGCCGGGCACGGGCCCGTTGATAATAGACGCGTATGGTATTTTCGTTCCTTTCCAGCATAGCGGCAATTTCCTTGAAACTGTAGCCCTCTACGCTGCGGAGATTGAAGATGATACTCCACTCCTCGGGCAGCTGCCGGATGAGCGCCAATATCTCTTTTCCCTCCAGCCGGGTGACGATGGCCGTTTCAGAAGCGTAGCCTTCGGCTTTAGGCTCCGGCACGGCATCAATCCGGTCGGTCTTCAGGAAGTTCCGGCTCTTCCGGAACGAGTCGATGGCCTTCTTTACCATTATGGCGCGTACCCAGTTTTTGAGGGAACCCTCGTTGCGATACTCTTGCAATTGCTGAAACACGCACATAAACCCCTCCATCATAGCGTCTTCTGCTTCTTCGTGGCTGGTGCAATAGCGCAGGCATACGCCGAACATCGCCGGTGCGAACATGTCGTACAGGCGATGCTGTGCCTGACGGTCATTGCGCAAACAACCGTTAATCAGTTCTGTGATGTCCTGTTCTGTTGCCGCCACAATTGTCAAGTCGTGAAGAAGCCGGGAAATGTTACAGCCCGTGCATTTATTTCAAGGATTTCACGATTGCCTCAACCTCGCGCAGATAGTCACGCTTGTGTTCTTGCGGTGCATAGACAAAGCCGTCGAGGGAGATGCACTTCGACTTGTCGGACGACAGCATAGTGAAATTGTAGAAAGGACCGCCCATCTTGTCGCGCACCGAAGCCCAAAGGCCACGCAGTTCCAGTCCGTTATGATAGCGGATCGAGAAGTTCTGGGCTAACGGGAAACCCTCAAGGTCAGCCACGACAGGATAGGCGCCGGCCACGGCTCCTTGGATGTAGGCCTTGGTGATGCTGTCGCGTGCCCTAACCACATTGTCGGCGGTGAGCGGATATGCGGGTGCCTGGTAGATCATGACAAAGCGGTCGTTCTTGGGCGTGCGGTAGCAGAGCCAGAGGAAGTCCTGCTCCTCGCGCCCTATGAAATAGCCGGACGGCACGGTGATGGAAATGCCGAATTTCTCTTGGACCCGCTTCTCTACTTCTGCATTGTTGAGTTTGCGGTGGGCATTTTGCAGACGCACGATGTCGTTGCCGTACAACGCTTTCACAATTTCGTCCCGGTGGTTCAGAAAAAGGGCGAGAAGCGAGTCTTGGTTGTTGCCTTGAATTCTAACCAGCACTTGCGGGGCAGAGTAGGCATTCTTTTCTATCTCGAAGTGGTTGCGTGCATAGTTTTTGTTGTAGTCGAAGCGTACAATGTTGCGGTGCCGCGTGAATGAGGCCAGAAAGTCGCTGTTGCTGCACTGTATGATGTCGAACATCGGCTCGATCTGGTTGATGGCGGGCTGGGGCTGCTGCAGGACGCTTCTGACAGACTTTATGGCGGCACCGGTCCAGTTGACGGTGTCGATGGCCAGAATCATTTCGCCTGCCTTTCCGTTTGAAAAGTTGTCAGCCTTAAATGCCGGGACAGACGATTTGTGCTTGCAGGAGGTGCTGGCCAGCATCATTACGGCCAAAAGCGCGATGGTAATTCTATTTGTTGTCATTGTGTCGTTTTTTTTTGCTGTGAATAATCAAGAAACTGCTTTTGTTTGTTTTTTGAAAATAAGTATCGGTGCAAAAGTAGCAAAAATGCAAAACGGTGGCTTTGACAATGCCCGGACTATTGAACCGTGAAGACTTTCGTGCCGTTTTCAGACATCTGCTCTTGTATCTGCCTGTCTTGCATTATGCTGCCGCCTGTTACGTCGAGGTTGATGAGGTTCGGCGTATTGAACCAGCCGTTGATGTTCATCGCAATGGTGAGGTTGGCAATGCCCTCTTTGCTGACGGAAAGATGCGACAACGGCAGACTGACCGTGAATGAGTGGTCTGTGGTTTGCCCGTCGGTGACGGTGCGCCCTGTATGCAAGGCGAAAGGCTTTGCCGTGTGGTCGTTAGATTGCCAGAATCCGTTGATTTTCATATAATGATAGCCGCCGCCCAACAAGGCGGGCCAACTCATGTTGTTCTCCGGGGCAGAGGGGTAGGCCCCGGTGTAGTTGAGCTCAGGCGCCAGCCCGAAGCAGAACTCGATGCTCTTGTAGGTGCCGCAGGGCAGTTCGTCGACAGGGAACCACGACAAAGTGCTGTCGAGGTTTGCGTCAACGTAATGGGCGGCCTTGTCAGAAATGATAGGCACGCGCGTTCCGTCTGTCATGGTCAAAACAACGTTGGAGATGAAAAACTGAAGGTCAGTGACCTTGTATAGGTTGTCTGCTGCATTGTGGTACAGAAAAGTGTTGCGCTCCAGCGGTGTGCCGTCAATGTGAAAGGAAAAACCGATCTTCAAATGTCCTGACGGCTTTGTGCAGGCGGCAGCCAGAATACAAAGCAGAGCAACGGAACAAAGGTGTTTACCATTCATCTTCAAACACTTCCGGTGGCAGCATACCTTCCTCCAGAGAATTGATCAGCGTCTTGATTTGATCGTCTACCTGCTGAAGCCATTCGTACTGGGATGGCGACCAGTAAGGGCTGTCGGTTTTGAACCAGTTTTCGATTGGGGCTGCGGCCGTGGCTTTCTCATTGAAGTTCGTGATGGTGTAGCGGTAGCGGTTGTCACGACACTCGAGTTTGAAGTTGTAATAGACCACATTCTTGGGAAGCATCGTGCCGTCTTTCTGCTTGGAGAAGATGCGCACGCTGGAGCGCATCTCAATGGTCGCGTTTTCAGCATCTGCTTTTTTGATGACTTCGGCAGTGTTCTTGTACTGTTTCTTCACCCAAGCCATGGCACGTTCGTACAGCACTTGGGGTGTCCCCTCCTGTTTGACAACGTCCTGGTAGGTTACCAGATTGGTGCGCTCATCGATAGGCAGATCCGGGACGGGCAGTTGCTTTGATGGCTTTTGGGCTGTGGCGCAGAGGGTGATGACAGCAAGGCAGAACAATGTGAGAACTCTTTTCATGTTTATTTTCTTGACAAGGTTTGGAAATACAAATCGTATATGTTTTTTTCGTCTTTAGGGATGAACTCGTTTCCGGTGACGATCCATTCCTGCTCATTGATGGCGGGAAAGAAGACATCGGCCGTGAAAGTGGAGAGAATGCGGGTGAGGTAAAGGGTTTGGGCGTATGGCATGAAAAGCCGGTACATGGTGGCGCCTCCCATGACAAAAACCTCGTCTTTCCCGTCATGCGCTAATGCGAGTACCTCTTCGACAGAATGTACGGTGATGCAGTCGGGAAAAACGGTCTCTTCTAGTGTGACAACAACATTGAGGCGGTTCGGCAGCGGTTTCTTCGGCAGCGAATCCCAGGTGCGGTCGCCCATAATGACGGTATGTCCGCTGGTGATCTCCTTGAAATGCTTGAGGTCTTTGGGCAAATGACAGAGCAACTGGTTTTGGTAGCCCAATTCAAGGTTCTGTCCTACGGCTGCAATCATACTCAGGTTTTTCATTGGTAAAGGATGTTTTTTAGGAACGGCAAAAATAGCATAAAATTGTTATTCTTCAGTGCCGTATGAATTTCCGGACCATGTCTGGTCAGCAGGTTACGGGTTGTTGTGTTCCGGCTTGGTTGCTATGAAAGCAGTTAGGTTTTCTCCGGCGGCTTCTATTCGTTGCTGCTCCCGGGCACTTCCGACACGATGCTGGTGACTTTTCCGTGGTACAACTGCGTGTCGAGCACGTCGCCGGGTTTGAGCGTGCCGTTTCCGGTCAACGCCTTGCCGTTGAGCCGGGTGATGCTGAAGCCGCGCTTCAGGATGTTGCCGGGGTGCAGCAGTTGTACTTTTTCTTCTGTCATGGTCAGAATTTCAGTTTCCCGTTTCAGTCGGCGGAGCGGTTCAGAAGAGGCTTTGTCGGCATATAGGCCGAGCAGGTCTTTGGTGCCTTGCAGTCTGTTCTGGGCGAGGTTGGAAATCCTGGCGGCCGTAAGATTGAG
This sequence comes from Oscillospiraceae bacterium, assembly GCA_963620035.1. Taxonomy (GTDB): domain Bacteria; phylum Bacteroidota; class Bacteroidia; order Bacteroidales; family WCHB1-69; genus F23-D06. The sequence goes on along the minus strand of CAVEXN010000019.1, from coordinate 14,939 downwards.
GGTGCTGAGGTTCTTCTGCAGCACGACGCTCACTTTCTGGAGGCTTACTTGGCAAGTCTGCAGTTTCTCGTCAAAACGGCGGAAGCAGTCTATGAGGGCAAAGGCCACGTCGGTAGGGGTTATGAAGTTGGTATGTGCCACCATGTCGGTGATGCTGAGGTTGGTGGAGTGTCCGATGCCGGTAAGCACGGGCAGCGGAAAGGTGGCCACACAATAGGCGATGCGGTAGTCGTCGTAGCAGTTGAGTCCTACGTCGCCGCCTCCTCCTCGCACGATGGTGACGCAGTCAAACTCGCCCCGGTGCGCCGCTATCGCCGCCAAGCAGGCGGTGATGCCCTCAACGGCACGCTCGCCTTGCAGTATCGACGGGAAAAGAGTGGTGGAAAAACAGTAGCCGTAACGGTTGCCGTTGAGCGTGGCGATGAAGTCGCTGTAGCCTTTGCTGCTGTCAACCGATATGACCGCTATCCGCTTGGGGAGCGGCGGAAGGGAAAGGGATTTGTTCTGTGCGAACACCCCCTCTTTCTTCAGCCTCGCAATGACGGCATTGCGGTTCTTCATGATTTCGCCCAGCGTGTAGGTGGGCTCTATGTCCTGTATGTGCAGCGCCAAGCCATGTTTTGGACTGTATTCGACGGAGGCGAGACAGAGGATGCTGATGTTCTCCTTGATGGGCTCGCCCGTGATCTGCAGAAAGCGCCCGTTGATGTTGCTGAAATTCTGCTTCCAGATGACGGCACGCATCTCGGCCTTGATGTCTTTGCCCTCTTTCTCTACCAGTTCGGGATAGCAATGCCCGGTTTTCTTGTAGTAGTTGAGCTTTACGATTTCAGCCTTGATGTAATAGGGCTGTCGGTAATTCTGCTCGACCATCCGGTGCAGACTGTAGGCTATCTCGGAGAGCAGATAGACTTTGTGGCCGTTGAACGTTTCCCTTTCTTTTTCCATCGTTTGAGTGATTGTCGTCTTGATGTCCGTCAGGCCTCAAAAACCGTCTTGCCCTCTTTGAAGGTTTTGAGGATGCGTCCATAGACGATTTCACCGTCAAACGGGGTGTTCTTGCCTCGCGAGGCAAAGTCGGCGGAGTTGATGCGGTAAGGCTCGTTGAGGTCAACCAGCACGAAGTCGGCTGTCATGCCGGTTTGAAAGCGGCCTTTGTTGAGGTTCATCATAGCGGATGGGGTCGCGGACATCAGCTTCACAAGTTGTTGGAGGGTCAGGAAGCCACCTTTCACCAGTTTCGTATAACAGAGCGGGAAAGCGGTCTCGATGCCGGAGATGCCGTTGGCACCGGTGGCCTTGTCTTCGGGGGTGTGCGGGGCATGGTCGGTGCTGATGGTGTCGGCCACACCGTTCCGCAGTGCTTCGATGAGCGCATTGATGTCGTCGTCGGTGCGGAATGGCGGCGCTACCCGGTAGCGGGCGGCCTGCTCGGCGTTCCAATAGATGTGGTGCGGGGTGATTTCGCACGAAACGCGCAAACCGCTGCGCTTGGCCGCCGCAATGGCCTCAATGGACTCGCGTGTGCTTACGTGGCAGAAGTGTATGGCGCCGCCGGTTTTGGCGCAAAGTTCTATATCTCTGATTGTCATAGCGTTCTCCGCCATACGCAGGTCTTGCGGACTGTAGCGCGCATCTTCTTCATGCGCCATAATGAGGAAACCTTTTTCTTTGCATATCCGGAAAATCTCTTCCATCACGTCAGAGCGGTTCACACCCTTGCCGTCATCAGACACAAAAGGCACCTCGCCGGCTTCTATGTGGCGCAGGTGTGAGCAGTCGTCGCCTTTTTCGTCTATTGTCATGCTGATGCATTGGTTGGCGCTGATGAGGTTTAATTGCGCAATGCGGCGCTCCACGTCGCGTGCCTGCTCAATGCTGCTGACGACAGGGTTTGTGTTGGGCATCAGGTTGACAGCGGTATAGCCTCCGCGCACGGCGGCACGGCTGCCCGAAACGATGTCTTCCTTATAGGTGAAGCCCGGGTCGCGGAAGTGGGCATGCAGGTCGGTGAATGCCGGAAGCAACACGGGCATTTCCGGTATGGCCGCGTCTTCGCTAAGGTCAATGTGGCTGATGATGCCGTTTTCGACTGTGATGTCGGCTACGGCATCCAGTTTGTCGTCAACAATATGAACGTGTTCGAGTAGCATTATTTCTATACGGTTTTTCGTTTAGTTGTTGTCTTTCCTCAGAAGGTCGCGGATCTCGGTGAGCAGCTGCTCTTCTTTGGTGAGTTCCGGCTCGGTGGTTGCAGCGACCTCTTCCTCTTTCTTCTTGCCGAGTTGGGAAAGGCGGTTGATGCCTTTGATCATCAAGAAGATGCAGAACGCCACGATGATGAAGTCGATGAGCACCTGAATGAAGTTGCCGTAGTTCCACGTCACTTGCTCCATACCCTCGCGTGCAGGGAAGCGGAGACTCAGTTTGGTGAAGTCCATGCCGCCGATGAGCCAACCGATGGGCGGCATAAGGATGTCGTTGACTAATGAGGTGATGATTTTCCCGAACGCTCCGCCGATGATGACACCGACAGCCATGTCCATCACATTGCCTCTCATGGCAAATGTCTTGAATTCCTGAAGAAACTTTTTCATAAAGAAGTATTGTTGTGTTAGACCAAAATATGAGGCGCAAAGATAGTAAAAAAAGGCTATCTTTGCGCCTCATATCAACATGATGACCGCTATGAAGATCAGCAGCACCAGAGAACATCTCAACGCATCCTCCGAAAAGGTTTACAATCTGTTTGTCCGTTTCTTGCAGGCCGAAACTTTCCCCTCTTTGCCACAGGTCTCCAATGTGGAGAAGGTGGAGAACGGCTGCCGTTTCACCGTCGGCGGCATGGCCACATGCACGTTGACGCTTCTGCAGCAGACCCCTTACTCACTGGTGTCGTACCGGTTGGGCTCCGACAAGGGTATCACGGCCACTGCCTCAGCCCACATCGAAAGCGAGGGCGAAGGCTGCAATTTGCAGTTGGAGATGGATGCCGAGGTGCCTTTTTTCTTGCAAGGCATGCTTAAGGGTATGATGCAGAATACCCTTGACAAAAGTATGGAAAAGATAAAAGAACTGGCAGAAAGGATGTAAGGATGGAAACGGAATACAAGATACGGACAGAAGGGCTGACCAAGAAATACAAGAGCCGGACGGTCGTCAATGATGTTTCGATAAACTTCACCCAAGGCGAGATTGTCGGGCTGCTGGGACCGAACGGTGCGGGCAAGACGACATCCTTCTATATGATAGTAGGGCTTATCAAGCCATTCTCGGGCAAGATATTCCTGAACGACCGCGACATTACCGACCTGCCTATGTATATGCGTGCGCGGCTCGGACTGGCGTATCTGCCGCAGGAGGCTTCCGTGTTCCGTCATCTTACGGTAGAAGAGAACATTATGGCTATCCTGCAGTTCAGCAAAAAAAGCAAGGCGGAGCAGCGAGATATGCTGGAGACGCTGATTTCCGAATTCAACATCCAGAAAGTGCGCCACAACAAGGGCAATAACCTCTCGGGCGGCGAGCGGCGGCGGTGCGAGATAGCACGCTGCCTGGCCTCTGAACCCAAGTTCATCCTCCTTGACGAACCGTTTGCCGGCGTTGACCCTATCGCCGTGGAGGATATCCAGAGCATCATCGCCAAACTCAAAAACAAGAACATCGGAATTGTCATCACCGACCATAACGTACACGAGACACTCTCCATCACCGACCGCGCCTACCTGCTTTATGAGGGCAGCGTCCTCAAGTCGGGCACGGCCGAGGAACTGGCCGCCGACCCGATTGTCAAGAAAGTCTATCTGGGCACTAATTTCGAGTTGCGAAAACCCTCGACTGCCGGTTCTGAATAAAATTCAAATAGAAAGGACGCTTGTTTTATGGCTTGTATAGGAGAACAACAAGACTTGTTTTTCGAGTTTGATTTCAAACAAACTGAAACAAACGAAAGTAGCATTATAGATATATTGCAATGTAAGAAAGATAAATTTCTTATAGGTTGTTTCAGAAATGATCAAAAAAAACAGATTGATTGGATCCTTGACAATTTGGCATGGGACAGTGTAGGGAAATACAATGTCAGGATTGGGAAGGGCAGAAACGGTTGGGTGAACAAGGATAATCCCCGCATTTCCAATCCTCAGTATGCTTTGTTGTATGAATTTGAAAACGAGGAAGTTGTTTATGGCTTTAAGGTGGGTGGAAGTCGTGTCTGTTCTGAAAATGACATGATAATAGGGTATGATACGCCTAAAGGTGATTATCTGGTATATCGTTTAGTCAGAAAATGCTCTATTTGTGGTGTTGATGTCAAAAAATTACTTTCTGATTATCGGGCACGTACCAATTGGGTTGACGGGAAACCGATATATTTGACGGGGGCTGAAATTTTATCCACGATGCGTCCTAAAACAAAAAGAGAAAACAAGAAAGTTTTTGAAGGAGATATTTTCAATAAGGATTTGCCTGAACTCCAAGAGGTCATAAGGACTATAAACCATAACCCTAAATGTGGTCGAACAGAATTTGTGTCTTTTGATTTGTTTTCCGGTTGCGGAGGACTGACAAAAGGGTTCGCTATGGCAGGGATACAATCAGTTTTTGCTTCAGATATTGATGAAAACTGTGAGAAAACGTTTTGCCGCAATTTTCCGGGAGTCCCTTTCCTATGCAAGGACATAACACAAATCACAAAAGAAGAAGTAGATGCTTTGACTGAAGGAAAGATTCCGGATGTGATTGTCGGGGGACCTCCTTGTCAAGGATTCAGTCTTGCCAATAAACGAAGAAACCTGGTGGCCGATGATCCACGGAACCGTTTGTTTTACGGTTTTGTAAAATTCATCAATTGGTATTCTCCAAAAGTGTTTGTGATGGAAAATGTCAAGGGACTTCTTTCTATGAACAGAGGGGAGGTGTTTCAAACTATTTTGAATGAATTTAGGAATTCAGGTTCTTTTGGCGGATATGATGTTGAATACAAGGTTCTCTTGTCTTCTGATTATGGAGTTCCTCAAAACAGGGAACGGGTCATCATTATCGGGACTCGTCATGATTTGGGTTTGCCTCCAAGATTTCCAGAACCTCAAAAAGGCGGGCATAAAATCACTGTGGATGAGGCAATATCCGATTTGCCTCAAATTGAAGCTTGCCAGGGAGCGGAAGTTATGGATTATCCTGTGCCGCCACAAAACGAGTATCAGGCTATGATGCGTGAAAATATGAAATATGTAACGAATCATGTTGCCATGCATCATACCAAAAGACTTATAGAGCGTTTTGAAGCAATAAAACCCGGCCAATCTTTGATTGATGTTTGGGAAACACATGGGTCGGTGAAAAGGGGAGCACCGGATGAAAAATCTAATGTCAAGTTCAGCCAGAACAATCAAAGATTGTGGGGAAATCTGCCTGCCCCGACAATTGCGGCTTCATTTCAGTCCAATTTTATACATCCGCACCTTAATCGGAACTTTACAGCAAGAGAAGGGGCGCGGCTACAGTCATTTCCCGATGATTTTATCTTTGAGGGGATGCGGACGAAAATGAGTTGGGAAAAGGGGTTAAGCCAATATCAACAGATTGGCAACGCCGTGCCGGTTCTTATGGCGAAAGCAATAGGTGAAAGTGTAATCGAGATGATTTCAAAGAGCCATTGAAGCAAAAACGTATATTGATAAAACAATGTTGGACTCCATTATTGCCACGGCCGAAAAGATAAAGAGCGGGAATCCGCATACGAGGTTTATAGCTGTAGCAGAATGGTATGATGTGAGTTTTGCAGTAGATCCCGCCTATTCAAGGATAGATCAGATTTATATATTAAGGAAAACAACAAGAAAATCGGAATGGGCCCAGATTGACCCGGAAGTAGTTCTGAAATTGTTCAATGACACGATCTCTCACTTTGAAAGACCATGGTCAGACATTGAACAGAGAATTAAGAATGATGGGGTTGTGATTTAGAGTTATAGCGTTAGAATCAAATTCTACTTCATTGTCTGAACATCCCCGTTGTCATCTGCCGACAACATCTTCGTGCGGTAGCCCAACGCATCTAAGTCTCAAGTCTCGTAAAAGTGTTGTCTTTTCCGAGGTTTTAACATCAAGCATCGGTTATGGCAGAAATGGACAAGAGACTGATTCCCGTAGGGGCTGCAGTCGTTCGAGTTTGAGTTTTACGACATCATCGCCCCCCAAGCTCTGCATCACGCCCAAGTATCTGTCGGCCGTCTGCAAGAAGCATGACGGCATCGCAACTGATAAATAGCGTGACCCTCAACTACATCCGCAACATGCTCGCCTCGTCGGACAAAAGCATCAAGGAGATTGCCGCCGAGACGGGGTTCGACAACCTCTCGTTCTTCGGCAAGTATGTGAGGCGCAAGCTTGGCGTCTCGCCGCGCGACTACAAGGCAAAGAGGTAGCACTGCCGGGCTTGCGGCGGACAACGGCTATCAAGGCTTACTCGGCACTTGCACCCGTTAGACGATGCTCATGCCGAGCATACAACCCAAAGGAAACCAAAGCCAATTTGCTGCTACTTGTTTTATTTTCTCATACCATTCCGCTTCATCGCATCCGCTGTTGGCAATCTGAATGGATTGCTCGAAGAAATGCCTTACATGAGTAGGGTTGGGAGTGTAATTTGCCTTGTAACTGTCTTCGAGCATCTTTTGGAAAATGTCCAGTGGCAAGGGGACTATCACGGATTTGCCTCCGTAATAACTTATGTTGATGTGGTGTAGCCCGAAAAAATGCGCTACACAGGCATCGTTTATTGTAGGAGAGACGAACAGGCAATAGCACGGCGTGTCGCTGTTTCTTTTCATTTTTCCGAGGTGACGGCTTACGGATTCGCTTTCCGTTTCATATTGCCTTTGTCCGCTTGCCATTGTCACTTCAACGATTACCTTGAAATCACCATAGTCACATGTTATGTCGGCCATGTTTCCTTGTGCTGTGGACAACGGTTTACCGAAATCGTCAAAGTTCAGGTTTGCTTTTATGTCACCGCCGTCAAGCATTGTCATAGCCCGCCATGTGTTCCATTCAAGCATCAGAGGCGCATCGTATAGCTCGTTGTCGGAGATTTGCTTGAAAACATGTTGTATGTCATCATAAAATTTGTAGTCCTTTATTTCTGACACTTGCCTCTTTATTTCTTCGCCCTTTCGCTTCTCGGTATTGTCCGCGAGTACATCCTTTAGTTTTTCCACATCCCAATGACTGTCTATGGCAACATCCGGGAACTCTTCTGTCATGCGTTGCAAAAGCCTGTCCTTGTTGTCGGTATAAAGCACCGGTGTTGTGGCGTTGCCCAAATAGTCGGCATATTCTTCTTCCGAGGCAAATGCAGACGGCTCGCGGCTCACGGTCTTTAATATGAAATCCACATCGGATTGCCGTTCAGGTATTATGCTCAATGATTTGCCGATGTGAGAAACATTCACAAGTCCTGTAGTCCGAAGGTATCTGAAACAAGCGTCAGCATAGTCCCGCATATTTCGGGATTGCGTTTCAAGAAATTTAGCGAGTGACTTGTCTTTGCTTTCCCTTGTTTTTGTGTCTCCGCTTGCAATTCGCTGTGAGTAAATTCGTTTTAGCTCCGCTTTTACATAATCTGCATAGAACGCACGATAGTTGCCTTTGTTCTCAAGTTTCTTTTTTCGGAACACCTCTATCTTATTGACAATTTCGTCAAACTTATGCCAATCAGTCAATTGCATGCCGAATAGACGCAACTCGTCGAATTTCAATGTTCCCAATGTTCTTACAAGCCGCAATAATTCCAAGTATGGTTTTACGCAAAAAGTAGTTGCTTTCTTTGTTGGAATATGGTATGGTGACGGGATTTGAAATTTCAACATTTGACGAAGAAACACCTCATTCTTACGACGTGAAGAGACAAGAGCCTCACCAGCTGGAGTAAGGATATCGTAGGCTTCAATTTTACGAAGCCGAGTGATTTCGGGGCATGGTTTATTCTGTCTCTTGCACTAAATCCTGCATCGTTTTTGCCTTTTCCGTTGAAAAACGATGCAGTTCGCAATATCTCAATTAAATCACATTGGGTTTGGTGCGTCCAGTTGCAGCCCGAAAAATTTGCCGATAATAGTTCTATTTCGGGTATCATCTTTTCCGGGGTTCTTGGAGAAGTTGTCAAAAATAGTATCTGACTATCTATTGTTGCCATATTTCGCTTTGCTTTCAAATAACATAGGTTGGGCGGTTTCCGGAATTTCCGCATATTGCCGTTCGGAAGGAGAGATCATCTGAACGTTGTTCCAATCTTTTCTGTAGTTTGCCACTACAATATGTGTTGCTGCCGCCTTAAATCTGTTTCTGATATTTACAGCGTAACTCTTTTCATATTCATCGATGATATTGTCCCCATAGAGTTCTTCAGTAAGGGGTGTTCTTCCGATTACCATCAACGCCTTGCAAGGGAGGTTTTTGAAATCCTCTGCCAACCTCCTGTGGCTATCCTCATTAAAGCCGTCTTTGTATTTCTCGTTTCCATAATCCGAGAAGACACAATCATAGGGCGGGTCTAAGAAAATGAAATCATCGTTACAGCACATATTGAAGATTTCTGAATAGTCCTTATTATATATTTCTGCACGTTGTAGCAAACGGCTATGAGCTAAAGACACGCTTTTCGTGTTTAGGTGTGCATATCGTCCAAATGGCACATTGAACTCTCCTTTTGCATTATAACGTATCATTCCCGAATACGCTGTTTTATTGATATAATAATACAAAAGCGCATCCGAAAATTCCTTAGGAACTACGTCGTTGAACATATCCCGAAGCCTATAATACAATTCTTCGTTTTTGTCATCCATGCGCTCGTTTGGATTTTTCTCTTTTAGAGCGTCAAACTCACAACGATTTTGCGTATATAAATCCTCTATTTTGTCAAGTTCTGCCCGCAGGGAGAAGAAATCATCCCTTACCCCCTTGTAGAACATGATGAGTTTTTCGTTGATATCGTTTATTATAGCTTGTCTTGGTTCAAGGTGGAAAAACAATGCGCCACCCCCAAAGAACGGTTCAACATACCGTCCCTTGAAACGAGGAATATGCCACATGATATTTGGTATTTCCTTTGATTTTCCGCCTCTATATTTGATCATTGGTTTCATGCCGCAAATATGTTAAGATGTCGTAGGGCAACAAAGATAACACTATTTTTTCTAAACCGGGGATTATTATTCCGGTGCAGGCATTTCAGCCTCGGCTTTGCTTTCAAATTTTTTTAATAATAAACGAGCCAACATTAGCCTGTGTAGGAGAACAGCAAGGTCTGTTATAGGATTGCTTTCAAACAGCCCGAAACGAATGAGCTCTGCATTGCAGCCTGCCAGAAAAAGCAGCAGCCACATGGCTATATGGCCGCTGCTTTTTACCGTTTAGTCTTTGAGCGAGTAGGTGACGGTGGTGACGACTCTGATTTTCTTGATGTACGGGGTGTTTCCGTCGCGGTCGTCAATGGAGAACTGGCCTTGGTCGGCATAAACGATCTTGCCGAGTTTGCTCTTGCTGTTGTCGGCAAATTGTTCGGCCGTCTTTTCGGCATTCTCTATGGCCTCTTTCATCAAGGGCTGTTTTTTGTCGTTGAATGAGACAAATTCGTATGAGACGGGATTGTCCCAGCCGCCTTCTACAATGGCGATGCCCTCTTTGAGCAGTTCGCCCTGTTGTGCTATGATGCTCCGCACCAGGTCCACGTTCCTTGAAGTGACGGTGAGGATAGAGGTGATGTTATAGCGGTACTTGCGGTCGTTGCTGCCGTAGTATTCGTTGGCTTCGAGGTCTTTGACTTCGGGGGCATTCGTCCATATTTCATTCTCTTTGATGCCGTTGTCGATGAGGAATTTCTTGATTTTCTCTTGTTTGGCGGCAATCTTGTCGTAAAGTTCCGGCAGGTTGTTGCCGATTTCCTTGGAGACAATGGGCCAGGTCACCTTGTCGGCGGGCACTTCCATTTCGGCGAGGCCCTTGACGGTGACCTTTCGGTCTTTGTTGGCCATCTTGTTGAAGCCGGACCTGACGCAGAGCCCGAGGGCTACAATGCCTAAAGCCAGTACGGCTGCACACAGCAAACGGTTGATGAGATTCGTGTTCATAAATCAGTTTTTTTGTTGTTTGTGGACTTCTTAGTATTATTAACATATCTGTGCCGGTGCCCTGAACCACGTGAAGTCCTTTGACCGAGACCCACGGCAAACGGCGCGGCAAACATACTATTTTTTTCGTGGTCAAATCTTTTTTTTACGGAAGCGTGCGGTGATGTCCTCCCATCTTTGACCGTCGCGCCGGTACATGCGCTGGTTGGTGCCGGGTGTGTCCAGGCCGCCCTTGTCGGGCAGATAGGCGCCGGTTTTCACATAGTCGAAAAGGTCGGGGTGCGGCGGCATGTTGTTTCCGCCGGAGTACCAGCCGATCTTGATGTGCGTCCGTGTCCTGATGTGCCGGGCCATCTCCTCCACCTCGCCGCGGCAGGAGTCGCCGCCCATAAAGCAGAAGCAGGTGATGGCAGCGGCATAGCGGTCGAGCATCCGGTCAACGGCGCTTTCGTCCAGCTCTTCGCCGATGTCCTCGCGCAGGTGCGGACTGTGGCAGCCTACGCAGCGAAACGGGCAGCCCGTGATGTTGACGGCCAGCGTCACCTCGTCAGGAATCTCCCGGAATACAATGTCAAAGTTGTGAAACTTCATTGGCGGCGTTGATGTAGTGGCGGCGGGCAGCCTCTTTCTGCCGCGCCTCCGAGAAGTTGCTGATGCGTTTCATATAGCCGATGACGCGGGTGAGGTAGTCCACATTGTTGCTGTGACAGTGAGGGCAGACTTTGAGATAACGCTTGTCGATGTGCCCGCAGTCGTTGCAGATGGTATTGGGGATGTTGAAAGTGAAGTAGTTGCAACCCTCGATGGCAGCGGTGCGCAGCAACTGCCGGTATTGTGTCTGGCTGAGGTGCTCTTCCAGGTTGAGATGCAGCGCCGAGCCGCCCGTGAGGTGTTTGATGTAGTGGTGGCCGTGCAGCCGGAACTTGTCGAGCACGTTCAGCGACTCGTCTTCTACAATGTAGAAATAACTGTTGTAACAATCGCGCGGCACCTGATACCCGTCTTCGGCGTCCCACTTGGCATGCTTGACGCCCACGTTTTCGGCCGGTATCATCTCGCAGTTGAAGAGCAGTTCAGCGGTGCGGTATTGCCGGTTGTAACGCTCAATGAGCCCCAACACGTCTTCAACGAAATGACGGTATCTGGGGTTGTCGTTGATGGGGATGCCGGCAAACTCTGCGGCTTCTACAAGCCCGTTGATGCCAATGGTGAGGTACTGCCGGTTGATGGCGATGAAACCGGCATCGAAGAGAGGAAGCATCTGCTTGGACAACAAGTATTTGAGGTTTTCATTGTAGGCAACCTGCACTTTGTGTGCAAGGTCCACGATTTCTTCGAGGAATTCCAGCCAAGGCCGGTTTTCCCTGGCAGCCTGCTGTATGCAGCGGTTGAGGTTGATGGTGAGCACACTCTTGGAACCTGTTGACACGCCGCCCGCACCAAGGGTGTAACTGAACCCGTTGTCCTGTATCTCGTTGCGCAGACGGCAACAACTGCTCAAAGAGTCGGCATTGTCGCTGACGTAGGTGAAGAACGAGTGCCCCTGTGCGTACATCTCGGCAGTGAAGTCGGCATACTCCGCATCGCGGAAGTCACCGTCTTTTGAGAGCAGCGCCATGGTCTCTACGGGGAACGTGAGCACGGTGCGCATGCGCTCGCGGTTGAACCAGCGCATGAATCTCTTCTGCAGCCAGCTTACGGAATCCCACGTGGGACGGCTGCCGTCAGGGAAACGGAACTCGCCGAACAGACTCTCGAAATAGTAGCGGTCGTAGTAGGAGATGTTCCAGAAAACCGACTGGAAATTGCGCGCGCCCGTAGGCTGGTTGATGGAATAGACCACCTGCTCGAAACAGTCGGTGATCATCTTGTCGATGGTGCGGTGCCGCAGCGACAGGTCCGCCACTTTGTCGGCATTCAAGTAGTAGTCGTCGCCGAACTCCAGCCGCAGGAAGTGGTCGAGGTACATCAGGAACTCGGGCGTGGCGCATGCGCCGCTCAGCATGCTTGAGACCATGAACACCATATTGATGAAGCCGCCGCAGAACGACTTGAGGTTTGTGGGGCGCGAGGCGTTGCCGCCGATGCTGCGCGTGCCGTTGAGCAGCCACGGGTACATGGTGATGCTGGCACAATAGTTGGCAATGCTGGTCTCGTCGTTCTTGTAGATGAAATGGCGGTTGAGCAGGTATAGGTAACGGTCGGCGGTCTCCTTGCCGTACAGGTCTTTGATGCGGTCGCACAGCATACGTCGGTTGAGGCGGATGAACCCCGACTTGGGCAACTCGCCGATGAGAGTAGCGATGTTCTTCTTCTCCACGTTGGCGTTGGCGTCGTACTTGCTTCCGCTGGCGGCGTTGCGGGCATTGCAATAGTTGATGAGAAAGTCGAGCTTCTCTTTCACCTCGCGGTCCTCATAGTGACGCTGACGGTAGAGGATGTACGACTTGGCCACGTCGTAGAAGCGTTCTGCCATAAGCGAACGCTCTACCTGGTTCTGGATTTCCTCTACGGAAATGCCGTCGCGCACGCTTAACCGGCCGGTGATGTTCGTCATCTCGTCGTGCGTGACGGACGCACCGACGGACTCAAATGCCCGCACAATGGCACTGCGGATCTTGTCCATGGAAAAAGGCTCCCGCTTGCCGTTGCGCTTTATGATGTATGTCGTCTCTATCATAATTGTTTATTTTTTTTCTCAAACTTAAAAATGGCGAGAAGAAAACGCTTCTCTGTTGCCCCCTTGTTTTATGGATGTAGTTTAGTCCCTGACTCTCAAACGATTTTCTGTTCTTGTTCAATAACAGAAAATGTACGGCAAATATAGGATTATTGATCCAGGCGCATCTGGAATGAGGGGTACTTTTTATTCACAAATTCCAAAGTCGTCGGAAACCTTTTGCCCGCAAAGGATTGCGATGCGGTGTTGTTGATAAGTGGGCGTTACGTGAAAAGTGTCTTGCTGTCAGTAGAGGAAGCCGATTGTCCACGGCGGCAACTTATTGCCGGTCCACGCCCATTGACTTCAAACAAACCTGCGCTGACCAAATAGCGGATTGTTCGTTTCAGCGTACTTTCGCTTGGCCATCCGTTAATGATCGGGCAATCTGATCTCTGCTTGAAAGAGGATGATAGTGCAGAAATTGAAGAATGGACAGGTCTGTTGTCATCGTTGTGATTTTTATTCGGGCCAAAACTACGACTTTCTTTTCAGTTGTCGGGTCATTTTGACCCGATTTCTATGTTGAAACAACCGGACTATGACCCGATGCGCATTTTTTTCAGTTGTGCCCTAATAGAGGAAGTTGTTGTACGGATAAATCTGGATGTGCAGTTTTTTTATTTCTTCGTAGAGGATTTCCTTCATTTCGGCCACGTTCTCTTTGGTCTTGGCGGAGATGAAGATGCTTTTGTGTGTACTTCTGGCCATCCAGGTGCTTTTGAGTTCCTCAAGGGTGAGGTTCCCGCGCGTAGGCGGCGTGAGGTCGTCGGGGGCTTTCTCGACCCATTTGTAGTTGTCTATTTTGTTGAAGAGGATGATCATGGGCTTGTCGCCGGCCTTGATTTCTGCAAGGGTGCGGTTCACGACGGATATCTGCTCTTCAAAGTCGGGGTGGCTGATGTCAACGACGTGCAGCAGCAGGTCGGCCTCGCGCACCTCGTCGAGGGTTGACTTGAACGACTCGACCAGGCCGTGGGGCAGTTTGCGGATGAAGCCTACGGTGTCGGACAGAAGGAACGGCAGGTTTCCGAACACGATTTTGCGCACGGTGGTGTCGAGGGTGGCAAAGAGTTTGTTCTCGGCAAACACGTCGGCGTTGCCGAGCATGTTCATGATGGTGGACTTGCCCACGTTGGTGTATCCCACCAGGGCCACGCGTACAAACTTGTCGCGCCGTCCGCGTTGGGTCTGCATCTGCCGGTCAATCTCCTTGAGCCGCTGCTCGAGCAGGGCGATGCGGTTGCGGATGATGCGGCGGTCGGTTTCGATTTCCTTCTCGCCGGGTCCGCGCATGCCGATGCCGCCGCGCTGCTTCTCAAGGTGCGTCCACATGCCCGTCAGCCGCGGCAGAAGGTACTTGTACTGTGCCAGTTCAACCTGCACCTTGGCGTGGGCGGTGCGGGCGCGGCTGGCGAAGATGTCGAGGATGAGGCGTGTGCGGTCCATGACGCGACAGCCCAGCGCACTCTCGATGTTGCGCTGCTGCGACGGTGTCAGCTCGTCGTCAACCACAGCAAAGCCGATGCCCTCGTTGTGTACATACTCCGCCACCTCTTTGATTTTGCCCGAGCCCATGTAGGTGCGCGAGTCGGGGTGGGGGAGGTTCTGTATGAAACGGCACGCCGCCTCGCCGCCGGCGGTATCCACCAAGAAGGCCAGTTCGTCGAGGTATGCTGCCGTGCGCCCGGCATCGGTCTCCGGCATCGACACGGCCAACAATATCGCCCGCTCTTTGCTGTTGTCTGTTGCTTTGTCTGTCATCACTTTGGTCTTTGCTGCGCCGGCATCAAACGTGCCGAAATTCTATTTTCGAGAACGGGCGCAAAGATAGGAAAGTTTTAGAAATTAGATCTTAGAGTTTAGAACTAAGAGGCGCTACGCATAATTCCTAATTCAACAATTGCCGTCTGAACTCTCTCAACCAAACCCCAAACTCTAAATTCTAAACTCTAAACTCTAAGTTCTGAAAGAGGCGTTACGCCTCTTTCCTGACCGCCCAATTCACCAGCCCTTTGCCTTCGGCGTCGAGTTCGAGGGCCAGGCCGATGACCTTGCGCCCGTCGGCGCGGAACGGCTCCAGGTAC
>CAVEXN010000018.1:0-47908 GCA_963620035.1 Oscillospiraceae bacterium | reverse complement strand
AGGAGAACAGGGCATACAGGGAGTCCCGGGCCAGTCCACCTACCAGACTTGGCTCGACGCAGGCAATGCGGGCACGGAGGAGGAGTTCCTTTCCTCGTTAGCCGGACCGCAGGGAGAAGCCGGACCGCAGGGAGAAGCCGGACCGCAGGGAGAACCTGGACCGCAGGGAGAACCTGGACCGCAGGGAGAACCAGGACCGCAAGGAGAACCTGGACCGCAAGGTGAACCAGGACCGCAAGGAGAACCTGGACCGCAAGGTGAACAGGGCATACAGGGAGTCCCGGGCCAGTCCACCTACCAGACTTGGCTCAATGCAGGCAATGAAGGCACGGAAGAAGAATTCCTTACCTCGTTAGCCGGACCGCAGGGAGAAGCCGGACCGCAGGGAGAACCTGGACCGCAAGGTGAACCCGGTCCTCAAGGTGAACCCGGTCCTCAAGGTGAACCCGGTCCTCAAGGTGAACCCGGACCGCAAGGAGAACAGGGCATACAGGGAGTCCCGGGCCAGTCCACCTACCAGACTTGGCTCAATGCAGGCAATGAAGGCACGGAAGAAGAATTCCTTACCTCGTTGGTTGGTCCTCAAGGTGAACCCGGACCGCAAGGACCTCCGGGTGAACGCGGCGAACAGGGACCTCCTGGCGAATCTCCAATAACGAACTTTCAAGATACCATGACCTATTACATACGTCCTCTGGTGAACACTGTGGCGGTGAACCGGACCAATGACACCGTCACCATCGACGGGTCTGTATATTATCCCATTTTCCACACTCCACCCTCCAATTCGCAGTCTCCACAATCCTCCCAGAATGTCAATGTCAATGTTAATGTTACCGTAGGTATATTATGGGGGACAGACACTGCAAATCTTAGTGTTTTGAGTACTTTGCCTTATGCCGGCGGAAATGGTGCGCATCGTTATGAGAGCCAAACCTCCGACATACAGCCCGGAACGCTCTACTATTTTGCGGCATACTGTGATGTTGCCGGCGGGGGAAGAACCATAGGTGAAATTTTAGCCTTGACGACACCCCCTGTGGTGGCTACACCGCAGCCTTGTCCGGGCAACGAAACCGTTACGGACATCGACGGCAACGTCTACAACACGGTGCAGGTGGGCAGCCAGTGCTGGATGAAGGAGGACCTGCGGACGACGCGGTTCGCTACGGGAAGGGCGATGAACTATGCAATCAACAATGAACGATTTTTCAATCGTTCATACAACTCATTGAACGGGGTCATGGAGGGCTATTATGACGCAGCCACATCTATGGCAGACTATGGATACCCCAATGCCTCAAAGTCCGTTCCATATTATGCGTATAATTCAGATCAGCGTATCTTGTACAACGTATGGGGCGCACTCAACGGTCATAACTTGAGCAGTACGGACGACACGAAGATGCAGGGGGCGTGCCCTGACGGATGGCATGTCCCATCAAGAAATGAGTGGTATGAACTGGCAGAGATGATGGGCGGTCAGCCGTCATCATACTATGGTGTCTATCTTTTTGATGACCTCACACGTTTCACTTCGGCCAGTTCGGGCTCCGGTCTGGCATTGGAAGAAAGCAGCATTTATTGGCTTAACATACAATATGCAAGATTGGCTGGTATGAGCGATGATGTCTTTTACTACACGGGTGTCTATTTAGAAAACTATCACGATGAATTCAGATTGAGTATTGGCAACGGAGGTTTACGTCATATCCTGAATTCCGTGCGTTGCGTCAAGGGCGATGGCGAGACGTTCGCCCCGGTGGTGCGGCTCGGCAGCGAGGTGACGGACCTGGAGGCGGAGGCTGCCACGCTTATGCCGCTCGTCGTGGTTGACGGCGGCAAGGCGGTTACCTCGTTCCGTGTCTTGTACGGCACGTCTCGCACGTCGCTCAACCGGACGTTGGACGTGGAGGAGGGCATGAACGAGGACGAGAACGGCAACCTCGTGAACTACGCCGTCCTCACCGGCCTTACGCCCAACACGACCTATTACGCGGTGGCGGCGGCCACCAACGCCAACGGCACCTCGTACAGCGACACCGTCATGTTCAAGACGCCCGTCGTCATGAACCGCCCGTGCGCCGACGCGCCCACGGTTACGGACATCGACGGCAACGTCTACAACACGGTGCAGGTGGGCAACCAGTGCTGGATGAAGGAGGACCTGCGGACGACGCACTTCGCGACGGGGAAGGATATCAACATGGACGGAAGATATGATGGATACACCTATTCTTACCTGTACCCTTACTACGGTTATGACAATTCCAACAGGATGCTGTACAATGCCGCTGCTGTTCTGAACGGTTATATGGACAATGCGGATTGGGCCACCCGGAAGCAGGGTGTCTGTCCTGAGGGCTGGCACGTTCCTTCCGTGAACGATTGGAACGAGCTTCTTGAAACGCTTGGAGGCGTACAGGTAAGTGATGGGCAAGTATTAAGCAAATTTAAGATAGACCCGTCACTTCTTGCTTCTTCCCGAACCGGAAGCGGACTCGGACTGCAGATCAATAGCCTCTCCATCAATCGCTATATTAGCAGTCATCAATACCGTTCTCCCAATGTTTCTACAGAGGCAGGAATTTGTGTCCCTAATGTCTATTACAGACACTCTGATTCATTGTTTATTGTGCAAGGTGGAGATTTTTACATGGAGTATTACCGACCGTCATACTCTGTGCGTTGTGTCAAAGGGGCGGGCATTGTCACGACACCGGCTGTGGTGATGCATGAGGTTGCCGTGTCTGGTCCCGAGATGGCCACGGCAGCCGCGTCAGTTCCTTTCGATGGCGGCAGTGAAGTGACCTCGATGGTAGTCCGTTACGGCACGCAACGTGACGCCCTCACCGGCACAGCAGAGTTTGATTACAGTCCCAATTATGGCGACCTGTTCCACCATACCGACATCACCGGCCTTACGCCCAACACGACCTATTACGCGGTGGCGGCGGCCACCAACGCCAACGGCACCTCGTACAGCGACACCGTCATGTTCAAGACGCCCGTCGTCATGAACCGCCCGTGCGCCGACGCGCCCACGGTTACGGACATCGACGGCAACGTCTACAACACGGTGCAGGTGGGCAACCAGTGCTGGATGAAGGAGGACCTGCGGACGACGCGGTTCGCGACGGGGAAGGCGATTAACTATGGCCAATATTCAGACTTAAGATATTCATTCGCATTGGGCACCCTGCCTTTTTACGCATACAATCCTGATACACAAGGAGAACGGTTGGGTACCGTGTATAACGTTTTCGCCTTGGCAAACGGACGCCAATTGATGTACAATCGTATGAATGATCCCAACTCTACATTGCAGATACAGGGCGTTTGCCCTGACGGCTGGCACTTGCCGTCTGTGAACGAATGGAAAGACCTGGCGGTATCAATCGGCGGTGAAGTTGAGAGAGGGACGGGATATCCTTGGGGAAATTACATAGTTGACGAAGCAATGTTGAATTCGCAAACGGCAGGAAGCGGACTTGGTCTTCTTGCGTATGCTGCGTACGCAAGTTCAAACACGAGTCATTATTACAATGGTAATAATGTCTATGGGGTCGGTAACTATAGTCATTTCGAGTCTGGACAACTATACATAAATACAGGTGGAAACCTTGGTTTCCTTATGAAAGTGCGCTGCGTCAAGGGCGAGGGCGAGACGTTCGCCCCCGTGGTGCGGCTCGGCAGCGAGGTGACGGAACTTACCGCCGAGAGCGCTACGCTTATGCCACTTATTGCGGTGGACGGCGGCAAGGCGGTGACCTCGTTCCAGATCTGGTACGGCACGTCTCGCACGTCGCTCAACCGGACGTTGGACGTGGAGGAGGGCATGAACGAGGACGAGAACGGCAACCTCGTGAACTACGCCGTCCTCACCGGCCTTACGCCCAACACGACCTATTACGCGGTGGCGGCGGCCACCAACGCCAACGGCACCTCGTACAGCGACACCGTCATGTTTACTACACCGCGTATGACGATGAATGTGGCTTGCCCCGGCACACCTTACGTGAGCGACATTGAGGGCAACTTCTACAATACGGTGCAGATCGGCAACCAGTGCTGGATGAAGGAGAACCTGCGCACCAAACGCTATGCTGACGGCACGCAGATACCTTTCATAAGCGATACCACTAACGGCAACCGTGTGGCATACTACCGTTATCCTACCGAAAACAACAACTATGAGGTCAACATTTACGGCTATTTCTACAGCCATGCCGCCGTTATGCGCGGAGCCCCCGTCAACTACGGAGCTCCCATTCAAGGCATCTGCCCCACAGGTTGGCATTTGCCCAACAAAGCGGAATTTGACACGCTGAAAGCCAATTTCACCTCAACTCAAGTGAGAGATGTTGCATTTTGGACGAATAATCCGGGAACCAACGAGTCGGGATTGAGCTTAAGAGCAGCAGGGTATTACTCCAATCAATCCCACTACGGATTTGGCACTGAATGCCTCTTATGGTATTCAACAACAAGAGATTCCATGTTTAATGCTTATTCCAATCCAACCTTATGGTTTTGGTCTTTAGTTGCCTCTAATAACCAATATTATCTTGGCAGCGTGCGCTGTATCAAAGGGCAGGGCAGGACATCTTTTCCGCCCATTGTGACTACTCAGTCGCCCTACAGTTATACACAAAACACGTTCAGCGTAAAGGCCACGGTGAACAAGGCGGGCAGCACCATCTCCCGGTCAGGCTTCGTTATCGGCACTTCCGACAATGTGACTACGGCAACCGCCACAAGCACACAGGATGTCTCAATTGGCACAGACGGCACAATGACCAAAACCAGTTTCAGCATCCCATACAACAACCAACTCAACTTCACCTGGTATGTGCGCGGCTATGTTACCACCAGCGATGGCGAAACCGTTTATGGCAACGCAGTGAAAGTAGAGGTGCAGAACGTATCGTGCGGCTCGGTCAGCACGACTAACCCGTCCGTCACTTACAACACGGTGCAGATCGGCAACCAGTGCTGGATGAAAGAGAACCTGAAAACCAAAGGCCTTCTGGAGTTAGGAATGTACTACGACCTTAATGATAGCCCCACATACAAGTATAGTGGTTATGGTTATATGCTTCCATATTCTTCTTCGGCAAATGGTTCTTTACATTCGTGTAACACATGGTCAGGGTATTATTATACTCCAAATGACGTTTTAAGTTTAAGTTATTCTGCTCGAGCTTCCTCCTGGTCTTATCATAATAGTATAATTCCAAGCAATATCAAATCCATCTGTCCCGACGGATGGCATCTGCCCAATATGGCTGAATATGAACTGATGGTTACAAATGTCAATGGAGGATATTCACCCT
This sequence comes from Oscillospiraceae bacterium, assembly GCA_963620035.1. Lineage (GTDB taxonomy): Bacteria > Bacteroidota > Bacteroidia > Bacteroidales > WCHB1-69 > F23-D06. The sequence continues at coordinate 42,572 of CAVEXN010000018.1, read as the reverse complement.
TTACCAGTTCGTCTTCTGTTTCCATCAATCAGGCTCTTTCGGACAAACTACGCGATAATTCTTCCACCTATTGGTCTAGTTACACAACAGCTACCAACAGCAGCGGTTTTTCGGCAAGGGGTGCAGGTTATATTCCTATATATGATTTCGTGACATATGTCCGTGCTAGTTCTCACTTTATAACATCAAGTTATGCATCAAATTATATCATCTTTGCTCTGAATCCGACTAGCATTGGATTTACGCAACAGAGTTCGCAATCATATAGAGCTATTTCTATCCGTTGCGTGAAGGACATCACCGATATGACCGTGTCAATGAATACTGATGGAATCCCTATCAGTACCCAAACGCTCACGGTGTCTGCTAGGATTACTAACCGCTACAGTTACCCTATTGTGGAAAGAGGTTTTATATTTGAAGGCGAGTTAAAACCGCAATCAACTACATCTAACAGTTTTCAACAAACCTTTACTCGCACCGTAGGTTATGGTCCGACAGAAATATATGCGTATGTGAAACTGTCTGATGGCAGTGTGCATATCAGCAAGAATTATGTTAGCAGCTCTTACGGAGCGGTGAATTGATGCGTACAACATAATTGAAATCAAATCAAACATCATAAACAACAAGTTGCAATGATTGATTGATGAGAATAGTGTGTTTAAACAGGGGAAGAGCCAGCATTTATTTGCTGGCTCTTTTTTGTGTGCAGAGTTACCGCACATACGGACCAACTGATTGCGCAAGGTCATATTGCATTAATGACTGAAACGGTTTTCCGTTAATTGCATTTTGGGGATGTTTTCTGCTGTTTTCCCAGGAGGAATGAATACGCCAAAGCCACACTTGTTGAGGACCAAGTGCTAACTATGATTTCTGTCAGGGAAACTGAACTGAACGCGTAACGCCTCTAAATTCTAAAATCTTTTTCGTGCGGTAGCCGTGACGTTGCCCCTTTTATGTTATCTTTGCCAACAAATTCCGAATATGATGGAAAAACCGATTCAAAAGAAAATAGACGTTTGGCTTTCAGACGATTATGACCAGAAAACGCATGACGAGATTTTGAGTCTCCAGAAAGAAGACCCCGAGGCTTTGCAGGATGCCTTTTACCGTGACTTGAGTTTCGGCACGGGCGGACTGCGCGGCATCATGGGCGTGGGCACCAACCGCATGAACCGCTATACGGTGGGTACGGCCACGCAAGGGCTTGCCAACTATCTGAAAAAAGTGTGGAAAGACGAGCCCGTCAGGGTGGTCATCTCGTACGATTCAAGGCTCAACAGCCGCGAGTTTGCGCAAATCACCGCCGAGGTCCTGTCGGCAAACCGGATCAGGGCGTTCCTGTTTGAGGATGTGCGCCCTACGCCCGTGCTTTCGTTCGCCGTACGCCACTTGCACTGTCAGGCCGGCATTATGATTACGGCATCGCACAATCCAAAAGAGTACAACGGGTATAAGGTTTACTGGCAAGACGGAGGGCAACTGGTGCCGCCCCATGACGAGAATGTCATCAAGGAGGCCGGCAAGATCACCTCCGTCAGAATGGTCAATTGGGATTCCTGTCCCGAACTGATAACCGAGGTTGACCACCGCACCGACGAGGCTTACCTTGAACGAGTGTGTGCCCTCGGCATCAATCCCGGGGCAGCCGTCAACGCCGGCACGCTGAAGGTCGTCTATACGCCGCTCCACGGCACCGGCATCACGATGGTGCCGGAGGCCCTGCGCCGCTTCGGCTTCCGCAATGTTTCCGTGGTGGCAGAACAGGCACGGCCCGACGGCAACTTCCCGACGGTGAAGTCGCCGAACCCGGAAGAGAAAACCGCCCTCGAGATGGCGCTGGCGTTGGCACGCAAAGAAAAAGCCGACCTCGTGCTTGCCACCGACCCCGACTCCGACCGCGTAGGCATCGCCGTGCGTGACGCAAACGGCGAAATGCAGCTGATGAACGGCAACCAGACCGGCGCGCTGCTCTGTTACTACCTGCTCTCGCAATACCAGGCCGCCGGCAAACTCAACGAAGATGGCATGGTGGTGAAGACCATTGTCACCACAGACCTCATCCGGCGCATCGCCCTCGACTATAACGTGGCCTGCGAAGAGGTGCTCACCGGCTTCAAGTATATTGCCTCCAAGATCAGAGAAGAAGAGGGGAACAAGACGTTCCTTTTCGGCGGCGAGGAGAGCTACGGCTACCTTATCGGCGACTTTGTGCGCGACAAGGATGCCGTGTCGGCATGCTGCCTCATTGCTGAAATGGCCGCCTATTACCTCAACCGCGGCCAGCGGCTTACGGATGTGCTCGATGAGTTACACCGCAGATACGGCTATTTCAGGGAGAGCCTCTATTCGGTGACCGAAACGGGCAAGGAGGGTGTGGCCAAAATACGGAAGATGATGGAGAACCTCCGCCACAATCCGCCCAAAACGTTAGGCGGCAAGGCTGTCACGGTCATGAACGACTACAAGACCGGCCGCTCCTTTGATTTCAGGAACGACCGCAACGACCGTATCGATCTGCCCACGTCTGACGTGCTGCAGTTCATCATGACCGACAACAGCAAGGTGACGGTGCGCCCGTCGGGCACGGAACCCAAAATCAAGTTCTATTTCAGCGCCGTTGAGGTTGACAGCCGCAAATGTGGACGTGAGGGGATGGAGCAAAAACTCGAAGAACATCTCGAAAAGATGAAAAAAGACATTCTTAAACGGTAATATAAACAAAAAACTAAATAACCCGTAATGATCAACAAGAAATTAATAGACCCTAAAAGCATTGTAGTTGTTGGCGCTTCTTCCAACATCAACAAACCCGGCGGCAAGGTCCTGCTGAACCTCAGGAACAGCAATTTCAAAGGAACAATCTATGCCGTTAATCCCAAGGAAGATGAGGTGCAAGGCATAAAATGCTACAAGCAGGTGGAAGACCTGCCGCAGGTTGACTGCGCCATCCTGGCCGTCGCCGCCAAGTTCTGTCCTCACACGGTTGAGGTGCTTGCACGTCAGAAAGACACGGGCGGTTTCATTATCGTCTCTGCCGGCTTTGGCGAGGAGAACGAGGAAGGCGCGCGCCTTGAACGCCGGATCGTGGACACGGTGAACAGCGTGAACGGATCCCTGATAGGTCCGAACTGTACCGGTTTCCTGAACACGAACTATTGCGGAGCTTTCGACGCGCCCATCCCGACACTTGACCCGAAAGGCGTGGAATTTGTGACCGGCTCCGGGGCGACGGCGGTGTTCATCAAAGAGTACGGCATCTCCAACGGGCTTACTTTCAGCAGCGTATGGGCTGTCGGCAACTCTGCGCAAATGGGCATCGAAGAGGTGCTCGAACATCTGGACGAGACTTTCGACCCGGAGAAGAGTTCGCGCATCATCATGCTTTATATGGAGAAGGTTTCCAACCCGGCCAAGCTGCTGAAGCACTCCCGCTCGCTGATCAACAAAGGCTGCCGCATCGCCGCGGTGAAAGCCGGCAGTTCCGCCGCCGGCAGCCGCGCCGCCTCTTCGCATACCGGCGCATTGGCCACCTCCGACGAGGCGGTGGAAGCACTGTTCCGCAAGGCCGGCATCGTGCGCTGCCATAACCGTCAGGAACTGACTACCGTATGCGGCGTGTTCACCTATCCCGAAATCAAGGGCAAGAACATCGCCGTCATCACCCACGCCGGCGGCCCCGCCGTGATGCTGACCGACGTGCTCTCCAACAACGGACTGGACGTGCCCCATATCGAAGGCCCCGCCGCCGAAGCCCTGCTCTCAAAACTCTTCAACGGCTCTTCGGTGGGCAACCCTATCGATTTCCTCGCTACCGGCACTGCCGAACAACTGGGCGCGATCATCGACGCCTGCGAGAACGACTTCGACAACATTGACGCCATGTGCGTGATATTCGGCTCGCCTGGACTCTTCGCCAATTGGGAGGTCTATGAAGTGCTGGACCGGAAAATCAGGACATGCAGGAAACCCATATTCCCTATTTTGCCCTCCATCATCAATGTCAAGGACGAGATCCAGGACTTCATCACCAACAAGCATCATGTCAATTTCCCCGAGGAGTGCGTCTTCGGCAATGCATTGGCAAAGGTAGTCAACACGCCCAAGCCGCAGCCCGAGACGGTGCCGCAGCCCGAAGTGGACAAGGCGCGCATCCGCAAGGTCATCGACAGTAGCGAGAACGGCTACATCGGTCCCGAAGCTATCGCCGAACTGCTTGACGCCGCCGGCATTTCGCAGAAACGCATCCGCATAGTGGACCAGAAACAGCAGGCGCTTGACTTCGCCAACGAGGTGGGCTACCCGCTGGTGATGAAAGTGGTGGGACCGCTCCACAAGTCAGACGTGGGCGGCGTAACGCTCAATGTGAAGAATATCGAAACCGTGGCCTGCGAATTTGACCGCCTGATGGCCATCAAGGACACTTACGCCGTAGAGATGTACCCGATGCTCGAAGGAACGGAAGTCTATATCGGCGCCATCCGCGACGAGAAGTTCGGACACCAGATTTTCTACGGACTTGGCGGCATTTTCATCGAGGTGCTCAAGGACGTGCAGTCGGCGTTGGCCCCCATCACGGCTGACGAGGCCAAGCAGTCGCTCACCAAACTGCGCGGCTACAAGATCCTGCAAGGCGTACGCGGCCAGCAGCCTGTCAATATGGACATTTATGCCGAGCAGGTGGCCAGAGTCTCCGCTTTGGTGATGGCCGCTCCCGAAATCGTGGAGATGGACATCAACCCGCTGCTCGGGACGCCCACGGCAGTCGTTGCGGTGGATGCCCGAATCAAAATCCAGAAATAGGATACCGCATTGGCGAGTCTTTATGATACTTTATTACTATCCGCATCATTTCGGCAACGTCATAAAGAGATAGCTGACAAGTTCCCTATTCCTGTCAATCCTTTTGTATCTGCCCACTTTGATCAAAGGCTCAAAGAAACGGCTCATAGCAGGATATTGCATTCTCTTTTGACTGGCAGAGAAAAAGTGAAAAAGAATTTCTTGTATTCTTTCCTCGGGAAAGACGTGTCAGATTCAAACATAACGATACCTTATCCTGACAAGAACAGAATAGACTTGACAATAAAAGGAGAAGACTTCTACCTGATTATCGAGAATAAAGTAAATGGAGCACAAGAGCAAAAAGAGCAGATAGACCGATATGTGGAAATAGCTAGAGAAACATACCCTATGGAGCAAATCTATGTTCTGTATCTAAACTCGGACGGCGATACCCCGCCGTCCGAGTTTTCCTTGTCGAATGAAACAAAAGCTGGGCTTGGCGATAATTTCATCTGCAAAGACTACAAACACGACATTCTCAATTGGTTGTACAGCATTAATAACGAGATTGCTTTTGAGACAGACCCACAACTGAAAAGTGCGATAGTAGTCTACAAAGGGTATCTGGAAGAATATTTTCAACCTTCTAAACGACAAATAGATATGAACAAGAAACTCGATGAATTGATTATAGAACATTTGCAGTTGGCTGGCAAAAGTAGTTCCGAGAAAGTGACGGCTATTAAGGACGAAATAACCAATCTGGATAAACTCAAAGGACGTTTGGAAGAGTTACGTGAACAATATCAGAGTGAACATATCAAGACGTGCTATAATGAATGTAAAAGACAGGTAGAGAAAAATGTCACACTAAAATTTGATGAAAAATCTACCGGGTTCGGATTTGAATTCAAGTTCCGAAAATCTTCGTTTCGTTGTGAAGTTTCAGTGGATAACGTTGGCTATTATTGGGGTATTCTCGATCCTTCCAAAAGTGCAAGCGAACGCAACATTATAGATTTGAGAGAAGTAGTTCCCAATAGTAATTCAGGTTTTCATAACTATGATAATAATGACCCCAAATGGGTTGTATCAAACTACTTTTCGGAGAATGACGACATAGTAGAACGGTTTAAAACGTTGACTTCAATAATCACTCACGACAAAGAGTGCCTCATCGTTAATGGGTAAAGTTGGCAGAATAAGACAATTATGAACATCGAAGAAGTAAGGGCATACTGTCTGGCTTTGCCCGGTGTAACGGAGGATATGCCATACGGGCCAGACTGGGTGGTGTTCCGCATAGAGGGAAAGATATTCCTGCATATCTCCTTGGAGCGGAGACTCATTGCCATTAAGTTGCGCCCCGAACGTGGCGAGGCATTGCGAGAAAAGTATGATGCAGTCACCCCAGCCTGGCACATGAACAAGAAACATTGGAATGATATTGTCATCGAGAACACCTTTCCTGACAACATCATCGAAGGGTGGATAAAAGAGTCATACGACTTGGTGAAGAGCAAGTTTCCCAAGAGGCTAAAAGAGAAATACGGAAGACAATGACTACTGCAATTCTCATCTACATCTTTGCCATCAATGCCGTGACATTCATTGTCTATGGCATTGACAAGTACAAGGCGAAGCATGACAAATGGCGCATATCCGAAGCTACATTGCTCCTGCTTGCCGTCTTTTGCGGCAGCATCGGGGCTTGGTGTGGTATGAAAGTGTGGCATCACAAGACGACGCACAAGAAATTCAAGTATGTTGTGCCTGTGATATTCATTCTGCAAGTCGCTGTTGCAATATGGATAATCAACAAGATGGCACAAACTCCAATGCCAATATAATGATGTAGTAAGCCAAACCGATAAAGCGGCGCCTGTTTTTTATAACTTTGTCACTTGAATCTATGGCCGTGAGTCTTTGTTCTTTTGTTTTGCATCTGTTTTCATTTTTTTGTATTTTTGCCACTTGTTAAAAGTGTTTGACTTATGAGAAAAATATCCTGTCTTATTGTTGCTGCTGCCGCAGTGCTGCTTTCGTTCTCTTCATGCAAACCGGATGATGAAATATACAATCCCGTATGCAAAATCAGCAAAATCTGGTACTACAGCGACAGCGATTGGAATCACCCCAACCTGGTTTTCAAATACGGAGAGAAGAACACGCTCGACAGCATCGTCGTGGATTCTGTCCAAACCTTTGTCTTTACCTATAACAAGGACAAAACCGTTTCTCAAATCACGAACGTGCAGGAAGACTATACCGAGGTGATTGACATCACCTACGAAGACTGTCTGGTGAATAAGATTTTATATAAGGTGAACGACACCGTGCGGCAAGAGGTGAACTTCACGCGCGACGGGGAGACGCAACGCATTACCCACATCGAAGAGATTTACGACAGGCTGTTTTATGAGTCATTCCAATATGCCAAAAGCCTAAAGCTTTACAACACATTCATGGGCGATTTCGAAAGCGTTCAGTCCCGGATACAGCACTCTCCCGTCAAGGATATGGAAGTACGTTGCACGAAAGAGGTGAAATATGCTCCCGGCAAAAAAGAGAAATACGAGGACATCGAGTCGATAAAGGAAACCTATCCGTATCTCAATGAGGTGATTGTGAGAACCTTTAGTTACGATGAGGACAATGTCACCTATAATCCGTTCTATGGGCTTCCGTACGCATTCAAAGGCTGTTCCGGGTATCATCTGCATAACTATGTCACGCAGACGGTGCAGGTGCTGCTTTACGGTACGGAGAACAAAAAGACGGTCTATACCTACGACTATCAGGGAGAACATTTCTTGAACAAAAAGAAATACCCCCGCCGGTTCACAACGACTTCCAGCGAGAACAACATTCCGAGAAACACGTATATCTTATACGTCAAATAACAGTTTTAGAGGATGAAGTTTCACGAGGCGGGGAAGGTTAGCATTTCGGTTGCCGTTTTGGTGATCTTGTTGCTGACGGTTTTTTATGTCTTTTTCATAACCAACTTATGGTGGGTGAATCTGGTTTTTTATGTGGCCACGCTCATCGTGGCGTCTGTTGTAATTCGCTTTTTCAGGGTGCCGTTCCGCATCATCAACAAGGTCTCTAACGGTGTGCTCTCGCCCGCAGACGGTTGCATTGTGGCGGTAGGCCCCGCTTTCGAGTACGAGTATTTCAAGGATGAACGCATCAAGATTTCCATCTTCATGTCTATCAACAACGTGCATGTGAACAGTTATCCGATGGACGGCAAGATAGAATACATTGCCTATCATCCGGGAAAGTACTTCATAGCCAAGTTGCCGAAGTCGTCGGTTGACAATGAGCACAATACGATAGTGGTGGCGCGCAACGACCATGACAAGGTGCTTTTCCGCCAGATTGCCGGTTTTATAGCCCGGCGCATCGTCAGTTACCCGGAAGCGGGCGATATGGTAGAGCAGGGCGAGGAAGTAGGCATGATCAAGTTCGGCTCAAGGGTTGACGTGTTTCTGCCGCTCGATGCGCAAGTCGCCGTCTGCAAAGGAGACAAGGTGGTGTCCAAAAAGACGGTGCTGGCCTATTTCTGAAGAGAACATGAAATTAAGCGTTGTCATAGTCAACTACAATGTGGCATTCTTCCTGGAGCAGGCGCTGGTTTCTGTTTTCAAGTCGCTGAAGAACGTGGAGGGCGAGGTGTTCGTCGTGGACAACAATTCGGCGGATTCATCCCTGGATATGTTAGGCAAGAAGTTCCCGCAGGTGAAAGTGATCGCGAACCGCGAGAATGTGGGTTTCGCAAAGGCCAACAATCAGGCCATACGGCTCTCGAGCGGCGAATATGTGCTGCTGCTTAACCCTGACACGGTGGTGGAGGAGGATACTTTTGAGAAATGCCTGCGCTTCATGGACAACACGCCCGACGCCGGCGGTCTCGGCGTGAAGATGGTGAACGGCAAGGGCGAGTTTCTGCCCGAGTCAAAACGCGGCATCCCGTTTCCCGCCGTGGCGTTCTACAAATTGTTCGGACTCTCGAAGCTTTTCCCTAAATCGCGCCGATTCGGCACATACCATCTCTCTTTTCTCGACAACGACAAGATCCATTCTGTCGAGGTACTGTCCGGCGCATTTATGATGCTCCGCCGCAGTGTGCTCGACAAGGTTGGACTGCTCGACGAGGATTATTTCATGTATGGGGAGGACATCGACCTCTCATACCGCATACTGCAAGGAGGCTACAAAAACTATTACTTCCCCGAAACGCGCATCATCCACTACAAAGGAGAGAGTACCAAAACGGGCAGTCTCAACTATGTGCATGTCTTTTACAAAGCCATGCAGATTTTCGCCCGGAAGCATTTCTCGAGCAAGAATGCCCGGCTGTTCAATGCCCTGATTGACGTGGCCATCTGGTTCCGCGCCTTTTTGGCGGCCATGCGTCGAATCCTCAGTCGTATGCTGCTGCCGTTCATCGATTTCCTGTGCATTTATGCCGGTCTTTTCGCCCTTTCGCGCTATTGGGACGTCAACGTGTTGGCACAGCGAAACAGTGCCTTCCCGCACTACTATTACTATATGGTCATACCGCTATACGCAGCCGTATGGCTGTTGTCGGTGGCGTTGTGCCGCGGCTACGGCAAGCCGATGCGGCTCACCGCCGTCAACCGCGGCGTGTTTATCGGTACGGTGGCGATATTGCTGGTCTATGCGCTTTTGCCGGAGACCCTCCGCTTTTCGCGCGCCGTGGTGCTGCTCGGCACTATGTGGACGGTCATTGCCGTGAACGTCATACGCTATCTGGCGGGCAAAACAAAGCTTTGCGGTTTGGCGGCCGACTCGCGTTACGGACGCCGCATTGCTGTAGTGGGCGGCGGAGACGAGGCTGAGAGGGTCTTGAACCTGATGCAGATGATGGAGCCCAAATGCGCTTTTGCCGGCATCGTCACGCTGCAGCCTCAACAAGACAGCGACTCGGCCGTGATCGGCAATGTCTCGCATCTGCAAGACCTCATACCGTTGTACCATCTTAACGAGATCGTGTTCTGCTCGCGCAACATGCCGGCCGACCAGATTATAGACTGGATGATACGCCTGCAGTCGTGCCAGGTGGAATACCGCATCGCACCCGAAAACAGTTTTGTCGTCATCGGCAGCAATGCCATATTCTCTTCGGAGGATGCTTACGCCATTCCCGTTCATGCGCTGGTGGAGAAGAAAAACAGACGCAAAAAACGTGGATTCGACATTGTTGCAGCTTCGGCTCTTGCGGCGTGCAGTCCGGTGGCGGTATGGTTCGTGAAGAACAAACGAGGCTTCATGCAGAATATCGGCGCTGTGCTGTCCGGCCGTTCCAGTTGGGTGGGCTGCCGCTATCAGACTAACGAGTCCTTGTCGGCCTATCTCAAACCCGGCGTGCTGCACCCAGAAGACTCATTCCGCAACCGCAGGTTGTCCGAAGAGATGTCGCGTCTTGCCGAAAGCCTCTATGTCAGGGACTACAGCGTGCGTGCCGACGTCAGAACCCTTTGCAGCGGATTTGCTGACCTCGGCCGTTCCCCCCTATGTAAGATAAAATGAGATAACACTAACATAACCATAACAATTACTGAATAATATGAATTTTATTGAGCAAATCATTGAAGAAGACATCCGCAACGGAAAGAATGACAAGAAAGTGCATACACGATTCCCGCCGGAGCCGAACGGATATCTTCACATAGGACATGCAAAATCAATCTGCCTGAATTTCGGAATGGCCAAGAAGTACAACGGGCTTTGCAATCTCCGTTTCGATGATACCAACCCCGTGAAGGAAGATACGGAATATGTGGATTCTATTCGCGAAGATATACGATGGCTGGGGTTCGAGTGGGCGGAAGAGCATTATGCGTCCGATTATTTCGACCGGCTTTATGAATGGGCAGAGCAGCTCATCCGCGAAGGGCTTGCATACGTGGACGACCAGACACAGGAGGAAATCAGCAAGGGCAGGGGAGTGCCTACGGCTCCCGGGCAGGAGAGCCCTTTCCGCAACAGGACCCCCGAAGAGAATATGGACCTGTTCCGCCGTATGCGCGCCGGTGAGTTCCCGGACGGCAGCCGGGTGCTGCGTGCCAAAATCGACATGGCATCGCCCAACATGCACTTCCGTGACCCGATTATGTACCGCATTCTCCATGCCTCCCATCACCGCACGGGAGACAAATGGTGCATCTACCCGATGTATGACTTCGCACACGGTCAGAGCGACTCGATAGAGGGCATCACCCATTCAATCTGTACACTCGAGTTCGAGGTGCATCGTCCGCTCTACGACTGGTTCTGCACGGCACTCCGCATTCATCATCCGCAACAGATTGAATTTGCACGTCTCAATATGACCTATACCATCATGAGCAAACGTAAACTGCTGCAACTGGTGAAAGAGCACTATGTGAACGGTTGGGACGACCCCCGTATGCCTACCATCTGCGGACTCCGCCGCCGTGGCTATACCGCCGCCTCTGTCCGTAATTTTGCCGAAACGGTGGGCGTTGCCAAACGCGACAATATCATCGATGTCTCACTGCTCGATTTCTGTGCCCGCGAAGACCTCAACAAAACGGCTACACGCACGATGGCAGTTTTGGACCCCGTAAAACTTGTCATCGACAATTACCCCGAGGACAAAGTCGAGGAGATGGACGCCGTGAACAACCCCGAAAATCCGGAGGCCGGCACACGGAAAGTTCCTTTTACACGAGAATTGTGGATTGAAAGGGCCGATTTCCGCGAAAATGCCGACAAGAAGTTCTACAGGCTTTCCATAGGCAGGGAAGTGCGGCTCAAATATGCGTACATCATCAAATGCGAGTCTATCGTGAAAGACGCCGACGGCAACATTACCGAGATACACTGCACCTACGACCCGATGACCAAAAGCGGCATGCCCGACAGTAACCGTAAGGTGAAAGCAACTATCCATTGGGCTTCTGTGCCATATTCCAAGAAAGCCGAAATACGGCTGTTTGACCGTCTCTTCTCTGTGCCGGACCCCGACAACTGTGCCGAGGGGCAGACTTTCCTCGACCACCTCAACCCCGCCTCTCTTGTTTCAAAGGAGGGTTGGGTAGAGCAATCCTTGAGTTGCAGCAAAGTCTTCGAAATCAAATATTACCAATTTGAGCGCATCGGCTATTTCTATGCCGACCCTGATTCGACAGACGAGATACTGGTGTTCAACAGAACTGTGACCCTAAAGCAGTGATCTATGGCCATGCACTGCCTGACAGATTACGAAACGAAAGTTCTGATAGCCTTCAACCTCAGTCTACAGGGCGAAAAGCAGTTCAGCGAGTTTCTTCTCCATAACGGCTTCCCGGAACTGGAAGCGCTTGCCGAGGCTATTCACTCCAATATACAGGCGCTGGAGTGGCTTGCAGCCAACGGATACCCGGAATTTGCCGTGCTCAGCAATGCCATCGACGATGAGCCGGAGGCTATTGCTTGGCTTGAAAAGTACCATTGTGATTTCTTGTCCCGTTTTGCGGCCGCCTGTCGAAAGGATGTGGAGGCTATGAGATGGTTCGCCGAGCACGACTTGAAACTCTTCGTGATCATCATCAGCAATATTCAGCGCATCTTGATGTATCAGTCGTGGGATACGTCTGATATTCACAAGTTCCGCCGCAGCTGACAGTGACAGTGTTGTACTGCTATGCCGGACAATAAATGGTTTATGCTTGTCTATGTGGCTGTTGCCGTGGTCCTGCCCCGGATTCCGGTTGTGGGTAAGTTCTTCAATGTCATCAACACGGGCATCCACGAGTTCGGGCATGCACTGATGGCATTGCTGCTTGACGGGCAGGTTGACAGGATAGAGTTGTTCCGCGACACCTCAGGCACTACAACTACAAAGACGGGCGGCAGATTCTCTGCCGCCCTTGTCTCGTTGGCAGGCTATCCTTTTGCGGCAACCATCGCCTGTTTGTCGCTTTTTCTCATAGCAAACGGTGCGTCCGGCGCATTGCTTGCAGCCTTGACGGTGATTTATGCCGTGATGCTCCTGTTCTGGATCCGCAACGCTTACGGATTGCTTTGGGTGTTGCTGTTTTGTGGCCTAAATGTATTTATGCTCTGTCGCGACAGTCAGACTCTGACTGGTGTGGCGGCTTTTTTCTACGCTGTTATGATGATGACGGAGTCGGTGCTCTCGTCGGTCACGTTGGTCGTATTGTCGTTCCGTAACAGTGGCAAGGCGGGCGATGCCACCAATCTTGCCAAACTGACCCATGTGCCCGCACCTGTGTGGGGACTGCTGTTCCTTGCCTATACGCTTTGGATGGCATATAAGTTTGTGCTGCTTTGCCTATAATAGGCTCAACGAAAGTTCTGGTTTTACAGGTAAGGGTCGGCATTGCGAACAAGGCAAGCGTCTAAAGCGTCTGTTATGGCTTGCTTGTCCATCTTCTGGCCAATGAATACGATTTTTTGCATTCTGTCGCCATACGTCGTATCCCAGTCGCGCCGCAGTCCGGGTTCGCGTTCTAACATCTGCGACAGTTCTTCGGTAGGCATAGTGGCATACCATAGCCCCACGTCACGCAACTGCAACTGTTTCCCGGCCTGCTCAAAGAGGTAGCAGACATCATATTCGTCCTTGAAATAGCAGATTCCTTTGGCGCGGATTACGTTGGGCGGCAGCATTGAAACAAAGCGGTCGAATTTCTGAATGTTGAAAGGCTCGCGCCTGTAATACACAAAGGTGCCGATGCCATATTCTTCGGAATCGCCCTCTTCGTGCTCATGGTCATGGGGATGATGGTGATGCTCGTGCCCATGCTCGTCGCCATGTTCATCCTCTTCGTGGTATTGTTCAACGCCTTGGATCCAGGCTGCGGAGGTGGCCACTTTTTCGTAGTCGAAAAGGCGGGTGTCGAGAATCTTGTCGAATCCCACTTCGCCATAGTCACACTCTATGATTTCGGCTTTTGGCTGGATGGTGCGTATGATTCCTTTCAGACGGTTGCGTTCGCTCTCGCTAACGGCAGAAGCCTTGTTGAGCAGAACGATGTTGCAGAATTCGAGTTGTTGTATGACCAGGTTCTCGATGTCGTCCTCTTTGATGCCGGCGCGGAGCAGGCGACTTCCGGAGCAGAACTCGCTCTGCATACGGAGTGCATCTACCATGGTGACGATGCAGTCGAGCCGCACGGCGCCGGATTGGGCAAACGTTTTGTCAATTGCAGGTATTGAGCAGATGGTTTGTGCTATAGGTTCGGGTTCGCAGATGCCGCTGGCTTCTATTACGATGTAGTCGAAACGCTGCGTTTTCACGATTCCGCGCAGTTGTTCGATGAGGTCCATCTTCAGAGTGCAACAGATGCAGCCGTTCTGCAGTGCCACGAGGCTCTCGTCTTTCTGTCCCACGACGCCGCCTTTTTGGATGAGGTCTGCATCGATGTTCACCTCCCCGAGGTCGTTGACGATGACGGCGAACCGTATGCCTTTGTTGTTGGTGAGTATGCAGTTCACCAAGGTTGTTTTCCCGCTGCCTAAATAACCGGTCAGCAGCAATATGGGTGTGTCCTGTTTCATAGTCCTTTTCTCCTTGGTGTGGTTAGTGTTTCTGTGTTTTTCCGAAATTGATGTAGATGTTGAGCGGCACAAAGTTGTCGGATATTGAATGGCAGCTTATGCAGATTATCCTGAGGTCTTTCCCCCATTGTGTGAGTTTGCCTTTTTCAGAGAGTCTGTCAAGCAGCGGGCTTCTGTCGGCGCTGTTGAAAAAAGCGTATTCCAGAACGTTGGATGAGGCAATATTTCCTTTGGAGAACTTATAATAGCGGTTGTCGGCCAGTTCTCCTTTCGAGGATAGTTCTTTGTTGTAAAATGCGATGTCTTCCGGGGTGGCGGCAAAGAGGTATTGGTCGCCGGCAACGGTGAAGACCGCATAGGTCAATGTGTCTGAGGCCGGCTTTTCGGGCAGCCTTATCCGGTCGGATGTCGGAAAGATGTTGTCCGGATACCTGTAGCGCAAGGTGTCAAGTTGTTGGCTCTCCTCAAACGGGTCGAATGTCCCGGTCAGGGTGTCGTGGCTGGCCAGCAGATAGTGTCTTTGCAGGGAGTCGTTCCGAATGGTGAAACCGCAGATGCTGTAATTCCCGCGGTCAATCAGGCAATAGTTGTCAGCGGTAAAAGGAATCCGGTTCTCGGGTACATTGCCGTGCGGCGTCAGGTCTTTCAGTCTTTTGAAGACCTCATCGTCAGAAGAGATGTACCCCGAAAGGAAAATCTCGTTTTGGGTCATGCGGAGCTGGAATGCAGACCAAAGCGCCTGTTGCGGAATGATTTTGACGAAAGAGGCTTCGTCAATGCTGAAGAAACCTTTCAGGAAGTCGGCGTACTGCTGGTTCTTGATGAAAAGCCAGTTCTGTTTCCGGTTCTTTTCTGAAATCCGGTACAACTCTTTGAATCTCTGCACGGAGAGCAGGTTTTTGGGGTGGCGCTGCTGCACGATGGATTTCTTCAGCAGTTCAGGGTTGTCCGAGATGGAAAGGATGTGGTGGCAATAGACGATTTTCAGGCTTTTGTAGTCGGTGCCGAACGTGTAGATTTTCTGTTGTTCGAATGAGGTGTAGTTAGAGGGGTCAAGGCGGAGTTCTTTGAGGAGTCTTTTGAATGAAGCCTCGTCAAGGCGTGTGTTGAACAGCAGGGAAAGTCCGCTGCCGTAGCTGTGTCCCGAGATGGAAAGGTCGTACGTATTCTCGGGCAAGGAGTTGTAAACCGTTTCGTAAGCGGGAAGCGCATCCATGGCAAACAGTTCGTTGAAATATGGACGCAGCGAGGCGAGGTCACGGGTGAATGCCTGATGGTCGTTGATTTCGAACAAGAACACGGCATCGGTAGGCACGGCATCGATGAGTTCGGATTTTGACTGTTTGAAAAAATGGTGGTAGAAGAAAATGCCTACCCCGATAAGCAGTGCGGCTACCACGCTGATCCAGATGATCCAGTAGCGTTGTTTGTCGGTGCTGTAGTCCTCTTGCATGACGGTTTTGTTTTGAGATGGAAGCGGCACGGCTTATGCATAAGCCGTGCCGCTTGGAAAGTCGTTTTATTCGGTTTTATCCGCCTCCTCCTTTTCAGGAGTCTCGGTTACGGTGTCGATGAGGTTGTGGGCGACAAGGATGTTATACCAGGCGAATACTTTCTTGATGTTGGAAACATAGACGCGGTCGCGGTCATAGTCGGGCAGCACTTCGGAGAACAATGATTTCAATGCATTGTTGTCTTTCGGGATATCAACGGCAAGCCCGTTCTTGGTCCTGAAAATGGACAGGAAGACATCCTGAAGCGGACGTTCCCCCTCGTTGGTGAAAATGGCTATGTTGTCAAGGGTGGCAACCCCGTCGTGTGAAAATGCGGGGAATCGGTGCCCGTCTTCTAATGATTCAACGATGAAACTGTTTGGCGTTCTGGATACGAGTTTGAAGAGTCCGCCTTTTCCTGTGATTGATAAAATGTTGCTTAAATCCATGAGTTATTGGTAATAGGTGATTTGTCGTTTCCTTACTGACGTGATCCGGTTGTCCTGCACTACAATTTCTTGCTGCCAGTTCAGACGGCCGTCGTGGCCTGAAAACAGCCGGGTCTCTTTCATTCTGTGCATCTTGTTTTCATATATGGTCTTGAGGAGTTTCCCCTCCTGGCTATAGGCGTTATAGGTGTATTCAATCATTTGGTCCCCTGATTTGTAAACGCACCTGTTCACCTCGTCGCCGTAGTTGTCGTATTCAATCTTCACGGTCTTGAACACACTTCCGTTGGGCTCGTGCTCTGTGATTTTGCACACTTGGCCGTTTCCGTTATATTTGTAGGTGGTGTGCAGGCTGTAGTCGCCAAGCGACTGGGTGCATCCGGTGATGTTGCCGACACCGTCGGTGCTGTATGCGAAGGCGATGGCTATGCTGTCTCCGCTTCCTTTGAAGACCTGCTCGCCGACCAAAAAGCGGTTTCTGTCGTACAGGTATTTCCCTCGTGCGGAAAGAACGCCGGTGGAGTCATACTCTTCCCATTCTGTAGCCTGTGCGTTTTCGTTATAGCGGCATAGGCGTCGCAGAATGGTGTCTTGAGGGGTCTTGAGTTTGATGTAGTCCAACAGGAAACCGTCTGAAGTGTAGTGTTGCAACGAAGAGATGCTGGGCGTCTTTCCTTGAAGCAGTTCGTCGAGCCGGCTGCTGTCAGCAAGGGGTACGGAGTCTCCTGTCAGATGATAGGTGTCAGTTCTGATGAGTTTGACCTCTCCGAAGATGTGGTTGCGTTGCAGGTGGTTCTTTTGTATGTCAGGCGTGATGACAATAGGCTGCGGCTTCTTGCGGCAGCCGCAGGCCATTGTCATTGCGCAAAGGATGAACAGCAGTGTTCTGTTTCGCATTGTCCAGGAAGCGTGTTCCGGTTAGAATGATTCTTCTATCAGTTTGTCGTCTGCCAAGTTGGGCAGGGTTACGTGAAGTTCCGGGTTGTTGGCCATGGCGCGTTTCACGGCGAACAGGGCGCCTTCGTTGCGGGCCCAGGCGCGTCTGCTGATTCCGTTGTTGACATCCCAGAACAGCATGCTGCGCAGTCGGCGGTCGCTCTCTTCGCTGCCGTCGAGCACCAGGCCGAAGCCGCCGTTGATGACCTCGCCCCAGCCTACGCCGCCGCCGTTGTGGATAGACACCCACGTGGCGCCGCGGAAACCGTCGCCGATGACGTTCTGCACGGCCATGTCGGCGCAGAAACGCGACCCGTCATAGATGTTCGAGGTCTCGCGGAACGGGGAGTCGGTGCCGGACACGTCGTGGTGGTCTCTGCCGATGACCACGGGCGCACTCAACCTGCCGCTCTTCACCGCTTCGTTGAATGCGGCTGCTATCTTGGTCCTGCCTTCTGCGTCGGCATACAGGATGCGTGCCTGCGAACCGACGACAAGATGGTTGGCATTGGCACCCCGGATCCAGATGATGTTGTCTTTCATCTGCTGCGAAATCTCGGCCGGAGCGGTGGCGCTGATTTCGTTCAGCACGTCCATGGCAATGTAGTCGGTGAGGTGCAGGTCTTCGGCCTTTCCGGAGGTGCAGACCCAACGGAACGGACCGAAACCGTAGTCGAAACACATCGGTCCCATGATGTCCTGAACGTAGGAGGGGTATCTGAATGTGCCGTCCCCGTCCATGATGTCAGCCCCGGCGCGGGACGATTGGAGCAGGAAAGCATTGCCGTAGTCGAAGAAATACATGCCTTTGGCAGTGAGCCGGTTGATGGCGCTGACTTGTCGGCGGAGCGAAGACTTGACGGCTTCCTTGAAGTCGTCAGGCTTCTCTGACATCATCACATTGGCATCCTCGAAAGAGATGCCTGCAGGATAGTAGCCGCCTGCCCAAGGGTTGTGCAGAGAGGTCTGGTCGCTGCCCAAGTCGACATGGATGTCATGGTCCGCACAATATTCCCAAAGGTCGACGACATTGCCCTGGTAGGCAAATGAGCGTGCGACTTTCTGTGCAACGGCCTTGTTGACTTCGGCGAAGAGTTCGTCAAGGTTGTCGTGTACTTCGTCTACCCACCCTTGGTCAAAGCGTTTCCGGGTTGCGGCAGGGTTGATTTCGGCGGTGATGGACACCACACCGGCGATGTTCCCTGCTTTGGGCTGTGCCCCTGACATACCGCCGAGACCGGCCGTCACGAACAGTTTGCCGCCGATTTCTCCGCCGATCTTGCGGGCTGCGTTCAGCACCGTGATGGTGGTGCCGTGTACGATGCCCTGCGGTCCGATGTACATATAGGAGCCGGCTGTCATCTGCCCGTACTGCGAAACGCCTAACGCGTTCATCCGCTCCCAGTCGTCAGTCTTGGAGTAGTTGGGGATGACCATGCCGTTGGTGACTACAACGCGGGGCGCGTCTTTGTGCGACGGGAACAGACCGAGCGGATGCCCCGAATACATCACAAGCGTCTGCGTGTCTGTCATCTCTGACAAATATTTCATGACAAGGCGGTATTGTGCCCAGTTCTGGAATACAGCCCCGTTGCCGCCGTATGTGATCAGTTCGTGAGGATGCTGCGCCACGGCAGGGTCAAGGTTGTTCTGGATCATCAGCATGATGGCGGCTGCCTGCTTGCAGCGGGCCGGATAGTCCTCTATGGGCCGGGCGTACATCTCGTAGTCGGGACGGTAACGGTACATATAGATGCGGCCGTAGTCATGCAGCTCTTTCGCAAACTCCGGCGCAAGCCTGGCATGCAGCGACGGGTCAAAATAACGGAGCGCATTGCGCAAGGCCAATTGTTTCTCTTTCTTCGTCAAGATGTCCTTGCGCTTAGGAGCATGGCTGACGGTTGAATCATAAGGCTTTGCCTTCGGTAATGTATTGGGAATGCCTTGTTTAAGATCTTCTTGGAATTCATGAAGCGTCATTTCTGTGATATTTTGATTAAACAGGGCGCAAAGATATAAAAAAAGAGGAAAAGAGGAATAAATTTTATATCTTTGCCGCCTTATTGAGATTGTATGATACAAGTTATGAAAAGATTGGGTTTTGTCCTTCTTGTCGCTGCGACGGTTGTCGCATTGCACTCTTGCAAGTCTAAAAATGTCTATTCTTCCCCGGAGAAAGTCTCCCGGGCTTTCGTCATGGCATTCCAGACCGCCGATTTTGACAATATGTACAAGTTGACGGTGAAGAACAATGCGGTACTGATTACGAACGTGCAGAAGTTCATGAAGCAACACCCCGACAAACTGGAGCAGATGCACGGCTTTGAGGTGATAATCGATGACCCGATAGGGTGTACCTATGTGAACGACTCCTTGGCCGTGTGCGAGTGTGGTTTTACGCGCAGCGGCAAAAAAAGCAAGATGGTGCTCCGCGTGAAGAAGAAAGAAGACAAGTGGCTGGTGGATATGTCTGATGAATGACGTTTTTTTCTTTATTACAATAAACCAAGATTTTTAAGACGATGAATTTTGTTGAAGAACTGAGATGGCGAGGCATGCTGCATAACATCATGCCCGGAACAGAAGAATTACTGAACAAGGAAACATGTACGGCGTATCTGGGCATCGACCCCACGGCTGATTCTCTGCATATTGGTCATCTTGTCGGCATTATGATGCTGTCGCACTTCCAGCGCTGCGGCCATCGCCCCATCGCCCTGCTCGGCGGCGCAACCGGCATGATCGGGGACCCCTCCGGAAAGTCGCAGGAACGCAATCTCCTTGACGAGGAGACGCTCCGCCATAACCAGGACTGCATCAAGAAACAACTTTCCAGATTCTTGGCTTTCGACACGGACGAGCCTAACGGCGCGCTGCTGGTCAACAACTACGACTGGATGAGCAAGTTCACGTTCCTCGATTTTATCCGTGATGTCGGTAAACATATAACCGTCAATTATATGATGGCCAAGGATTCTGTCAGGAAACGCTTCAACGGCGAGGGCGACGGGATGTCGTTCACGGAGTTCTCCTATCAACTGGTACAGGGCTACGATTTCTATTATCTCAACCGTAACTACAACTGCAAACTGCAGATGGGCGGTTCCGACCAGTGGGGGAACATCACGACCGGCGCAGAGCTTATCCGCCGCAAGGCAAACGGCGAGGTCTATGCGCTCACTTGTCCCTTGATCACCAAGGCTGACGGCGGCAAGTTCGGCAAGACGGAGAAAGGCAACATCTGGCTGGATCCCGAACGCACTTCCCCTTATGCTTTCTACCAGTTCTGGCTCAACTGCTCTGACGAGGACAGCAAACGCTATATCCGAATCTTCACCCACTTTGACCGCGAAGAGATAGAAGCCCTTGAAGTTGAACAAGACGCCGCCCCTCATCTCCGCGTCTTGCAGAAAGCGCTGGCAAAGGACCTGACGGTTCGCGTTCATTCGGAGAAGGATTACGAGGCTGCGGTCAATGCTTCCGAAATATTGTTCGGCAAAGGCACTGCAGAAAGCCTGGCCGCCCTTTCAGAGAAGATGTTCCTCTCCGTCTTTGAGGGCGTTCCCCAATTCGAGGTGCCCGCTTCGGTGCTCGGGGATGGATGCGGCATCGTCGATTTCCTCGCAGAACATACCCGCATCTTTGCCTCCAAGGGTGAAGCGCGCAGAATGCTGAAAGACAACGGCGTCTCCCTCAACAAGAACAAGGTCGGCGATGATTATGCGGTAACGCAAGACTGCCTGCTCAACGGTCGCTATGTGCTGGTGCAGAAAGGAAAGAAGAACTACTTTATCGTGAAAATCAATCAATAAGGACACTCGACGATGGGCTGGGGAAGCATAATTCTTGTTATCATCATCGGCATCGTGCTGATGATCCTCGACTTCCTGGTCATCCCGGGAACGGTTGTGGCAATCATCGGAGTGGCAGGGATGGTTTGCGGCGTGGCAATGTCTTTCGTCATGTATGGCATGACGGCAGGCTTCCTGACACTGCTGCTGACGGCTTTTCTCACAGTGGGCGGTTTCGTGCTTATGATGAGGACGCGCACATGGCGTAAACTGCAACTCAACACTCAGATTGACAGCAAGGTGAATGAAGTGGATGAAACCAAGATCAAGGTCGGCATGACCGGCCGCGCCATTTCACGGCTTGCCCCGATGGGTACCGGCCTGTTTGAAGGCGAAACCATAGAGGTGACTTCACAGCAGGATTTCATCGATGTGAATACCGAAATCGAGATTGTCCGCATAGACGGAGTGAAAATTTTTGTCAAACCTAAATAAATTATTATGACACAGTCTATTTTATTAATTATAGGCATACTGGTACTCGTCATTTTGTTCTTTTGGATGGTGCCGTTGCGCCTATGGTTCATTGCAATCCTCAATGGCGTGCATGTTTCTTTGGTCCAACTTATCCTGATGCGTTGGCGCCGCGTTCCGCCTGATATGATTGTCAATGCAATGATTACGGCAACGAAAGCCGGCTTGCCCTTGAACCGCGACCAACTAGAAGCGCACTTTCTGGCCGGCGGTCATGTCAAACCCGTAGTCAATGCCCTCATCTCCGCCGACAAGGCCAACATTTCCCTCGACTTCAAGGCGGCAACGGCCATAGACTTGGCAGGACGTAATGTGCTTGAAGCCATTCAGACCTCGGTAAATCCGAAAGTTATTGATACGCCGCCTGTGGCAGCTGTGGCAAAGGACGGCATACAGCTGATAGCCAAGGCAAGGGTCACGGTTCGTACGAATATTCGCCAATTGGTCGGTGGGGCCGGCGAGGAGACGATCATCGCCCGCGTAGGCGAAGGCATCGTCACTGCCATCGGATCTGCCGAAACCCATAAGATGGTGCTCGAGAATCCGGACTCTATCTCTAAACTGGTGCTTTCCAAAGGGCTCGATTCCGGCACGGCTTTCGAGATTCTCTCCATCGACATTGCCGATGTGGATGTCGGCAAGAATATCGGCGCTATCCTTCAGATGGACCAGGCCAACGCCGACAAGAACATTGCACAGGCAAAGGCAGAGGAGCGGCGCGCTATGGCGGTGGCACTGGAACAGGAAATGAAAGCCAAAGCCCAGGAAGCACGCGCCAAGGTCATCCTGGCCGAAGCAGAAGTTCCGCTTGCCCTGGCAGACGCTTTCAGACACGGCAATTTGGGTGTGATGGATTATTACAAACTTGAGAATATTAAGGCAGACACCCAGATGCGCGAAGGCATCAGCAAGGTTGGCGCCGGCTCTTCCACAACGAAGCCGCTGGGCAATAATAAGTGACAGCCTTTGACATAAGCCTTGAACATTCAATGGGGCGGAGTTCTTCATCATAGAACTCCGCCCCATTTTGTATGTGAATGTCAGACGTTGACATGTTCAAGGCAGTATGTTTACTTCAGGTTGCAGCGTGATGCCGAACTTGCAGCCCACGTCGGCAATGATTTCTTCGTAAAGCCCGCATATTTCCTGCGCTGTGGCCTGTCCATAGTTCACAATCACCAGTGCTTGCAGCGGATATACCCCTGCATCGCCTTTCCGGAAGCCTTTCCATCCCGCTTTTTCAATCAACTGTCCGGCTGACAGTTTCGTCAGACCGCTGTCGGAAGGGTAGGCGACGAGGTCTGGGATGACGGTTTTGAGTTCTTCTGCCTTTTCTGCCGGCACGGCCGGGTTTTTGAAGAAACTGCCGGCGCATCCCATAGTCTGCAGGTCAGGAAGCTTGCTCGCCCTGACGTGCAGGATACTTTCGTGGATGTTGCGCAGCGTGGGTCTGATGCGCCGCTTTTCGAGTTCCTGGACAAGTGCCTTGTAGGTGAGCGTGTAGTGTTCCTCTTTGGATAGCCGGAACCAGACATGCGTGATGAGGCATTTGCCTCTCCGCTGGCGCTTGAAGATAGAGTCACGGTATCCGAATTGGCACTGGATATTGCTGAAAGAGAACGGACTACCGGTGTCAGTGTCCCATCCGTCCACCTGTATGATGCTGTCTTTGACTTCTGTGCCGTAAGCTCCGATGTTCTGCACAGGCGCACTTCCCGTCAGGCCGGGGATGCCGACAAGATTCTCGATTCCGTACAGGCTATGGTTAAGACAGTAGTCTTGCAGTGTGCTCCATTCTTCACCGGCCGCCACGCGCAAGGTCTGGTGTCGGCTACCGTCGTCCATCATTTCTATGCCTTTAAATGCCGGGTGGATGACAGTGCCCGGATAGTCACTCCGGAACAGTATGTTGCTGCCGCCGCCGAGAATGAGGAATGGCGAAGCAAAGAAACCTCGATTCTGCATCTCTTTAGCTTCGTCTGCCGTGGTCATCTCGACGAAGCGGTTGCACGAAACGTCAAGATGAAAGGTGTTGTGGTTTTTAAGAGAATAATTGTCGAAGATATGCACGGTGAGGAGTATTAAATAATATTGTATAGGTTTTCGATTTCTGTGGTCAGCGATGCTTCGTCCGTGGGCTGGTCTGTACGGAAGGCATGAAGCATAAGGATGTCGCAGTTGCCGTTCTCATAGTCGGTCCACCCGCAGAGCATATCGTCAGTGTCAGGGTTGGTCTTGAAAGTGGCCTCGACAATGCGGGTGAGCCGCTGTGCCGAGAATGAGGGGAACACAAAAAACGAACTTTCGCCGCCGATTCTGTGCCGGATGGCAATCTCGCCGGTAACGATGTTTGCGAGCGTATAGACGAATATGGCGGGGCGCGGATAGTAGTTGTCAGGGTCTTGTATGGTTGACTGGTAACTGCGGTCATCGTCCAGCGACGAGGCGCGGTTCATCAGTACGATTGCCCTTCTGTCGTTGATTTCGAGCGGGGGGACCTCTTTGCACAATAGCAGTTCCGCAGCAAGAAAGCCTGCCTTGCAAAGGTTGTCCATCTTGAAAAAGGCGGGGTATTGGATGCCGGCGGTGCGGTAAATCTCAGCTAGCCAGTCTGCAGCCGCTCCATAGCGGGATATGATTTTGAGGTTGTCCAAGACAACCACGTCGTTTGTGATACGACACCGGGAGCGGATGTCAAAAGAACAATGGGTCATGTGCTATTGGTTGTTGTTGGTGAAAAGCAGGGCGGCATTGCTTCCGCCGAATCCTGAAATGAGTTTGATGAATGCATCGCCCGATGCCGGCACGTTTTGCATCGGGATGTTGAGCGGTCGGACGGTGCCGGGCAAATCGGTGCCGAGGCACTTGAGCACGCAGTGCTGCTGCAGGGCGGCGGCGGATATGATGACTTCCAGGATGCCGGCAGCCCCGAGGGTGTGCCCGAAGTATCCTTTCAGGCTGTTGACGGGCTTGTTTTGCAAGGAAGCACGATGTATGGCAACTGACTCCATATCGTCGTTGTAACGGGTGGCGGTGCCGTGCGCATTGATGAATGCGACTCTTTCCGTGTCGAAACCCTGAAGACACTTGGAGACGGAACGCAGCAACCCCTCTGCCGTTTGCGACGGGCCGGAGATGTGGTTGGCATCGTTGTTGATGGCACCGTTCACGAGCGAGAGTGCGCCCGGCTGACAGCCGGGCGCACTCTCGTCAAAGTCGCCTGACGTATAGACGATGGCTGCGGCAGCTTCCCCTAAATTGAGCCCGCAACGGTCAGCGCCGAACGGCTTGCAGCGTTGTGGTGAGAGCGCTTTGAATGACTGGAAACCTGAAATGATGAATTTTGAGAGCATCTCCGCCCCTATGACTACTGCGAACTTGAAGCCGCCGAAAAGCAGGGCGTTGCGTGCGGCCAATTGGGCTGCACATCCCGATATGCAAGCATTGCTTACCGTGACGGGTTGGTTGGGGTTGCCAAAATGTTCGGCTATCAGTTGCGCCGAACGCCAAAGATAGACACGTTCCGCTTCGTAGGGATTGCCGCTCAAAAGGTCAACGTTTCCTTTGGTGGAGGATAGGATAAAAATCACGTCTTGACGGCCGGCGTCGATACCCGATTGCTCAATGGCCTGTCGTGCGGCAAGTATGGCAATCTTTTCAACTGGCGTGTATTTCTTTTGAGACGGTTCCGGGAGTCCGGCAAAAGCGTCGTCAATGTCGTTCCGGTCGAACAAGGATGCGAAAAACGGTGTCGGAATGTCCATCTTGTGCTCGTAATGGCACAGACTGCTCTTGCCTTGAAGAACGGCACGGAAATTCTCTTCTGTAGTCCATGCCAATGGCGTAACGATGCCGTTGCCGATACTGTATATCATATTCTGAAATTCGTGTTTTTCTTATGGGTTAACAGTTCGGTGCAGTTCCCGCTTGAATGTTTGCTGTTGACCGGGCAAGGATCAACATTGTTTTCCGGATTGCTTTGGTGCATTATGTCGGACATATTCATCACTTTAAGGATTGCGGCACGCTTTAATTTCAGGAGTGCAAAGATAGTTGTTTTTTGTTTCTTTTCTGAAAAAAAACATCAAGAGTTCATCTTCGCGAAATCCGGGAAACTGTTGCAAATGGAAACCAAAGGGCATATTCCACAATGCGGCCGGCGCGAAACGCAAACATACCTCCCATGCAGCAGCAGCCAATGGTGAGCCCTGGACAACTCTGTCGCAGGAATCAGGGCGGCAAGTTGTTTCTCTACATGCGTTGGCGTAGGCGCGTCCTCGACTAGCCCTAACCGGTGCGCCACCCTGAAGACGTGCGTGTCAACAGGCATTGCCGGTTTGCCGAATGCAAAGGCGAGCACCACATTCGCAGTCTTTCGTCCAACGCCCGGCAGACGGGTCAGCCCCTCCATCGTGTCCGGCACCTGTCCGCCAAACTCTTCCATAAGCATCTTGCTCATTTTGAGCAGGTTCAACGACTTGCTGTTGGGATAAGAGATGGATTTCACAAAGGAAAGTATTTCAGGAACCGTGGCTTTTGACATGGCCGCAGGGTCAGGATAGGCTTCGAACAGCGCCGGCGTAGCCGCATTCACGCGCTTGTCGGTGCATTGGGCCGCCAACATTGTGGCCACCAGCAACTGGAACGCATTTTCATATTGCAGTTCCGATTGCACATCGGGAGACTGAACGCTGAAATAATTGATGATAAAACCGATTTTTTCTTGTCTGACCATTAAACGAAAGGACTTTTTAACGCGCAAAAGTAAAAAAACGTTGAGGAAAATCCTGCGATAAATTGTAATATGGCTTATTGTATTGAAGAATAGGATGTTATGAAAGTGATATTCAGTATGGTATCATCTGTTGTCAAAATTTGTCTATCTTTGCAGCCTTTTGATAGACAGAGTCGGGTCTTAAGATTCCGCCGATGCCGAAAAATGTTCATGCGGCCGGGCGTATCAAGGCTAAAAGACAGGCTTTGCTTTTTTTCAGAAGTTAAAACAGAACGGATATGGATAAAGACAATCTCTCGGCGGGCACGCGAATCATGCATGAAAGATACGGCGAAGGTATCATCAGCCGCAACAACGCCTTGACCTACAAGGTGGTTTTTTTGCGAGGCGGCGAAATAGAGTTTTCAAAGGCCAACGCCGAATTTGAAGTCATGGAATCCGCCGGAGAAGATGCATCTGTTCCGAAACTCAACGTCAAGGAGTTTGAACAGGTGCTGGAACAGCTGCTCGAGAAGTACAACGGTATAGAGAAAGAGGTGGAACTCGGCAGGAAATGGCAAGGCGGCAAACTCATTCTACAGCCGGCAAACCCTGATTTGAAACCCAAGGAGATGCCCATAGAGGTTTTTTTCCATAAAATTGTGATGATGCGCGACCGATTGCGGGTGCTTGAACAGAATATCAACAGTCACGACACCCTGTCAGATGAGGAAAAGGTAAACCTGCAGCAGTATATTTCCAGAATATATGGCAGTATGACCTCCTTTAACGTCCTGTTTGAAGATAAAGAGGATTATTTCGTTGGTGCGAAATGATTTTTCATGGAATATGAAAGATAATGAATAGATTTACAAAAGAAATAATCAAAGAAATATGAGTGGTGGATTGTATTCAATGGATCAAAAGGATTTTGATCAGACTTTAGATTTGACACACGTTAAGCCTTACGGTGACACGATGAACGACGGCAAGACCCAGTTGAGTTTCACGCTTCCGGTGCCTTGTGGCGACGAGGCCGTGGAAGCAGCCAAACAGTTGCTGAAAAAGATGGGATTCAACAACCCGCAAGTGGTCTATTACAAGGAACTTACAGACGGATTTACGTTTGTAAACTGTTATGGTTCATGTACCCACACGGTGGATTATACTACTATCCATGTTCCGAAGGTTGAGTCCACGGTATGGTCGATGGCCGAAACAGACCAGTTCATACGCGAGCACATCGGGCGCAAGATTGTCGTGGTGGGGGCAAGTACAGGAACGGATGCCCATACGGTCGGCATCGATGCCATTATGAACATGAAAGGTTATGCGGGTCATTACGGCATTGAACGTTACGAGATGTTCGAGGCTTTGAATATGGGAAGCCAGGTCCCCAATGAAGATTTCATAGCCAAGGCGGTGGAAATGCACGCAGATGCGCTGCTCGTTTCCCAGACGGTTACG
Organism: Oscillospiraceae bacterium; assembly: GCA_963620035.1. Classification (GTDB taxonomy): domain Bacteria; phylum Bacteroidota; class Bacteroidia; order Bacteroidales; family WCHB1-69; genus F23-D06. Next base: position 14,839 of record CAVEXN010000018.1, on the reverse strand, counting down.
CAAAAGGATGTACATATCAAGAATATGACGGAACTGATTGAAATGCTTGAGGCTGAAGGTCTCAGGGACAAACTGATTGTCTGCGCCGGCGGTCCGCGTATTACGCATGAATTGGCCAAGGAACTCGGCTTTGATGCCGGTTTCGGCATGAATACTTACGCCGATGACGTGGCCTCCTATCTGGCGCAGGAGATGGACAACAGAATGCACCGTAAATAAGCACATTGCGGTTGTTCTCGTTTTCATGCCCTTCCCGTGGTGCAACAGTCAAACGCATATCCTTGACGGGCACGAATCTCTATAGGCTGAACATCACCTGGCCGGTGAGTTCAGCCTTGTTTTTTTCTCCCTGTGCTGATGGGCCGTCTATCTGTAGCGTGTGCGAAATCCTGAATGAGATGCAGAACCATCTGCGGGAATACCTGAATACCAGGTATTCCCGCATGCCTTTGCCATAGTAGGTGCCGAATGAAAACGCGCGATAGACGTTGTGCTCGTAGGCATAAAGCCTTTCTGCGAAACTGTCGGTGTCGAAATAGGCGAACCGCAACGTTATGTCAAGATCAGGTCTGGTCAGAGTTATGGCAATGTCTTGATAAAAGAGCACCCCTTGACTGTGAGTCTCTTCTTTGGCGTTGACATTCATCAGCCAGTCTATGACGGTCTTTGTTTTAAGATGCCGGCAGGGCTCGCTGTTGCACTGTATGTGCAGTTTGTGTCGTGTCCGGTCCAGGATCTCTCTGTAATAGAGATTGTTTGTGCCGTTCTCCGGTTTGTTCGTCAGGGTGTATCTGCATGCAATCTGACATTTTCGGAAAGGATAATAAAACAAGGTTACGCCTAAAAAGGCGGCAGCAACCGGTGCATCGGTGCGATAACTCGTTTCTGAGAGCCGGAAATAGTCAAAAAACAGTTCCGCCTCCACTTGACGTCCCAGAATATGATGGCCGGCTATGTAAATCCCTGTTTCTCCTACAGAGGACGAAGCCGCTTTGAATGCGTTGCCCAAAGGCGTGTCGTTGCCTTTGGCATAGTGCCGCAATACAACAGCGAGTTTCGAGGATGATGTCAGATGGAAGAGCGCGTTCTGAATCAGGGATACCTTTTTACGTCCGGTTACGGCAATCTCTCCGAAAAGCACGTGGCGGCGCACAAGCAAGTGGTAGTCAACAGAAACGTTCACCTTTTCAGGCCGCAAGGATGTCAGGATACGTTCATTCAGCGGCAGTGACATGTCGGCGGTGTTGAATGTGACCCCACTCAAACCTACAGAGAAGAGTGGCTTTCGCCAAGACAGATTGAAACCTGCACAGTTTTGTGTGCTGCTGTTCACATGTCCGGCAAAGAGACTGCCGGATAGGGCGGTGTTGCCCATTGTAAGGGCACACCCCCGAACGAATGTGCTTTGGCTTGACGAAGCCGTCGCCAAGATGCCGCTGCCGAAACGCCTGATGAGGTCGATGGCGCCACCTCGCCCCGAAATGAAAGATGAACTCGCAACAAGACCTTGCCCGAAATTCACCTTGAAGTCACCGGCCGCCAACATTTTCATTATGCCGACGGGTCCGACACTTAGCGACCCGGAGAAGAACCCTGCTTTCGCCTTCGAGCCGTAGCTGTCAGCACAGCGCAGGAACTTGAACGTAAGCCGGTTTTGCGTGCTGAATGTGCCATAACAATATAGGTTGTCGAGCGGATCTGTTACGTTTGCGTCGGTTGTTTGGCTTAAAAGCGGCTGCCGGTAACGCAACAGCAGTTGTGTGCTGCTTTTCCTGAAAAAACTCTTGAAAAATTGCAGACGCTGTTCGGCAGGCAATACCACTGCTCTTCGCCGGATCCGCTTGAAGTCCTCCTCCGAGAACCCGTCAATGACCATCAGTTCGTAAATGGTGCATAACGCACCGTACTTTTCGATGTAAAGCTGCAATTGGTAGTATTGATAGTCGGTCAGTTGCAACAAGCGAACAGCCGTTTCATAATCTAAATCGTTGAGGTTGATGCTGGAATGTTTGTTATCTGTCATTCTTTCCGCCAGTTCTTCCAAAAGGTCGGCTTCAGCAATGTTCGCATTTCCGAGTACGTTTTCAAGTTCGTCAGTATAACGGTCAGCCGCATAGACACTGTCTGTCTGGCCTTCAGCCGCAAAGAGTTGAAAGAGCAGGGCGAGCAGGGCAAAGAAGTGAGTTCTTGTTTTCATGGTTGTGCGATGGGGCTAGGTAGAATAATAGAGGAAGCCTTGCGGAGAGAATCCCGTGTTGTAGTACCAGGCGGCGCCAAGACTGAAAACGAGGTTGCGCCATGGCACGTGCAGCTCGATGCGGCATTGCGCTAGGTCGCAGTATCCGTTGAGATAAACATGCGGCGAGGCAAAACATGCAAGACCGAAACGGATGTTGAATTTGCCGGGGACGGTTAAGTTCGTTGACAAGATGCCGGCAAGACGGGCGGTCGGCATATAGTGCAGTTGCACCGAAAAGGTCATGGGTATGAGTTCGTTGCCGACGATGCCGTAATGCATCCCGATGGGGTTGTATATCAGGATGGCAAGACTTGTGGCAGGCGTGATCTGCCAATAGGAGGAGAGGTCAATGGTTACCGAATGGAGGCTTTTGTAATGTGTGGCATGTTGCAGCAGATAGAACACTCGCATTGCCACGGAGAACTTGTTGCCGAACGCCCTGCCGTAACCTACGCCGGCTGAAAATGTGCCGAAGTGCTTATATCCGTAATGGCTTGCCGAGACAAGCAGACAGTTTCGGTTTTTATGCCAAGAGAAAGCGAGGTCTTTGAGCATCAACTCCTTTGTCCCGAAATCGTTGCGAAAGGTCAGGTCGATTATGGTTTTCGGTGTTGCGGTTCGCGCGGCGGCGAAATCGCGGAAGAGGTGAATTTGGGAGAAGACGGATTCTTTCGTCTGGCTTTTGCATTCCGTCGGGGCACATAGCATAAGCAGGAGGCACGCAAATAAGGCGCATTTTGTTTTCATCTGCGGTTTGTTTTTTCATAGTTGACTTAATAACGGAAACTGCGTATGTTTTATTATGTTTCAGCATGGAATATGCGAAAAAAAACGGTTGCCAAAGAAGTGGCAACCGTTTGTATAAAGCAGACGATGTCGTATTGCCGTTGTCACCCTTTGAGGGCTTCGGCTCCGCTCACGATTTCGATGAGTTCGTTCGTGATGGACGACTGGCGGGCATTGTTGTATTTCAGACGCAGGTCGTGGAGGATTTCCGTAGCATTGTCGGAAGCTTTTGTCATGGAGATCATACGGGCGCCATGCTCTGAAGCGACAGAGTCGCAGAGCGCCTTGTAAAGTTGCGTCTTCAGAATTTTGGGAACAAGTTCGGTGAGCAAGACTTCAGGCGACGGCTCTATGATGTAGTCCAAGGAGGCGCCGGCAGTCTCTTCTCCCGTTTCGGGGGTCTCGACGGGGAGAAAATCCTCGACAGTAATACGTTGGGTGGCGGCATTGAGGAATTGGTTGTAAACGATGTCGACTTTGTCGATGTCGTGCTCGAGGAATCCCTTGATGAGGAAGTCGCCGATATTGGAGACTTCGGTGAAGTCAGGGTTGTCGAGCAGTGATTCGTGGTATTGGATGACCGGGAAGTGCTTGCCGAGTTGTTCGTTTCCCTTCTTTCCGATGCAGATAAGGCGGACATCTCCGTTCTTGTGCTGGTCAGCATAACGGTTCTCGACTAGACGGGTCACCGTTTTCACGATGTTGGCGTTGAATGCGCCACACAGTCCTTTGTTTGAGGTGATGACCAGAATGACGATTTTCTCGTGAGTCCTTTTTTCGAACAGCGGGGTGTTGACCAGTGTTTCAGCCGATCCGGACAGGTCGTGCATAAGTTCGTTCATCTTTTCGGCGTATGGGCGCAGGAACTGAATAGAAGTCTGTGCGCGTCTCAACTTGGCTGCCGATACCAGTTTCATAGAACTTGTGATCTTCTGGGTCGATTCTATGGAACTGATGCGAGTACGTATTTCTTTAAGGTTACCCATATCTATTTTTCAAATTGTTTGGCCACTTCCTTGCAGGCTTCTTCCAATTTAGCGGTGATGGCGTCGTCAATCTTTCCGGCTTTGAGCGTGTCGAGCAAGTCTTGACAATGTCCATGCATATAATGTATGAACGTTGTCTCGAAATTGCGGATGTCGCCAAGTGCGATTTTTTGGAGCAGTCCTTTGGAGCCGCAGAATATGACGGCAATCTGTTCTTCAACCTTGTAAGGCGTATATTGCGGCTGTTTGAGCAGTTCCACGTTGCGTGCGCCTTTGTCCAACACGAATCGGGTTGCGGCATCCACGTCTGAACCGAATTTGGCGAAAGATTCCATCTCGCGGTACTGGGCCTGGTCGAGTTTCAGCGTGCCGGCCACTTTCTTCATCGACTTGATTTGGGCGTTTCCACCGACGCGGGACACGGAGATCCCCACGTTGATGGCTGGGCGGATGCCGGCGTTGAACAGGGAAGTCTCCAGGAATATCTGTCCGTCGGTGATGGAAATCACGTTGGTGGGTATATAGGCGGACACGTCGCCGGCCTGTGTTTCGATGATCGGAAGTGCCGTGAGTGAACCGCCGCCTTTGACTAAAGGCTTCAGCACTTCGGGAAGGTCGTTCATCTGTGCGGCGATTTCGTCAGAGTCGATGATTTTGGCGGCTCTTTCCAGCAGTCTGGAGTGGAGGTAGAACACGTCGCCGGGGTATGCTTCACGTCCGGGCGGGCGGCGCAGCAGCAGCGAGACTTCACGGTAGGCCACGGCCTGTTTGGAGAGGTCGTCGTAGATGATGAGCGCGCTGCGTCCGGTGTCGCGGAAATACTCGCCGATGGCGGCGCCGGCGAAAGGAGCGTAGAACTGCATGGCGGCGGCATCCGAGGCGGTAGCGGTCACGACTGTCGTGTACGGCATGGCGCCCCTTTCTGTCAAGGTCTTCACCAGGGCGGCTACGGAAGAGCCTTTCTGTCCAACGGCAACATAGATGCAATAAACGGGTTCGCCTTTTTCGTAGAACTCTTTTTGGTTGATGATGGTGTCGATGGCTATGGCCGTTTTCCCGGTCTGGCGGTCGCCGATGATCAGTTCGCGTTGGCCGCGCCCGATCGGAATCATGGCGTCAACGGCCTTGATGCCCGTCTGCAGGGGTTCTTTGACCGGTTGTCTGAAGATGACGCCCGGAGCCTTGCGCTCGATGGGCATTTCGTAGAGTGTGCCCTCGATGGGACCTTTGCCGTCAATGGGCTCGCCGAGCGTGTTGATGACGCGCCCTAACAGCCCCTCGCCGACGCGGATGGAAGCGATACGCCCCGTCCTCTTGCAGAGGTCGCCCTCGTTCAGGCTCTTGGAGTCGCCAAGCAGCACAACTCCAACGTTGTCTTCCTCCAGGTTGAGGGCAATGCCGGTGACGGAACTGCTGCCGGACTGCGTCTCAAAGGTGACCAGTTCGCCGGAACGGACATTCTGCAGTCCGTAGACGCGGGCAATCCCGTCGCCGACAAGCAGAACCGTGCCGGTTTCATCCATTTCGGTCTTGAGATCGAAATTCTGCAACTGTTCGCGCAGGATGGAGGTTACTTCTGATGGTTTTATTTCTGACATATTATTCTATTAGTGTTTTAGTGTTGATTTAGAATGTGGTTGATTCAATTGGCATTAAAAGTTCACTTGGTACATGTTGTGCGCAAAGTCCTGACGTAGCCGGTTGATTTTTGAAATCACACTGGCATCCAGATAATTGTCGCCCATCTTGATGCGGAAGCCGCCGATGATTTCCGGACGTGTGACCTCTTGAATCCTGATGTCGTATCCGGTCTTGGAGGCAAGAATCCCGCGGATCTGCTCCACCAGCGCTTTGTTGAGCGGTACCGCCGAAGTCAAGGTGGCTACTTTGATGTGATGGTGCTCGTTGTAGAAGTTGAGAAACTCGTCGCAGATGTCCGCCAAGGCAGGTTCGCGTTTCTTCCTGATGATGATGTCGAGGAAGATGAACGTGATGCTGCCGATGCTGTTGCGGAAGATATTTGAGAATATGACGTGCTTCGTGGCGGGCGCAATGACAGGGCTGTTGAGGAAAATGTGCAGTTCGGCACTTTCTTTCAATGATTTCCGGATAAGGGAAAGGTCTTGGCAGACAGTCTCGATTTCCCCTTTCTCTGCGGCGAAGTCGAAGAGGGCTTTCGCATATCGGTTTGATAATCTCGGGTTTTTCATGAAGCGCTTTTGAGTATTAAGTCGGCAAAAGTATAAAAAAAGTCACACGTCCGGCACTTCAAGGCAAACGTTTTTTTGGGACGCTTGCAGGCATGGACGCCGGCAGGAAGTCAGAACTTCCTGCTGCCCGGTTTCACGAAAGGAAGACCTTGCCTGCACAAGGGACAGTCGTCAGCTTCCCAACTTTGGATGTCGAGCTTCGTGGCGCTGTAGACGGGGTAGGGGAAGCCGCCCGAACTGCGGTCCACGATGCAGGCGATGCCGATGACTTCAGCCCCGAAGGATTTCAGCACTTCGATGGTTTCCAGCGACGACTTGCCCGTTGTCACCACATCTTCGGAGATGAGCAACTTCTGCCCGGGCTTCACTTCGAACCCCCTGCGGAGCGTCATTTTGTTGTCAACCCTTTCGGTGAAAATGGCGGGGACGCCGAGCTGCCGCCCCAATTCGTATGCCACGATGATGCCTCCCATGGCGGGCCCTACGACTATGTCAACGGGCAGTTCCCGCACTTGCTCGGCAATGACGGAAATGACTTTCCGGGCACGTTCTGGATATTGCAAAAGTTTGGCACACTGACAGTAGCGGTCGCTGTGCCGTCCGGAAGACAAAAGGAAATGACCTTCCAGCAAAGCTTCGGATTGTTTGAGTTCTTCGATGACCATAATGATTTTTTCTAAATGGTGGCAAAGATAGAAAAAAACATTATCTTTGCAAATCAAATTTATAAAGAAAACAGTATGAAATTTATCGTATCACGAGATGTCCTATACCGAAACCTCAGCGCCGTGAGCGGCGTGATGAGCAGCAGCAGTTCTATGACAATCCTGGACAATGTACTGATGACCATTGAGGGCAACAAATTGAAACTCACCGCATCCGATACAGAATCCACCATGCAGGCCGTGATTGACCTGACAGACGTGGAGGGCGAGGGCTCAGTGGCCGTGCCGGCAAAGATCTTGACGGAAACGCTGAAGCTCATCCCTGAAACGCCCATCAACTTTTTCATCAACGAGGAGACCAAGACCGTCAATTTCAAGGCTGCAAACGGTGACTACGACGCCCCTTGCTACGACGGCGACGAGTATCCGCAGGTGGGCGAAATCACTAACGCTTCTTCATTCGACATCGGGTCTTCGGTGCTGCAGCGCGCTATCAGCAAGACGCTGTTCGCCACGGGCAACGACGAACTCCGCCCGAATATGATGGGAGTGTTCTGCGAACTTGACGAGAAAGGGGTCACCTTTGTGGCTACGGACGCCCACAAACTGGTCAGATACCGTAACGATCAGGCATCATTGCCGGAACCGGCCTCTTTCATATTGCCGAAGAAACCGATTTCGCATCTGAAGAGTATCCTTTCGTCGGTCAACGAAAACGTGCATGTGGAGTTCTCAAAGGAAAACAATCACATCAGTTTCTCGTTCGGAAATTATGTCCTCTATTCTATTCTGAAAGAGGGGAAATATCCTAAATATGAGCAGGTCATCCCTAAGGATAATCCGATGTCTCTCGTGATAGACCGCGACGAGTTCCTGAAGTCCATAAAGCGGGTCGGCATCTATTCTAACCAGTCCACATTCCAGATAAGGGTTTCATTGTCCGAAAACGGCACCACAATCACGGCCGAGGACGTCGATTACTCAAACAAGGCCATCGAGATCGTGTCAGGCGAATATACCGGCGAGGCTATGGAAATCGGGTTCAATTCCCGATTCCTCCGCGAAATGCTGGAGAATATGGACTCTCAACAGATCAGGCTGGAGATGTCTGAACCAAGCCGCGCCGCCTTGCTGCTGCCTGTTGAGGAGTTTGACGAACACGAGCAACTGCTGATGCTTATCATGCCGGTCATGCTCAACTATTGAAAGGCACAGACCTTGCCGGCAGTGATGCCGCACACATAGAAACAAGGAAAACCGGATTGCCGCTTCCTGCCCCGGTGCGGAAGAGGAAAGTCCGGGCAACATAGAGCACCATACTTCCTAACGGGAAGGCATCGTGAGATGACAGAAAGTGCCACAGAAAATATACCGCCTGAAAAGGTAAGGGTGAAATCGCGAGGCAAGAGCTCACGCCGCCGTCAGCGATGCCGGCGGAGGTAAACCTTATGGGTTGAAAGACCAAATAAACCGAGGCTTGAGGGCTGCTCGTCCGACTCGGAGGGTAGGTTGATGGAGACGAGCGGCAACGCACGTCCAAGATAAATGGCAATCCTTGACAGAACCCGGCTTACAGGTTTTCCTTAGTTCTGACGGACACCGAAAGTGTCCGTTTTTTTTTTTTCACCACCTCGGCTTGAACGCATCTTCAATGTGCCGCACCCCGAACCCGCCGTCCTTGCTTATCACGGAGATGATGTCAAATCGGATCTCCTTGCAGATACCACACCGCTCAACATAGACCGCCGCCGCCCGTATCAGATTCCGCTGCTTCTGCAAGTTGACAAACCCTTCCGGTTCCCCGAACACGTCACTTTTGCGCGTCTTCACCTCTGCGATGACTAAAAAGCTGTCGTTGCTGGCAATGATGTCCACCTCTAAATGCCCCATCCGCCAGTTGCGCTCCAAAATCCGGTAACCTTTGCCCTGAAGATGCTCCGCCGCCGCATCTTCCCCCTTTTTCCCTTTGATCTGGTTCTCTGTTTTCATGCTTGAAATTTACATCGATGTTAAATTGATGCTGCAAAAATAAAAATTAATTTTACAAAACAGGACATTTTTTTACTATTTTTGCGACCCGAACATGAATTCAAAATGTACCGTTTATGACAGAAGCTTTTTTACAGTATTTGTGGCAACACGGCCTTTTTTGCGCTTCTGACATCCGCACGACAGAAAACGTCCCCCTCTTTGTGGTGTCGCCAGGTTACCTGAATGGGGATGCCGGTGCGGATTTCAGACAGGCTGTCGTCATAATTGACAATATGAAATGGGTGGGGGATGTTGAGGTCCACATCAGAAGCTCTGACTGGTACCGGCACGGACATCATCATGACGACAAGTACAAGTCGGTAATCCTGCATGTGGTGTATCAGCATGATTGCGAGGTGGAAAGGCAAGACGGTGAGTTTTTCCCGGTGTTTGAAATGAAACACTACATTTCTGAAGATATGCATCGGCATTACCGCAGCCTGATTTCCTCACAGGCTTTGCTGCCGTGCCGCGCCTTCCTGCCACAGGTCAAACCGCTCTGTATGCAGTCGTTGCTTTCGTCTATGCTGATGGAAAGGCTGCTCCGGAAGCAGCAATCGATAGTCCGTATGCTGAGCGAATGCCAACACAACTGGCGCGAGGTGTTCTATAGGATGTTGTCGGCAGGGTTCGGCTTCAAGACGAATACAGCGGCATTTGAGTTGCTGTCGGCAAGTTTGCCGTTCAGCATTCTGGCAAAGCATTCGGATTCGGAACTGCAGACCCGAGCGTTGCTTTTCGGTCAGGCCGGTTTTTTGGAGTCTCCCGGCACCGACGATTATTACAATGCGATGAAATACGAATACGATTATCTCCGCTGCAAGTACTGTTTGACGCCCATTGGCAGTTTCCATTGGAATCTGCTACGCCTCCGCCCATCTAATTTCCCTTGCATGAGGCTTTCCCAATTGTCCACGTTGCTGTACAGAGTTCCCGACTTGATGAACAAGTTGGTCGAAAATGCGGATGTACCATCGTGGCGCAAACTGTTCGAGGTGAGGGCGGACAATTATTGGCAGCACCATTACCACTTCGGGAAGAAGACGATTCTACGGCACAGCGTCAAACTGGGCGAAAGTGCAGTCTCATCTTTGTTGATAAATGCGGTGGTGCCATTCCTGTTCTCCTTCAGCAAGTTCTCGGGCGATGAGAGGATGATGGAGAACATTATGCTTCAATTGGAACAGATCCCTTTTGAGGACAACCGCATGACAAGGGGCTTCGTTGACACGCCCTTTCCGCAAAAGAGCGCTTTTGATTCACAGGCTCTGACAGAACTCAAGACGACACGTTGCGACAAGCGTGAATGCCTGAAGTGTACGGTCGGGGAACAGATTGTGAGAAGAGGCCTTGACTTGCATCAGGAGCAGCCATAGACCTCGGACTTGATCTGTGGTATGAGCCGGTCGATGTCGCCCGCACCGATGGTCAGCAATACCTCTGGGGTGTGCTGTTTCAGGTAAGGGATGAGTTCGGTTTTGTTCAGTACGCTCTTGCAAGGGTTCTTGATGAGAGAGGACAGATATTCCGAATCGATTCCGGGGATAGGCAGTTCCCGGGCGGGATATATGGGCAGCAATAGGGTCTCGTCCAGTTTGGAAAGGACTTCCGCAAACTGCGTCGCAAAGTCACGCGTACGGCTGTAGAGGTGCGGCTGAAAGATGCCGCAGACGCGCTTGCCCGGATAGATGCTGCGCACCGCCGTGATGAAAGCCAGTATCTCTTGGGGATGATGGGCATAGTCGTCGATGAAGATTCTCCCGCTTTGGTTGACGATGTAGTCGAAGCGGCGTTTTACACCGGCAAAGGTCTTGAGTTTGTTTGAAATATGTTCGTCGGAAACATCTATGGGCAGTGCGCCGTCAAGGTTCTTCTGCTCCATCAACGATGCTATGGCGGCGGTGGCGTTCAGGATGTTGTAACGCCCGTTGGCATGCAAGATGAGGTCGCGGATTTCTCTGCCGCTTGACATCCGCAGACTGAAAGTGGCACAGTTGGGGGAAATCCTGATGTCAACGGCGCGGTAGTCAGCGGCGCTCCCCGTACCATAGGTTCGTTTGCAAGGGTGCTCGAACAGTCCGGCGATCGTTTCTTCAACAATCAGTGTCTTGGATTGAAGGGCGAATTGGCGGAAAGCGTCAATCATCTCTTCGCGGTTCCCGTATATGTCGAGGTGGTCGGCGTCAGCCGCCGTGATGACGGACACGGATGGGTGCATCGTGAGAAAAGAACGGTCGAATTCGTCGGCTTCGGCCACGGCTATGACTGGGTGCTCGTCAAGCACGAAGTTGTCGTTGAAGTTTTTCGCAATGCCCCCGATGAACGCCAGTGTCCGAGTCTCGGGAGACAGCAGATGGGAAACCATCGCTGTGCCGGTGGTCTTGCCGTGCGTGCCGGCAATGGCAATGGCGGGCATACGCTCTGTGATGTGACCGAGCACCTGCGCTCTTTTGTACAGCGGCACGCCACACTTCTTTAGGTGACTGAATTCGGGATTGCTTTCGGGAACGGCCGGCGTATAGACGGCAAATCCAAGCGTTTCGGGAATCTTTGCGATGTCTGGCTCAAAGTGTATATGGGCGCCTTTGCGGACAAGCATGTCCGTGACAGGTGACGGGATGCGGTCATAACCATAAACGGCATAGTGTTCAGACAGGAAATACTGGGCGAGGGCGCTCATTCCGATGCCGCCGATGCCGAGAAAATATATCGTGCTATTTTTCATAAATAAGGAATACGGTTCTCCTGTTCTTCGCCCGTCCGGCTGCGGTGCTGTTGTCGGCCACGGGCTTGGTCTTGCCGTAGCCTTTGTAGCGCATACGGTCGGCAGGGATGCCTTTTTCTACCACATAGTCGTAAACGGCCTTGGCGCGTTGTTCCGACAATTTCATGTTGGCTTCGTCGTTGCCGACATTGTCAGTATGCCCTTGGATTTCCACTTTCACGGTGGGATTGCTGCGGAGAAAGTCGATGAAGAGCGACAGGATTATCTTGGAATTCTTGGTCAAGGTGAACGAGTTCGTTTCGTAATAGATGTCCTTGAGGTTGCAGACGGTCCCCGTTTCGATGGCTTTGATTTCCGTGTTTTTGGTGACTACGGAGGTCTTCTGCTGTTCGGGGGTGATGATTTGGGAGTCGTAGGTGTGCCCCTCTTTTTTTACGGTTACAATGATGGGCGCAGCAGAATCTTGTTTCACTTCTGTCGCCACGGCATAGTTCCCGGTTTCCGCGTTAACGATGCCTTGTGACACGACGTTCGAGGCGGTGTCGTGTACTTCAACCGTGGCGCCTTGCAGGTCCCCGTCGTCAGAGGATACTTTCCCTTTAACAATCATCATCGTATGTGGTCGGGCACCTTCATAAAGCTCGAACTGATAGATGTTCCAGTCTGCATTGTCAATGTTGTTGGACGAGAAATAGCCGGTTTTGCCGTCAAGGCTGACAAAGAAGTTGACCTCGTCGTTTTCCGAATTGATGGGATAGCCGAGATTGTAGGGCTTGGACCATTGGTTCTTTTCGTCTAATTTGGAGAAAAAGATGTCTTGGCCGCCCAGACCGTCGTGTCCGTTGGAGGAGAAGTAGAGTGTCTTGCTGTCGGTGTGCAGGAATGGCGAACGTTCGTCTCTTTCGGTGTTGATGGTCGGACCTAAATTGACAGGCTTGCGCCACGAGCCGTCGCTGTTGCGCTGCGAGTACCAGATGTCGGCGCCGCCCAGTCCCCCCGGCCTGTCGGAGGCGAAGAAAAGCAGTTTGCCGTCTGAACTCAGCGATGCTTGCGACTCCCAGGAATTCGGGGCGTTGATGTTTGTGCCGAGCGACTTGGGTTCAGACCACCCCTCGTCCGTCCGTTCAGAAAAGTAGAGGTCGTAGTTGTAATATCCGTTCGTTGTGGAAACCAGTTTTGTGAATATCATCAGGTCGTTGGTGATGTTGATGGTGGGACTGCCTTCACTCTGCGACCGGTTGAAAGGCTCGGGCAGCGGCTCGCCCGTGTTGTAGGCGTTGCCTTGCCGCTCGGCCACACTGAAGAACTCTTTGGAGATTTTCTCTCCGTGGCTGAATGGTCCCATGTCGGCCACGTCTTTACGCCGGGTGAAATAGAACATCTCGCCGTCGGGCGACAATGTCCCCAGGTATTCGTCATCGGGGGTTGAGATGCCGGCCACAGGCTTGGGGTCAAAGGGGACAGGATGATTCAGGATGGTGTGGAAGAATACGGATTTCCTTATGATGACGTTGGCCTCTTCTACCCAGTCGGGCTCGTGCGCATTCTGGCTTCCTTTTTCGTACAAGTCGGGATTGTCCACGATGAAGTGGGCGAAACGCAGAGATTCAGGAAACAGTTCGTTGAAGTAGGCAAGCCGTGCGGCGTAGAGGCAGCATTGTGGCTTATAGTAAGGACATACGTCAAACATGCGCCCGAAAGCCGCCAACGCCTTTTGCAGGTCAGACTTGTCCTTTGCCTTTGCATGGTAGTTGTTCGCTTTGATAGGCAAATAGTAACTGATTGCGTAATAATAGTTCACGTCAAGGTAGTCGGGGTGTTCTTCCAGAATGCTCTCGTAGATGGCCAAGGCCTCATTCTTCTTGCCGTCTTTCTGAAGACCGCGTGCTTTCTTGAAAAGTTTTTCGCTTTCCTTGTCCATCACCTGTCGGCAGACATCTGGATCCGCTGTTTCCTGACAGAAACAGTTCGCACCCCACAAGAAAACTGTAAGTAAGGCAAGAAGAATGTTTTTCATGGCAGTCGCCGGTTTGATTAGTTGTCTTTCAGCACAGTTTCGCCTGCTTCGACAATCTTGAAGAACTCATCGGCCTTGAGGGAAGCGCCGCCGATAAGTCCTCCGTCAATATCTTGTTGCGAGAAGAGTTCGAGTGCATTGCCGGCATTGCAGCTCCCGCCATATAATAAATAAGTATCGTAGGCGGTTTGGGTGCCGAACCGTTTTTCTACCAACGAACGGATAAAGGAGAGCATTTCCTGCGCCTGTGTCGGTGTGGCGGTCTCTCCGGTGCCGATGGCCCAGACGGGCTCGTAGGCAATCATCGTGCGCTCCATCTGCTCGGGCTTGAGGCGGCAGACACTCTCTTCCAACTGCTTTTTCACGGTCTCGAAGTGCTGACCGGCCTTGCGTTCTTCCAGCGTTTCGCCTACGCACACCACGGGCACGATGTCATTCTCCAGAAGACGGTTCATCTTTTTGAATACCGTCTCGTTCGTTTCGCCGAAATACTTTCTGCGTTCAGAGTGACCGACCAGACAGAATGACACATCCATACTTGCCAACATCTTGGCGGAGACTTCGCCCGTGTAGGCGCCGTCCTCGAATTCGCTCACGTTCTGCACGCCGGCGTAAAAGTTGCTCCCTTCCTCGTTGGCATGGTCTGTGACCAGTTCCGCATAAACGAGCGGCGGGCAAAGTACCACCTCGGTGGCGAAATTGTAATCCTCAAGTTTCTCTTCGATAGCGCAAATCAAATCTTCAGCTTCGTCGAAATTATTGTTCATTTTCCAGTTTCCGATGACAATCTTTGGTTTCATATCTTTCTTTTTTTTGTTTGCTGTGATGTTTTAACAAGTGTTGTTGATGGTATTTTCGAAAGCGCAAAAATACAAAAAACGTTTTACAGAAATGAGCCAAAAAGTCCAGTTTGCCACGTGTGCCGGACGATACAGACTTTAGAGGCGTTACGCTCATCGTTCCAACTAACATCATAAGTCTTAAGTCAGCCCTGGGCTTGTGCGTTAGACGCAAAATATAGATTCAAGTGGCAAAGTTATAAAAAACATGCGCCGGGAAATCGAAAGAAAGCACTTTTCGTGGTCTGTAGTTCAACTTGTTTTGTAACACCAGTATTTTGTTGTGTGTCAATTGCTTGATGTTCATTGATTTGGGTATGTATTGTCTGATGAGTTTGTTG
>CAVEXN010000017.1:0-48506 GCA_963620035.1 Oscillospiraceae bacterium | reverse complement strand
TTATAAGTGTGGTTTCAAGGCGTTTTTTACTCGTAAAAGGTTGATTGTCAATTACAAACAATTAGAGATTGCCTCTAAATTTCTATGTTTTTTAACATTTTCACAGCGGCAAAAATAATGTTTTTCTGTTGATTTTTCATTCGTTCCGCAAATTTTCGTTGGGGTAATATGTTGTATGTCTGTATGTTAAATTGTTAAATCCAAGCCGCTCAACCTGTTCATAGCGGCACACGGCAACCATTTTTTCCTTACTTTTGCCGCCTGAAAAAAAATAAGCATACAAAATGGTATTCAGCAGCACTTTCTTCCTGTTCGCCTTCTTGCCGCTATTCCTGATTGTTTACTGGTTCACGCCCTGGAAAGCGAAAAACATCGTGCTGCTTGCCGCAAGTCTGCTCTTCTATGCGTGGGGTGCCCCCAGGTTCATCTTCATCCTTTTGGGGCTTCTTTGTGTCAACTTTTTCATTGTTCGGCAACTATATGGACAGAACAAACACCGCAAGTTGCTTCTTGCCTTGTCAATAGCCATCAATTTGGGATTGCTTGTCTATTTCAAGTATGCCAATTTCTTCGTTTACAACCTGAATCTGCTCCTGCAGTCGTGCGGCATGAAGCCGCTGGAGTGGGTCGGGATTGCCTTGCCGGTAGGCATCTCGTTCATCACTTTCCAGTCGCTGAGTTATACTGTCGACGTCTATCGCCGCATACGCGCCCCCTTGCGGCTCATCACCGACTATTTGCTGTACATCCTGATGTTCCCGCAGCTTGTTGCCGGCCCCATCATCCGTTTCAACACCATTGCCGACGACATCGCTGACCGCCGCCACAACGACACGGCAGACAACCGGCTGTACGGTGTCTACCGCTTTATCATCGGGCTGTCAAAGAAAGTACTGATCGCAAACGTTTTAGGAGAACAAGTCGACTATCTGTACGCACTTCCGCATGGGGAGGTCTCGGGCTTGGTGGCGTGGACGGCGGCCTTGGCCTACTCGTTCCAGATCTATTTCGACTTCAGTGGCTATTCTGACATGGCCATCGGGCTGGGGTATCTGATGGGCTTCAAATTCCCCGAGAATTTCAACAATCCTTACACCTCCAAAAGTGTCAGCGAGTTCTGGCGGAGGTGGCACATCACCCTTGGAGCCTGGCTGAAGGACTATCTTTACATACCGCTTGGCGGAAACCGCGTTTCGCCATTCAGAACCTACCTCAATTTGGGCATCGTGTTTCTCGTATGCGGCATCTGGCATGGCGCAGGCTGGAACTTCATCGTCTGGGGCATCTGGCACGGCTTCTTCATCGTCTGTGACAAGCTTTTCCTCAACCGTGTGCTGTCAAAGACGCCTGCCGTTTTCCGCATTCTGCTGACTTTCACCGTCGTCACCGTCGGTTGGGTCTTCTTCAGGCTCGACAGCATCGGCGATGCCCTGTTTTTCATCCGGAAACTGTTCAGTTTCCAGGGCGGAGTACTGCAACTCCCGCCGGAGTTCTTCTTGACGATGAGCATCGCCCTTTTGTTCTCGTTCTTGACCGCCACCCGCCCCGGACAATGGCTCGAAAGGGTCTGCTACGCCGAACAGCGTCCCGTCTGGCAGCACGGCGTCACTTTCGCCTGCGCCTTGCTGTTGCTGACCGCCTGCACGGCCTCCCTCTCCGCCTCCGGCTTCAACCCGTTCATATACTTCAAATTCTGACCCTGCCACGATGAAACGGATCCTGAACATTCTCTTTCTTGTCCTGCTTTTTATTCCATTATTGCAGAAATGGACCCGGCTGATACCGGAAAAGCCGCTCTATGGTGCTTTCACCGTTCCTGAAAGACCGGAACTGACCGCTGAAAACTGGTTCAACGGCACTTTTCAGGCCGAGTACGAAAAGCATTTCAACGAGGAGATGGGATTCCACGCTTCCTTTGTCCGTATACGGAACACTTTCTTCTACGACATGTTCGGACAGACCAACGCCCATGTGGTCTTCGGCAAGGAGGACTATCTTTTCGAGCAGGACTATATTGATGCCCATTACGGTGCCGACTATGTCGGCATCGACTCGCTGCAACGCACAGCCGAAGCGATCCGCCAGCTGCGGGACACCCTTGCGGCCCGCGGAAAAACGTTCCTCGTCTTTCTTGCCCCCAGCAAAGCCGACTTCTTTCCGGAATACCTTACTGACACCTCCAGAAAGGCGGAGACTGACAGCACCAACTACAAACAACTGAGCCGTCTGCTCAAGCAATGGGGACTTCCTGTCATCGACTACAACCAATATTACATGACGCACAAGGCAACGTCTCCCTACCCGCTCTACTCCAAATATGGCATACATTGGAGTTACTACGGCTCTATGCAGGCAACCGACAGCCTGATGCACTACATAGCGGAGGCACGGAACACTGAAATGCCCCGCGTTGTGACCGACAAATTCAAGGTACAGAACAAGCCGGACCATTCCGACTATGACCTCGGCAACCTGCTCAACCTGAGCCATCGGCTGAAAGGATATCCGCTCTGCTATCCGCAGTGGCACTGGCAACAACCGGCTGACACTGCCGACATGCCGCACCTGCTGACCATATCAGACAGTTACTATTGGGAAATGTACTTTTACGGCCGCTTCTGGTATTACAACACCACGGCTTATCCCGAGAGTTTCGACAAAGAAACTATGGTTTCCTGTTTCAATCTGAAAGAGGAGATAGAAAAAGCGGATGTCGTCATCATAATGAGCACGACACCCGGACTTAAGAAATTCTCGTGGGGATTTGTTCAGAATGCACTGAACGCCTACCGCCAATAACAGACCTGTGCGGTCAGGAAAACAGTCTCACGCATTCTCTTCACTTGGGCATCAGTTTCACAAAAGGAGTCAACATCTCTTCCATCGAAATGCCGCCATGCTGGAACGTGTTCCTGTACATGTTCACATACTGGTTGTAATTGTTCTGGTAGGCAAAAAAATCGGCATTCATTGCAAAGATAAACCGCTGGGTCATGCTCTCTTTTGGCAGGAAAGCATCTTCAGGGTTCTTCACCTCAAAAACCTCTTTGGCGGGATAGTTCATATTGCTTCTGCCCACCTTGTAACGGAGATTCGTGTTCATGTCGCGTTCACCCACAATCTTGAGCGGACGGTTCACCTTGATAGTGCCGTGGTCTGTCGTGATGAAGACCGGCACCTTGCGCTCGGCCAAGTATTTCAGCATCTCCAGCAATATGGAGTTCTCGAACCATGAGGCCGTGATGCTGCGGTACGACTTCTCGTCATCGGCCAGCTCGCGCACCACATTCACGTCTGTGCCGGCATGGGACAGCATGTCCACAAAGTTGAACACAATGACATTAAGCGAATTGTTCATCAACTGATACAGGTTGTCAAACACTTTCTTCCCAAAATCCATATTCAGCACCTTTGCGTACGAGTACTTCACATTCTTGCCGTATCGTTTCAGGTATTCGCCTAAAAGTTGCTCCTCGTACTGGTTTTTGCTCCCCTGGTCGCCTTCATTCAGCCAAAGTTGCGGGTATTTCCTGGCGATCACCGAAGGCATCAGGCCGGAGAAGAGCGCGTTGCGCGCATAATGGGTGGCGGTAGGTAGAATGCTGAAACAGATAGACTCGTCTTCAATATAATAATAGTCGTGCAGCAGCGGGTATATGCTGCGCCATTGGTCGTAGCGCAGGTTGTCGATCATAAACAGGAAGACGGGGCGGCTATCGTTGAGCACGGGAAATAATTTCTCTTTCAGCACCGTATGTGACTGTAGAGGCTTTTCGGGACCGCGGCCGTTCAGCCAATCGATGTAATTGTTTTGGATGAACTTGGCGAAACGGATATTTGCCTCCTCTTTCTGAGCTGCCAGCATCTCCAGAATGCTATCGTCCTCGATTTTCTCTATCTGTATTTCCCAGTCCACCAGATCCCGGTAAAGGTTTTCCCATTCTTTCACCGAAAGTCGGTCGGAGATGCGCATAGACAATTCGCGGAATGCCTGCTGGTAGTCTAACGTCACCTTTTCCGAAACGAGCCGTTTATTGTCGATATTCTTCTTGAGGCAAAGCAGAATCTGATTGGGATTCACCGGTTTTATCAGATAATCGGAGATATTGGAACCGATTGCATCTTCCATGATATGCTCCTCTTCGCTTTTGGTTATCATCACAATGGGGATGTGCGGGTAGCGTTTCTTAAGCCGCTGCAAGGTTTCCAGACCGCTCAGACCCGGCATGTTCTCGTCGAGGAACACTATGTTCACAAACTCTTTTTCCAGTATTTCCAACGCTTCCATACCGCTCAACGCCGGTAACACGTCATAACCTTTCGACTTCAGGAAAAGTATATGGGGCTTCAGCAAATCAATCTCATCGTCCGCCCACAGAATCTTCACATTCATATTTTTGGTTTTTGAAATATACCTCTTAACGGAAGAACAGGGCATTTTATTATAAGAAAGGGATCCTTTGATTATAAAAAGAAAAAATGACACGTTTACAATTTTTTTTAAAAATAAACGTTACAATCTCAAAATGCTTTTGAAAAAGCAGCACATCATATCACAATTATTAACAATTTAACATAAAAGAAAAACCAAACACAAACAAATATGGAAGCGAAAAAAAACAAAATCATGTTGGTTGATGACAGTGATAATCTGCGTCAGGTATTGAAAGGTCATTTTGAGATGAACGGGTACGAGGTATATGACTACACGGACTACAACTCCGCAATGCAGGGGTTTCACTCCAAGATGTTTCATCTCTGCATCATCGACCTGACCTTGCAGACGCAGGACAACTGTGCGGTGCTGCAAAACATACGGAAATACGATGCCAACTTGCCCGTCATCATACTTTCAGACTGCACCAGCAAGGACGACCGCATCAGGTGCTTCAGGGCCGGATGCGACGACTACATTGCCAAGCCCTTCTGCCTCGAAGAACTTGACTTGCGCATCAAAGCCATCCTCCGCCGTTCATTCCCGGCCACTGAAAACCGCAAAGTAACCTCCAATGACAAAATCTACCGTCTCGGCAATTTTGTCTTCAACTACAGCGAAATGCTGCTGATACACCCGAAATTGACCCGCACGCTGACCCGTAAGGAAGCCGAACTGCTGAAATTGCTATGTGACCACCGCAACAAGCTCATCCCGCGCGAAATCATCCTCAAGGAGGTCTGGGGCGAAGAGGACCACGCCATGGGGCGGAGCATGGACGTTTTCCTCACCAAACTACGTTCTTACCTTCAGGTTGACAGCGCCGACCACATAGCCCCGCGGGAAAAAGGGAAACGCAAGATCCAGTACCTCGACAATTACGAGCCTCTTGTTGAAATCAAGAATGTGCATGGTACCGGGTTCATGATAAAACTGAAAAATGAACCGGCAAACTAACGGACAGAATCACCAAAAGCATAAATCACAAGAACCGAAATGATCATTGACAGACTATTTGAGAAAGTTGCCCGGAACGGGCATGTCTGTGTCGGACTTGACACGGACTACACCTATCTTCCTGAACGTTTTGCCCACAAATACCCGAACGTAGAAGAGGGGCTTTGGGAATACAACCGCGCGCTGATCGACGCCACGCTTGACACGGCAGCCTGCTTCAAGGTGCAGATCGCCTATTACGAGTCGTACGGCGTTGCGGGCATGAGAGCTTACGCCAAGACGTTGTCATACTTGCGACAGAAAAAGGCCGTGACCATTGCCGACATCAAGCGGGGCGACATTGCCAAAACTGCGGAGATGTATGCCAAGGCGCATTTCACCGGCGATTTCGAGGTCGACTTCATCACATTGAGTCCTTATATGGGTATGGACAGCCTTACGCCATATCTCCCATACATAGAAAAGCAAGGGAAAGGGGTCTTTGTCCTCATCCGCACCTCCAACGAGGGCGCCAAAGACATAGAATACCTGCCCACCGAAGGCGGTCAGCGCATCTATCACGTTGTAGGCAAGAAGATCAACGAGATGGGCAAGCCTTTCATCGGGCAATGCGGCTTTTCGGGCATCGGCGGTGTCATGGGCTGCACCCATGCCGACGAGGCGGCAGAGATCAGAGAATTGCTCGACACCACATTCTTCCTTATTCCCGGATACGGCGCACAGGGCGGAAAGGCCGAAGACATAGCCAAGTACCTTGTCAACGGCAACGGTGGCATAGTCAACTCCTCGAGGGGCATTCTGCTCGCCTGGCGCAAACAGCCAGGCGGCGAAGATGACTTTGCCGCATGCGCCAGAGAAGAGACGATCCGCATGCGCAACGACATCCTGCAGCACACCCGCCCTTGAACCGTAATTGTCAACCATTTAATTCTCATCATGAACTACTTTGAATCCAAAGTCCTGCACAACGACCGGATTTCTGAAGACATCTTTGTACTTACGGCTTCGCACCACGGCGTGCCCGTCCGGGCCGGCCAGTTTTTTATGCTCAAATGCTGGGAAAATGAACTGACACTGCTGCGCCCGGTCAGCATCTTCAAAGCCGAAAACGAAAGTCTGAGTTTTATGTACCGGATAGTAGGAAAAGGCACGCAAAAACTCTCTCAACTCAACCCCGGCGACCCCATGCAACTTTTGGGCGCATTAGGCAACGGTTACCCCATAGAGACCTTGCAGGCCAAGTCAGTCGCACTTGTGGGCGGCGGCATAGGCATTCCGCCCTTGTGCGAAACCGCCAAGGAGCTCTCGTCAAAGAATATCATCGTGGACGCATTCCTCGGCTTCAAGGACGACGTTTTCGTTTTGGACGACTTTGTGCCCTATTGCCGCAGCCTCTTCATATCCACAGAGACCGGCAACGAGGGGCACAAAGGATTTGTCACCGACCTGCTTCATCCCGAAGAGTATGGTGCCGTATTCACTTGCGGTCCAGAAATCATGATGAGGAAGGTGGCCGCACTGTGTCAGGAGAAGTCCGTGCCTTGCTGGTGCTCTATGGAGCAGCGTATGGCTTGCGGCATAGGTGCATGCTTGGGCTGCAGCATCAGGACGGCTGACGGCATGAGACGTGTATGCAAAGACGGCCCTGTTTTTGAAGCCGCAAAAGTTTTTTCAATTTAACATGACATTACCATGAATCTTGCAGTTGACCTTAAAGGAATACATTTCAAAAATCCGATCATTGCTGCCTCCGGAACATTCGGGTTCGGCGAAGAGTACAACGAACTCTATGACGTGTCTGCGCTCGGAGGCATTTGCTCCAAGGGGCTCACGCTTCATCCGAAAGATGGCAATGCCGGCATCCGCATATATGAAACCCCATCCGGCATGATGAACAGCGTAGGACTTCAGAACCCGGGCATTGAGGCATTTCTCAACGAAGGGGTCCGCAACATGCGCAAATTTGACACCGTGCTGATCGCCAATATGGGCGGTCACAGCATGGACGACTACATCAAAGGCGCTGAACTGCTCTCTGACAGCGACATTGACATGCTGGAGCTTAACATATCGTGTCCCAACGTGAAAAGCGGCGGCATGGCTTTCGGCATCAAGGCCGACATTGCCCGGTCTGTCGTCGAAGAAGTGCGCAAAGTATGCCGCAAGCCATTGATTGTCAAACTTTCACCCAATGCCGAAAACATCGTGGACATGGCTTTGGCCTGCGAGTCCTCCGGTGCGGACGTCCTGTCACTGGTCAACACCTTTCAGGCTATGGCCATCGACATCCACCGGCGCAGACCTGTATTCGAGAACATTTACGCAGGACTGTCAGGAAGCGCGATACGTCCCATTGCCTTGCGGATGGTGCATTCGGTATGCAAACAAGTGCGCATTCCCGTCATTGGCATCGGCGGCATCGCCACCGCCGAAGACATACTTGCCTTTATGATGGTCGGCGCCCATGCCGTGCAGATCGGCACCGTGAACTTCAGCCGCCCGCTGGCGGGACAGGAAATCTGCCGCCAACTTGAAACCCTTTGCCTCAAAGAAGGCATCCGGGACATTACGGAAATCATCGGCATCATCTAATCGATGTCTTCCTTGCCGCCGAACGAAAATCATATCAGAGGTGTGCCGGGTGTTTCCGGGAGCATGATAGTCAAAACCGGTTTGCTATTTTTCCAGGATATGCAGATACTCTACAGTATGGTCTGCCGAGTGGTTTCTGTTTTCTTCCTTGTCAGCCCGATATCGTTGATAATCTTGACTAACATAATCATAATGACCATATCGGGACATAATAGATTTTATATCTGTCATCGACATAAGCCCTTCATTATTGTAAGAAAGAACGATGTACTTAAATTTTGCATCTCCAATCAAAGCTTCAAAAGATGACTGCACAGAGTTCTTGCCACAATATAGGG
The DNA here is from genome assembly GCA_963620035.1 of Oscillospiraceae bacterium. Classification (GTDB taxonomy): domain Bacteria; phylum Bacteroidota; class Bacteroidia; order Bacteroidales; family WCHB1-69; genus F23-D06. The sequence goes on along the minus strand of CAVEXN010000017.1, from coordinate 40,184 downwards.
ACCTTGAATAGTCCCTCAAACCTGTTTTCCCCTTAGGGGTAAAGACTTTATATTCAGCGATAGTATTCAATAAATGATAATTGGCTCCGTATTGTCGTGAATTATACGGAGGGTCAAGGTATAAAATATCGCCTTCAATTTTTTTGATTAGCGCATTAGCATCTTCACAGTAGACTTCGTGGGTGTGCTCATCCACGCTATACAAAGCAGGGGTTAAAATCAAAGGCCTTTGGGCAGTCTTTTTTAAATGTTTAAGGAAAGCACCATAAACAGATGCTGTATTGGCTAACTTATCGGCACTTTCTATCAGGCTTGTTAGAAGGAAAAAATACAAGTCCTCAGATATTTCTTCAGATTTCTTCCACTTCTCCAACTGAATCCGTATTGCATCAATTTTCTTGCCGTTTTCGTCAGAGAAATATTGTCTTCTGCTTCCGCTACCCTCACAAAAATTGTTATATATGAAACCATCTTCGACACCAACAAGTCGATTAAGCTCCGACAACCACTCTTCTTTGTTTGCAATTTCCAAATGGTTTCCAATGTAATTTCTATTTAGGACATAACTGTAGTATTCCCAGTCGTTGGCAATAACCTTTTTCACGTGCGGCTTGAACGTAGTCCCCACGATTCCGGTTCCAGCGAAAATATCACAGAATACTTCGTCGTGCAGTTCCTTGCCGACCACGTCCTCAATCGTAGTCACTAAAAAAGGGATTAGAGAGCGTTTTGAACCAATGTAATTCATCGCTAATATGATATGTTATTGAAGATGATGTTGTTACTTATCACTTCGTATTCTATGTACCTCAATGGAAGATAACGTCCTGAAGCAGCAGAATTAAAATGGGGTTTCGTCAACAATAAAAACATGTGTAGTTAATTCATTCGTCTGGGTAAAGTTTTTTCATTATGTATTCTACAGTATGCTCAGAAGCCTCTTTAGAGATTATTCTGGCACAAGACTTTCTGTATTCAACGGGATCATATTGGTAACATCACACACATCCGAGTTCCTCTGTATAATTTTTATCACCTTCATAAAAAGAATACGGATTACCCTTTATATTGGTCGCATCCCATCTTTCGTTAGTCAACTTGCATTCTTTACATATCTGCCTTTTCACATCATTCGCCGCTTTGCACAGAGGTTGAAAATCGCTCATTTGCTGTGTTGACAGGTTGGAAAACCCGACAGTCTTCTTTACGTCCATTTTTGTGATCAACATCTATTTTTGTGTTTTCAGAAAAACCTTTGACACCAAGCATCACGCAACGCTGTTCTTTGTAGAAGTCCTTGATGTCTTTTCGTATGACCTGATTGAACACCTCCTCTATTTTATAGCCATTCAAACGTATCGCATCAATTGAAGTCCCAGGCGAGAGCTTTTTGTTAAATTCAACATTAAATTTTTTAGCCAGAGTAGAACTTGCACGACACCAACTTCCACCATTCCCTAATTTCAAACTCTTATACTTACCGACAAATTCAGACACTGACACCCACCGACTTACACCTTCATGGTTTGGTTGAGCCAATTCTATAAACAAGTCTGCTTTGGTCATTTCAGTCTAATTTTTTAAAAACGAATATATACTCGTGTTTAAATAAAAAGTAATCACTCTTTAGTGCCCTATACTTCCAAATGTCTTGCGTACCCAATTTTCCCCTGTTACCCTCAATGTTCTTTACGATTATTCCCTTCATTTTAACATTGAAGTTTTGTTTTATCAAATTCATCATTAGAAAGGCAAGAGGAACCACCTCGCTTTGTTTGTAAACATCGCCTCCTACCACAGCGAAATAGTGGTTCTTTTTCAGGTAGGCTAAGCCATTTGACATTGCTGTAGTGAACTTATCCAAAAATGTGTCCAGACTGCTTATCTGCGACAAATCTCGTTTATCTTGGGTAAACTTTACAATGTCAAGATAGGGAGGATGGGCAATCAAAAAATCCACTTTCTCAATATTTCGTTCTTTACATATTTGATTGGTGTGTCTAACAAACTCTTCTTTGTCTGTAACATCACAGTCACAGATAGAATCCCTGATGGAATCGCAATCAGTCATTTTATCCTTGACATACGCAATTATTTGTTGGTTTATGTCAAATCCGATATAATCTCTTTTAAGAGTCTCACATTCAAATAAGGTTGTTCCACTACCTGAAAATAATTCCATAACAGTTTCCCCTTCTTGGGTGTAACGTCGAATTAATTGATTCGGAACTTGGGGAATAAAATTACCTTGATAAACATTTGCATGCTTACCACTTTTATCACGTTCGTCAATTATCCATAGACTATCAACATTCAAGTCGGTTTCTTTCCAGTTATTTTTATTTATCTGTTCCATTAATCGTTTTTATTAGTTTGCGTTTAATGATAAGAGAATATTGTGAAATCCTTTGGCCAAAATCCAAAGAAACGGGTGCGACAAATATAGTGTTTTTCTGTTGATTTTTCTTCGTTTCCTTCTTTTATTATTTGTAACATATTGTATATTGGTATGTTAAATCATCAGTTCATCGGTATCATTTAATCGATATCTTCCTTGCCGCCGAACAACAACAGCGGCAGGAATACAGAGCACAGCAAGCGCCCCGTCTGCGAGTCTATCGTATCCTCCACCATACATGAAAGGAATATGATAATGGACAAAGCCATGTACAGAAACGACAGGCGTTTCCGCATAGCCGCTATAGGATATATCATCAGAAAAACAAAATACGCCACCACAAACACACCGCCCAGCATCATAAAGGTGATGTACTGGTTGTGGCAACCTTGAATATGACGATGGACAATCGATGATTGTTGTTTCTCTAACTGTAAACTCAAAGCGCTTTTCACATCCCCCATGCCGACGCCCAGGAGCCAGTCAGAAGACAAGATGCGAAGTGAAGCCCCCCACAGTTCAAAACGCTGCAGCAACGACGAACCATCCACATTTCCGCTTTTCCGATAAACACTGATACTGTAGAATGTCTGATACAACGATTTACGAAGCCCCAGTTCCTTGAAGTAGGCGACATTGGCAACCTGTTGCTCCACCCGGCGGATGTCGGCATCTGACAGCGACATCACCGCACAATAGTCTTTATGCTGCCCCATGGAGTTCAGATAGCGTACAAGAGTCTGCTCCATAAGGTCTGTATATGCCGAATCGGAACGTTGCTCCCAGGCCGCCTGCAATTCAGACGGGCAGACATAGTATCCGATACGATGACCGTTTTCGAGAATCGATTCAGCGTCAAACTCGTAAGGATTGCCAGATGCGGTGACCGTTTCGGTGATCCGTTTGTCTCTGTCATGACAATAGTCCCATGTAATGAATACGGCATAACCACCGGCAAATGTAAACAAGCCCAGCATACAACAAAGCACCCCCAGTTTGCCCCTGACATCCATTTCAGCCCTCAATTGACAGAAAAAGCCGACAATGCAGAGGACGAACGCCAGCACCAATCCCGTTAAAGTCTGCGAAATGAACAGGTAAAAGATCAAAAGGAGCGAAACGACCGCGTATAGCCAGAAACGGATGTCTTTGTTGCGGACATATAGAACCGTGAAACGGATGCTCAGCACCATGGCGAAAACGACGCAGAGGCTGAAGCGTATATGGTCGATGAATATAGAAATCTGACGGATGTCCTGCACCGGTCGGGTAAGCCAAAAGACCAAAGAGCAGACAACCGCAAAGACTGTTCCGCCAATGACAGCTTTGAATATCCAGTTCATGTCGGAAGCGCTGAAAGGCGGTGAAGTGATGATGATGAGCGGAGCGAGCAATACCGGCAACGAATTGAGCAGGTACTGTACCGCCTGCGGCCAGTTGTCTGTTTTCAGAAGCCCTATGCAACATACGACATACAGGGCAGAAAACACAAGCCCTTGACGCTGTAGTTTGAGCATCCGCAGTTTTTCTTTCCAGTTCCATTCCGCCAGCCAGTTGAGCAGCAACAAAAACGAGCAGAAACCCATGCCGAAATGCGACAACGGCAACATAGCCGCCAGTGCCATCGTGCAGAGCAGGTAAAAACTACGGTGGAAAGTCGTCCGTTTCAGCATCCGCTATTTCGACTGGCCGAGGATACCATTGTATTTTTTTGTGTCAAGCAGGATAGACTTGGCTGTCAGTACATCTGGATCATCGCTCAACAGGTTCATCAACCTTCCTTTCTGGTAATAATAGCGGACTACAATTTCGGATGCGAGGTAAGAACAAATCTCCTTCTTGTATTTTATCAGGTCTTGTTTTTTTTCGTCCTGTAGTTTTTGGTCGAGTTGGTCACAGAGCGGCAAAATCGGAGTGAGCACACGGTCATCCTTGGCCGCACTCTTCAGGTTGTCCAGCAATTTCTCCGTTTCTGACTTGTAACTATAGTCTTTCCCTTTAAGAAAAGCGACAAACTCATCGTAAAGCGCGTCGTCTACGCTGAAGCGGTCAGCCGGCACAATCGTATCGTGGGTACAGCGGTAGCGGTTTGCAAAGTCGAAGATCAGGTTGTTCTGAACTAGCGCAACGAGGACATTGCTCACGAGGCTGTCTTCGGTGACTACATCGGGTTCCACGCCGCCCTTGTCATAGACCGTACGGCCGTTTTTAGTCTTGAACGCCACCGCCAGGGAATCGGGGATCTTCACTGCCTTGGTGGTGTCATGGTTGAAATAGTCGACATTCTGCACGCAACGGCCGGAAGGTATATAATATTTTGAAACAGTTATCTTTAGACTGGTATTGTAGTCAAGGGGGAGCACATTCTGCACCAAACCTTTGCCGTATGTTTTCTTGCCGATGATGACTCCTCTGTCCAGGTCCTGGAAAGCGCCGGAGACAATCTCCGATGCCGAGGCGCTGTGTTCGTTCACGAGTACGGCGACTGGTATTTGCTTATCCGTAACGGGCAACTGTGTTTTGAACACCCGCTGTTGCTCCGGAATCTTGCCTTTCGTTTCAACGATTGTAACCCCACTTTCCACAAAGATGTTCATGATACCAACTGCTTCGCCAAGGAGACCGCCGCCATTATTGCGCAGGTCGAGGATCAGATACTTCATTCCGTCCTCTTTCAGTTTCATGAAACACTCTTTCACCTCTGTGGCTGCCTTTTCAGTAAACTGGTCGAGTTTGATATAGCCGATACCATCGCCAAGCATTCCGGAATATGGAATATTGGGCAGTTTTATCTCTTCGCGCATGATGTTGAAAGTCATCGTTTTATCAGCAAAGGGCCGGTAAACCTCGAGCACAAGTGTTGAGCCGGGCTGACCTTTCATGGCGGCGCTCACGTCTGAGGAGTTCTTGCCATCGACTGTCTGCCCGTTCACTTTCATGACGATGTCGCCGGCGCGGACGCCGGCTTTCTGTGCCGGAGAATTGTCATACGGCTCTGAAACAACCACTTCCTTGCCGTTCTGCTGAATAAGGGCGCCTATGCCGCCATATTGCCCCGTTGTCATCATCCTGTAGTCTTCTATTTCTGATTCAGGATAAAAGACCGTATAGGGATCCAGACTCTCCAGCATAGCATCGATGGCGGTTTGGGTCAATTGTCCCGGCGAAATCTCGTCCGCATACTTGTCATTGAGTTCCTTCAAAATCGAGACGAATATGTCCACGTTCTTGGCAATCTCGAAATCGTTCTGTGCGGAAAGCCGCGGCGTTGCCAACAGCATCAAGCCCGCAATAAAACCGAACAAACTAATTCTTTTCATCATCCTGTCTTTTCGTTTTGCTTTATCTGAAATATGTCAAAACGCTTGTCATTCTTTACATTTTCACCCTTTTGAACATACGGTTCCAGCGTATCTTCCCTTTTTCGCCAAAATCCTTGTACTTGTCAATAGAAAGCCACACCAGCGAAGCCTTGCCCACGATATGGTCGTCCGGCACAAAACCCCAGAAACGGGAATCGGCGGAATTGTGGCGGTTGTCGCCCATCATAAAATAGTAGTTCATCTTGAATGTGTAGGATTTTGCGGGGCTGCCGTTGATATAGACTTTGCCTTCCTTCACGGCAAGCGTGTTGTTTTCGTATTGTCTGATGATCTTGTCATACAGCACAACATTCTGGGTATCAAGTTGTACCGTCATCCCTTTGTACGGGATTACGATCGGGCCGAAGTTGTCCTTGTTCCAAGTATAGGCGGGCGAATGGGGGAAAATGGCGGGATCATAAACATCAGGCTTTTCTTCAATCAGCTGCAGAGAGAAACCCATTTTGGCAAGACGGTTGCACTGTTCGTCGGTAAGGCGCAGCACATACACGTTAGGCGCAGCTTTCTGCAAGTCTTCCTCATTGATATTGAGTTCTTTGCGCTTTTTCGATGAGAGTTGCATGCCTGACGGATGCGACACAAAATACGAGTATTGGAGACGTTCAGGGTTGTTTGCGGGTTTCCCGTTGATATAGACTTGCCTACCTATTACGGCGAGTTCGTCTCCGGCAATGCCGACACACCGTTTCACATAATTCTCTCTTTTGTCAACCGGATGGGTTATCACATTGTACTCTTTCCATACGGCTTCGCGCCCCTTGCCCGGATAGTAGTTTCCGCCATATTTTCGCTGCATGTCAGCAATGGTCTCAGGCGAGTAGCGGTAATAGACATTCTCTTTCTCTGCTCGGGAGGCTTTCGGGTTAAGCATCGCTTCAAACTCGCGCACAATAGCATAATAGCTTTCGGCCTGTCTTTCCTGCACCACCGTATCGCCGTCGGGATAATTGAAGACAACCACATCGTTGTTGCGGATCGGGCGCAGCGCCTTGGAACGCAAATAGGGCAGTTTTATGATTTCGGTGTAAGATTTGGCGGACTGTGTCAGCGGAAGCCTGTTATGTACAAAAGGCACGGCAACCGGCGTGTTAGGCACTCTTACCCCATATGAGAGTTTACTTACCGACAGGAAGTCGCCTACCATCAAGGAGCTTTCCATCGACGAAGTCGGGATCTTGTACAGTTCAAACCAGCAGCAGCGGATAATGTAGGCAGCTGCCACTGCAAAAATCAATGCGTCGCCCCAGGAGCGCGCGCTAGTCTTCTTGACCTTCGGCAACTCGCTCCGGCCCGTGTATTGCTCTCTTTCCGACCATCCCAGATAGGGCATATAGAACGGGAAAAAAAGCGTGCCCAATATCAGCGGTCCATATCCGAACTTCCGGAACTGGTGAATGGTCTCCCATATCATATAGAAGAACATGAAGATGCCGATATAAGGAATCAGAAAGAGCAGAAACCACCACCATTGGCGTTCTATGACCTTTCTGATCCATAGCCATACATTATAGAACGGTATCACCGACTTCCATGGTGCAATTCCTGCTTTTTTGAAGATACCCCATATACCGATTTGCCAGCCGAGAAACATAATCAGCAGAATGGTAATGAGTATAGGTGTTGAAATGTACATTGAAATGGTATTTTACGGTTGATGTTGTGCTTTTTGGTATTATTTGTCAAGTTCAAAAACAATATCCTGGAAATCGTGGATGCCGGGGTGACGAAGCAGCCAGCAGGCGGCCTTGACTGCCCCCTCGGCAAAACCTTTACGGCTGTGTGCCTCATGGACAATCCGAATGTCGTCAACGTCAGACTTCCAACAGACCACATGGATGCCGGGCACGGTGCCGATACGTTGTGAGACAATGGGCAGTATCTTCTCGCATGTGGTCTGTCCGGCCGGTTCCCAAGCGTCGAGGCGGTCAATCGCCTTCACGATGTCGGCAGCCAGACGTATGGCCGTTCCGCTTGGAGCGTCTTTCTTCATAGCGTGGTGTGTCTCGTCGATCTCTGCGCGGTACTGCGGCTGGCCATTCATGAATGAGGCCAGAAAACGGTTCATTTGCATAAAAAGGTTGGCTCCAATGCTGAAATTTGAGCCATAGACCATCGAACCGTCGCATTGTACGCATCGGGCTTTCACCTCTTCCATATGCGGAATCCATCCTGTGGTGCCCACCACAATGGGCACATGGTTTTCGAATGCACGGAACATATTATGCAACGCCGCTGAAGGCACGGAGAAGTCAATGGCCGCATCGGCAGTCCGGAACTGCGCCATACGTGCGTCCCACTCCTCCTCGTTATCGATGACAGTCACAATGTCGTGATTGTGCCGGCGCAGTATTTCTTCAACCTGCCGCCCCATCTTTCCGTATCCTAATATTGCTATTTTCATGCTCTTACCATTTAAAACAAAGGCTTACGCCGTAAACAGGCAGTGAAGGGGAAGCCAACCGGTTGTCCAGCAAAGCCGGTGACACCCTCAACGACAAGTCGTCCGATATGTTGAAATCATACAGGTGGGCATCCACCACCGCATCAATAATGTTCAAAGCATACAGGATGGCGGTCACCCCGATAGAGATTTCCATATAGCGCAGGTATTGGTTTTTCTGTTTTATCAGGTTCTCGTCGGGGATGCTGGCAAAGTCGGGGTTGAGTTTAGAGACCACCCCGTTTTTCCTGTTGATATACTCGTTGCGGTAGGCGGACATTTCGCTGCCGGTATAGTATATGCAATAGGCGGAAGCACCGAGGCAAGCGTAAACGACAGGCACTTTCCAGTACTTTTTGTTGTAAATCTGCCCACCGCCCGGGATGACAGAGAGGAGCATTGCTGCAGTAGGGCTATGGGGACTTGTCTTTACGGAATCCTTGTCGGCCATTTTGCCGGCCGATGATGCACAAGGCGCTTCTGACACTGCCGGGAAAGCCAGCAGCAAAAAGAAGAGCATCAGGACAGATTGTTTGAAATGGTGCATAGCCGTCGGATCAACAGAACAGTTAACGTTCTGACCGTTCAATTATTGCAGCAGGTCGATAATTCTCCGCAAGTCTTCGTCAGACTTGAAAGGAATCGACAGTGTGCCTTTCCCGGAGATGTCCTTCCGGATGTTCACCTTGGCATTCAGTTTCTTGGAAAAATCTGTCTGGAAAGAGCGGATCTCGTCTGAAAGGGTGATCTTGACTTTTGTCTTCGGGGTTTTCAGTTCGGAAAGACGTTTCTTGACGAGCGTTTCGGTTTGGCGCACGGAGAGTTTGTCATTGATGACCTGTCTTATGATCTTGCTTTGCATTTCTTCGTCTTCCACGGCCACAATAGCGCGGGCGTGCCCCATAGAGACCAGATTGTCCCTGACGGCGACCTGCGCCTCGGGTGAAAGTTTGAGCAGTCGCAGATAGTTGGACACCGTGCTGCGGTCTTTGCCCACCTTTTCGCTGATCTCTTCCTGAGACAATCCACATTCGTCCATCAGCAGTTGGAAGCTTACCGCCACCTCAATCGCGTTGAGGTCGGAACGCTGCAGGTTCTCCACCAGCGACATCTGGGCGGTATGCATATCATCGGCGGTGCGCACATATGCGGCTATTTCGGTAAGCCCGAGCAGTTTGGATGCACGCAAACGGCGTTCGCCAGAAATCAGCTGGTATTTGCCGTTCTCTACAGGACGTACCGTGATAGGCTGAATCAGACCGTCTTCCTTTATGGACTGTGCCAGTTCCTGCAGCTCTTTCTCGTCAAAGTGCTTTCGAGGCTGAAAAGGGTTCAGTTCAATGGTATCTATCTTTATCAGACTGTTGTTGCCTGCGGCAATATGGCTTTTAGGAGTGTTTAAGGTTGATATGTCCATGGTGCCGAGAATTGCCCCCAGCCCTTTGCCCAAAGAGGGCTTGTCGTTCTTTGTCATAATGCTTTCACCTTATATTTAAATCGTATAACCATTCTTATTCAGGAACTCTTTTGCCAGGTTCAGATAGTTGGTATGACCTCGTGACTGCACGTCATAGAGCACTATGGGCTTTCCGAAACTCGGTGCTTCGCTCAGGCGCACATTCCGCGAAATAACCGTATCGAACACTAAGTCGCGGCAATGCTGCCTCACGTCTTCAACAACAGCATTCGAGGATTTGTAACGGGACGTGTACATCGTGAGCAAAATGCCTTCGATGTTCAAGTCCGTGTTCATGTTCGACTGTATCAGATTGATGGTGTTGAGCAACTTGCCGAGACCTTCGAGGGCGAAATATTCGCACTGCACAGGTATGAGCACAGAATCGGCAGCCACGAGAGAGTTCACCGTGATAAGGCCCAACGATGGGGCACAGTCGATGAAAATAAAATCGTAGTCATTCTTGAGGGCATAAATGGCGTCTTTCATCCGGTATTCCCGCCGGTCGAACGAGATCATCTCAATTTCGGCGCCGACAAGGTCTACGGTTGCCGGCAACAGATCCATATTAGGGACAGATGTGGATACAATCGTCTCCTGCACCATTTTGTTGCCGATCATGCAGTCGTAGATGCTGCATGCGTTCTCGTCGGGCTCATACCCCACCCCACTGGAGGCATTGGCCTGTGGGTCTGCGTCTATCAGCAGGATCTTGAAATCCAACACCGCAAGCGAAGCAGCAAGGTTGACGGCAGTGGTCGTTTTCCCCACGCCGCCTTTCTGGTTCACGATTGCTACGATCTTGCCCATTATAAGTTCAGGTCTAAATCGTCAAAGTCAACATCGATGTTATGTCCCAGCGTGTCCTCCGTATCCGGATTGAACATGTTGTCCTCGGGAACGTTCCCGGTGTTGATGAAATCAATCACGCCGTTCAGGGCATTCTGGAACTTCTCGAAATCCTCCTTATAAAGGAAAATTTTGTGTTTCTCGTAAAAGAAAGTATCCGTATCCTGGTTGTACTTGCGCTTGCTTTCCGTAATGGTCAAGTAAAGCTCGTCTGTCCTCGTGCTTTTCACGTCGAAGAAATAGGTTCTTTTTCCTGCCTTAATCGAACGTGATAAAACTTCATTCTTGTCTTGATTTTCCATACTCTTTGTATTTTAAGTTCTAAGTGATTATCTTTTCCGGTTCTGTTGTCCTTTGAGCATCTGGGCCTGCTGTTTCTGCAATGCCTCCATCTTGAGTTGCCAGCGCGACTTCTTGACGGGCTTTTTCATGTTTGCCTGCATCTTTGCGCGCAGTTTGTTCTCATTGACCGCCATCCTGAAGATGAACATCTGGGCGAACGTGAACAGGTTGAAGAGCAAGTAGTAGTAGGTCAATGCCGAAGAGAAGTTGTTGAACATGAACAGGAACATCACGGGCATCATATACATCATGATGTTCATCATACGCTGCTGGTCCTTGTTGCCCTGTGTGGTATTCATCAGTTTGTTGTTGAGCCAGGTATAGACTATCGTGGCGATTGTCATCAGGATGGTGAAAAGGCTCATGTGGTCGCCGTAAAGCGGGATGTGGCGGCCGAAATCCCAGATGGAATCGTATGTGGAGAGGTCTTCGGCCCACAGGAACGACTTCTGCCGCAGTTCGTATGCCGATGGGAAGAAACGGTACATGGCAATCAGGATCGGCATCTGCAGGAGCATAGGGAGGCATCCGCCGGCGGGTTTCACGCCCGCACTCCGGTACAGTGCCATCGTGGCCTGCTGTTTCTTCATCATGTCATCGTCTTTGGGGTAACGTGCATTGATGGCCTCGATTTCAGGCTTGAGGGCGCGCATTTTAGCCGAAGACATATAGGTCTTGTAACTTACCGGCAGCAAAAACACTTTCAAGATGATGGTCAGGATGAGGATGATGAGGCCGTAGCTGAGGCCGTACGCCTCCAGCCAGTTGAACACCGGAATGATGGCGAAACGGTTCACCCAATGCAGCAGGAAGAAACCCCACCCGAGCGGCACCTGACGCTCCAGCTTGAGTCCGTATCCCTTGAGTTGCTTGAACTGGTTTGGGCCAAGATAGACCGTCATGCCGAAATCGCCGGTGTTAAGGTTCGCGACATTGAAGTCGAGTTCGGCGGAACAGTTCTTCAGCACCGAAGTTTCAGACTTGTCGGGCAACGACACTGACAGCGTGCCGGACTGGAACGGCTTGTCATCCACAATCAGGCAAGTGGTGAAGAACTGCTGTTTGAACGAGACCCATTTGAGCGGGGAGGTGAACTCCTTGCGGTCATCCTTGCGTTCATCGAGGTGGTCCACATCGTCCATATTGTCCATATAATAGACGGACGTGATGTTCTTCTCGTTCTCGTAATTCTTCTCCACCAGGCGCGGACGGGCATTCCATTCCAGCGTATAGTTGTTCTTGTTTGGATAAAGGTACTCTTCCATATTGACGAAGCGCACCTTGAAGCCGAAACGGTAATCATCGGCATCGAACGTATAGAGATATTCGATATAGGAAGCGTTGTCGAGCATTCCGCACTCCACCGAGTCGCCCTTACAGTTGGGATAAAGTCGCAGCGAGAGCGACTTTTTCCCTTCCTTGACGGAGATTGTGTCCTGCACTTCAGACAGGAACCAGCAATCCCGGGTGTTCACTTCGGTCTGGTCATAGAGCATCAGCCCGATGTTCATATTGTCAGTGCCGCCCTCAAAGAGTTCAAGCATCTGTTTGGCCGAGTCTTTGGGGGTGTATCGGTAAATGTCCTTAAGGTAAGCGTTTTTCAGATAACCGCCTTTCTTGCTGAACACATAGATGGCCTTGTTGGTTTCCACGACATAGTCGGCGGTGGCGACCACTTGCGGGTTGGAGAATGCCTGTGCGGGCGATGGTTTCTTGTCTGCCGGAACAGCAGAGGACGTATCCTGCGTGGATGCCGACAAAGAGAGGTTAACCGTGTCTTCCGGATGCTGCTCCGCTTCCATTGCCCTTGCGGCCGCCTGCTCTTCCGCAATCTTTTTGTTCTTGTTGGTCTGATAGAAGCTGAAGCCCATGAACAGTCCAAAAATCAAAAGCAACCCAATAACTGTATTCTTATCCATTTTTGATTTTTAAATTGGCGGCAAAGATACAAAAAAAACATTATCTCTGACCGGCCTTTTTCCAGTACATGGCAGCGGCCTTCTCGTCGCCCATCTGGTGGTAGGCTTCGCCCAATGCTTTGTATATGACCGTTTTCTCGTTGTTCGTAAAAGAATATGACATCGCCTGCTTGAAGTACTCCACCGCCCTGTCGGGTTCATTGACTTCGAGATACGCTTTCCCGAGGCTATAGAGCACCCGATTGCTCTGCGGGAAAAGTTCTTGGACTTCCTGCTCATACTTGAGCAGATTCTTCCATTGCTTCAAGGAGTCCAACACATAGAAATAGTCTTCCCAGACGCCAAATGCAGTGTTGTCGTACTGCAGCGATTTCTCATACAGCGGCAGCGCGTCCGCATAGTTTTTGCGGACAATACAGAGGCGGGCCTTGCACAGGTAGCCTTCGGAAAAATCGGGGTTCATCCGTATCAGCAAATCTGCCAGTTCCTCGGCGCGGGACATCTCCTCGTCGGAAGCATCGGATTTCACGGCTGCCGCCATGAAAATGTGGATACACTGCTTTTTAACGTCAGTGCCCACATTAGGGTTTTCAAACACTTTCCTTATCGCATCCATCATCTTGTCCGGCCGCTGCTGTTGTTCCCAATAGGCGGAGAGGATAAGGTTCAAGTCCGGGTCGTCTGGTGTAAGTTCCTGTGCCTTTGCAAAGTAAGGATAGGCCTTGTCTAACATGTCATTGCTTTGGTAGATAAAGCCGGCTTTCACATAGAACTCGGCGTTATGAGGATAGATCTTTATGAGTTTGTCATACTCGTTCACCGCCTCCTTCACCTTGTCCATATAGAGCCACAGCGAAGCTTTCACCCGGGTGATTTCGTCATTGCTGCCCATCAGGTTCTCCATCCTGTCATAGGTTTCAATGATCTTTTCGGTTTTGTTGAGGCTCATGTAGCACTCGGCCAGTGCATAGAGGTAGTACTCGTTGTTGTCTTTCTCTTTGCACACCTGTTCCCACAGTTTGGCGGCGTACGCATAGTCGTCGGTCAGAGCATAGAGTTTGGCCATTTCAACCTTATACCATACATTGTTCTTGTCGATCTTCAGCGCTTTCCGCAGCGCATTGATGGCATCGGCATAGTCTTTGCGGTCCTTGGCGATTTTGGCGAGCATGAACCAGGCGGCGTCATGTTTTGGGTTGTCGAGCACGATTCCGTTGAATACGCTGAGGGCTTCGGCTGTATTTGCGGCGTAATAGGCCTTGAGGCCCTCGGTGAATTTGACGGAAAGTTTGCGTGCGCTGACGGCAGATTCGGATGTCTCGGCCACGTTGCGCGTCTTCTTGTTGTTCTGTGCTGCCGTCGGCAGTGGCAGCGAGACGGCAAAAGAGAGCATTGCCAGCAGGAAAAACCTTTTCATCGTATCCATGTCATTTAGTTCCGCTATGGCCGAATCCGCCAGCGCCGCGTTCCGTTTCCGACAGTTCTTCGGGGCTCTGTACCGCTACCGGCTGTACCTGCATAAAGGGCGAGACTACCATCTGGGCAATGCGTTCTCCGTGCCTGATTTCAAACGGTTCCTGCGACAAGTTGACGAGCAGCACCTTGAGTTCTCCCCGATAGTCGGGGTCTATGGTGCCGGGACTGTTGAGCACCGTAATGCCGTGTTTGAGGGCAAGGCCGCTGCGGGGGCGTACCTGCGCCTCGCAACGAGGCGGAAGTTCTATATAGAGACCCGTGGGCACCAGGGCGCGTTGACCGGGATGCAACACCATGTTTTCCGTAAGGTTCGCCCTCAGGTCCAAGCCGGCCGCCTGCTCCGACTCGTAAGAGGGGAGTGCGTTACTGGAGGCGTTATAGACTTTGCAAATGTGTTTTCCCATATCTTCAAAAAAAACGTGCAAACATACACAAAATTCAGGTATGGCGCAACGGCCGCCGCACAAAACACACGGCTACTGCACGAATTTAGAATTTAGATGCGCTACGCGTATTGCCATCCTCAATTCCTAATTCCTCATTCAATAATTGTTACGTCAGCCCTATACCCGTGCGCCGGACGAAAAAATCTTACGTCTTGTTTTTCCGTCAACTGCGCAGCCGGATCTGCTCACTTTCAGGAAAAAGCATCGCCCGTGCTTGTTTTTTCATCTTGAAAGCGACAGTGTCTCCGCATCCGCCCGGACGAGACAAAAGCAAATCGACCGAGATGTAACCGGCGTCAAGCAACGTGTCAAATTGCGACACCACCGGATTTTTTGTATGCTACACTAACGTTGGACGGAACAACTCCTTGCCGCATTCTTTACGGGATTCCACTTCAATCCAAAATGTTTCATGGTGTTTTTCAAGAAGCCTGCGGTGCAACAGCGGCAATTGCCATTGGGCGACATCCGCTATTTTAACGTATTTCAGACTGCTATTGGCATCCTTCTTTTCTTTCTTTTCCTCAATTGAAAGAATTTTTCCAAGAGGAAAAAGCGTTAATCCTAAACTTTGCGAATTAACTTTATTGCAGTACAGCGTATTTTGATAGGTCTTGACCATTTGCCCGCTATCGTTAGGCTTGGGGTATCCGTATTTCTCCACTATCTCCTTTGCCGACTTAAATGCGCTGTTCTTCCAATCCGGCACTTGACAGAATAATGTTGGACGGATTCCCGGCCATTCGTCCCTTAAACTCTTCAATTCTATACCCTTATAGTCCGGCAGTTTGGAATTGTTCATTTCTACACCCAAGAGACTTTCTATTGCACGGCCTATGCCAGTGTCAGCCAACACTTGTGACGGATGCCCTTTTGGGGCCATTTCTTTCAACAAGTCAACAAGTTCATTTGCAGTGCTCATCACTTCGGCATTAACACGCCCAATCAGATTCTTAAGCGGCGTTATGATGCGTGAATTGCAAACTTTCGCAATATCGACTTTTGTCACATTCACGACATAAAGCAGATTGTCATGATACAACATCAACAGAATATCGTTAGGGCAACAATACTTCTTAAGGCCATTGGTCCATAAGCGCGGATCTCCTTTCTTTGTTTCCGGACGATATAGCGATGTTGCCGTTTCCGCAATAGATGATTCGTCAATGATGGCGGTGGGTTGAAACACCTTATGTTCTTGTCCCTGACACTGAAGAGCATAGTCGTGCATTCCGTGGTCTTTGAAATATTGGCGCATAGGATCCGTGGCATCAAGAATGCTCTTTTTGTAGCCCGTTGACGTTATCTGAACCAACGTGAATTCAACATTCTTTTGTGTCAGGAATGTCAGATTATGCTCCTCAAACTCGCTGAAGGGTCGCATATGTAACATAAGCGCTATTTTATGCTTTCGAGGATGACATTTGCTATAGCCCTTGCCATTAACGGCGGGACGGCATTCCCAACTAACGTGTATTGAGGGATTTCCATCTGTCTGTTGTTTCCGCCCGTCTGGCGTTTCCCCTGAAACACAAAAGAATCATCAAAACTCTGCAGGCGGGCCATTTCCCGCACGGTCAAAGGACGGCAAGCGGTATAATGGATGAAATCATCGGGCATAGTGCATACCGTCGGGCTTTGTCCAAGCGGGTCTATTACCGTGTAATTTCGTTTGTTAGACTCAAGTCCTTCCTCCTTCAATTCTGCCTTTGCCTCTTCATAACTTCCATGTTTCGCAATGATTTTAAGACGCTTGCGTACGACCTCATTCTGCGCGCTGGTCTGATGATTGAACAATTCCATCTTTTTATGCTGTCTTGGACTTGTCAATTCAGACATTGCTGACACATAAAAAGGCTGTTCTTCAAAAGTGAATCGATGGATCAATCTGCCTTTTCTCGACCATTCTGAATACAACATCCCTTGCTCATCGGGATTGCCCTGCACGGATTTTTTTTCTTTTGGCTCTCGTATGCTGCTATCATTTTGGGCTTTTTGTATTTTTCGGCAATTTCGCCGTTTCCCAACATGTCCATATCCCAAATGGCCTCGTAAACCTTCACTCTGTCATTTTCGGAAACGGTTGCCGGAATCTCTGTTATGTGTTTTTGTTCGTTCCTGCAACCTATAAAGAGCACCCGCTCCCTGTTTTGAGGAACGCCATAATCGGCCGACAACACCACGATGGGCTTTTCTAAGTTGTAAAGACGAACATGTCGCATCAATTCGTCAAAAACATCCAGCTTATCTTTCTCGCCTGAAAGCTTTTCCCTGATAAAATCCACACAGCCGTCAAAAGTCGAAACCAGGAATTACAGCGACAACTTTAACATTTCCGCATCTTCTTTGCAATTTCCGAAAAGAGATACGGCATCAATGGCGCTGTTCATCTTGTCAAAGATCTGCTCCGTTGAAATCGTTTCCACCATAGCATTGCAATCATCCACAAACCTGTCGTTGTCGATATGGGCAGACGTTTTCAGTTGAATGATGCGTTTTCGGATTTCTTCGCGCAGTTTCCGTTCCCTCAACATAACAAGCCCATGACGAACCGTATTGACGGCTTCATTGCTTTTGCTGACATTATACGAGAGGTTCTTTGAAGTCAAAATGCGCAGTTGGCTTTCAAGGTTGTCAAAGAACGCCTCTTCGATTTTTCCGGACTCGTCGTCAAACACTTCCATCTTCAGTTTGAGCAAAAGCAAAGCGTACAATGATGGATTCATCAAATGTCTCAGATGACTATCCAGAAAATCAAGCGTTTGCCCGAATGCCATAGTATCGATGATGGATCGGATTTCCCTGATGATTCGGTCTTTGATGCGTCCTTCATCTTTTGTGAGGATGCCTCGCACATTTTCCATTACAAAATACTTCGGGTGCAAGGCCTTTATCACTTTCAAGTAATGATAGAAAAGGTCGTCACGCTTGTCGAGTTTTTTCCTTCTTCCTGCAAGACTGAATGACTGGCAACTCGGTCCTCCGTTTACTACATCCACGCTCCGCCCGTGCAACCTTTCCAGAAGATTGTTCAAAAAGGAATCTTCCATTATGTCCTGACAGAGGAAATCGGCATCCATCCCTAACACATTGTTATAACGGGCCCGATGGGTAAGTTCGCAATTCTCGTTTATGTCACTGGCCAGTATCAGATCAAAATATTTCTCCTCTGTATAGGCCTGGATGAATCCTTCGCTTATGCCGCCCGTACCTGCAAAAAAGGTCTATAAAAGTGACTTTGTGCCGAGATTCTGTAAATTCCTTTTTTTGTCCCATTTAGAAATAATAAAACTTGTTCTTTCTGTTTACGGCACTTTTTAAGCCACTTCAAAAAAACGTGCAATCATACACAAAATTCAGGTATGGCGGCGCGGCTTCCGGTCGAAACAGAATTTAGAATTTAGAGTTTAGAGTTTATGGGCGTTACGCATATTGTTCCCTCTTTCATCATAAGTCATACGTCAGCCCTGGGCCCGTGCGCCGGACGAAAAAACCTTACGTCTTGTTTTTCCGTCAACTGCGCAGCCGGGCCGTATGCTTTCACAGCATCACCTCTTCGTAGTCTCTTTTGAACCATGTGAGTTGGCGTTTGGCATAGCGGCGCGTGTGCGTCTTGATGTCCTCAACCGCCTGCCCGAGGGTACACTTTCCCTCCAAACAGGCGAACAACTCTTTGTAGCCCACCGTATTGAGTGCGTTCAGTGTGCGGTAGGGATACAAACTCCTCGCCTCGTCCAGCAGTCCCGCCTCCATCATCCGGTCAACTCGCTGCCCAATGCGGTCAAACAACACATGGCGCGGCCGGTTCAAATAGCGTTTCACGATGTCGAAACTGCGCTGCCGCACGGTCTGCCGCAAACAAGACGAGTATGGCTTTCCTACTTGCAGGCTCACCTCCAACGCCCGTATCATCCGTTTGTGGTCGTTGTGGTTCACCTTTCCGTAAAATGCAGGGTCAACCACTGACAGCTGTGCGCGCAGGGCTTCTATGCCGCTTTGCAGGAACAGCCGGTTTACATACTGCCTTATCGCCGGATCAGGGTCGGGCAGTTCGTCAATGCCGCTACATACGGCCTCGATGTACTGCGGACTGCCGCCGGTCATGATGACAACAGGATGTTGCAGAAAAAGCGTCTCCAACAGTTCCAGCGCCTGATGCTCGAACATGGAAACGTTGTAATAGTCGTGGATGGAGAGATTGCCGACAAAAAAATGCGGTATGCGTGCCAGTTCTTCGGCGGAAGGGGCGGCTGTGCCAATTTTCATCTCCCGGTACATCTGACGGGAGTCGGCCGACAATACCGGCGCTCCTATTTTCTCCGCCAGGCTGATTGTATAATCCGTTTTGCCCACTGCGGTGGGGCCGGTGATTACCAAGAGCGTCTTGTCAGTATTCGCCGGGCGCAAAGTCATTCAGATTCTCGAAATCCTCCTCGTTGTAACCTCCGTCGCAGTAGTCATCATCTTCATCTTCGATGTCATCCTCGAAATCGGGGTCTTCGGGATTGGGGATGTCCGAAGCTTTCAACTGCTCCGGAATCTCCATAGACTTGTAAGTGCAGCGCGGGAACAACGAAGCATCGTCCGTCTGAAGCACTTTCTGGAGTTCGAGATAGAAAACCTTGGGGTTCATGAAGTCGTATTCGTACAGAATGTGCTGGTGCGGGTCAGTGATGAAATTCTTCAACACGGCATCTTTCATGACAAACTTGGGCAGATGGCTCTTCATGCTGAAAGAGTCCTCATCGTCGTACTCTGGAGTCTCCACGTCCTCCTCCTCCGACGTGTCCATAAGCGTTATCTCTTTCTGCTTGTTCCATTTGGGGTCGCAGATGGCAAACGAGGCGAACTCATTGCCCTTCAATCCGATACAATCATAAAGAATCTTGTGCAAAGACTCGAAATTGTCATTGGCGAGTATCTCGACATCTCGCACGAAGTCTTCCACTGCATCGTAATAAACACGGAACTTGTAATAATACATAATGTTTGGTGGTGTTTGTGTTTGCAATTGAAAAAATGTTCCGTCCCCTACTCTTCAGCCGTTTCGGGTTCCTCCATATTATGATAGACATTGGTGACGTCCTCGTCCTCATTGATCTTGTCGAGGAGTTTGTTCACTTCCGCACGCTGCTCGTCGTTGAGCGTCTTCAGTTCTTTGGGAATACGGTCGAAGCGGAAACTCTTGATTTCGAACTTGTTGTCTTCCAAATATTTCTGTATGGCTCCGAACGACTGGAATTCGGCCATCACGATGACTTCCTCGTCGTCGGCATCCACTTCGGCATCAAAGTCCATCATAGCCAGTTCAAACTCTTCCATGTCGAGTTCAGGAGTGCGGGCCACCGTAAAGATGCTTTTGTGGTCGAACAGGAAATCGAGCATGCCGAAAGTGCCCAGAGAGCCGCCGAGTTTGTTGAAATAGCTTCTGATGTTGGCGACGGTACGCTGGTTGTTGTCGGTCGCGGCCTCGATCATAATGGCGATGCCATGGGGCCCGCGTCCTTCGTAAACCATCTCTTTGTAGTCTGAAGTGTCTTTCTCGAATGCGCGCTTGATGGCACGGTCCACATTGTCCTTAGGCATGTTCTCGTTCTTGGCCGTCTGGATCAGCAGGCGCAATTTCGAGTTCTGGTCAGGGTCGGGGCCGCCGGCCTTTGCCGCCATCGTGATTTCCTTTCCAAGGCGGGTGAAGGTGCGTGCCAAATATGCGTTACGTTTGAAGATTCTTGCTTTGCGGTATTCAAATGCTCTTCCCATGTTATTAGTTGTTATGCGTGTTGATTTTATATGTTTGTCTTTTCCGTTGCCGGACGTGTCCGGGACGCTGTCGTATGGCTTCCGCTCCATACGCGTTGACGGCGGCAAAAGTACTAAAAAAAGAGGTAGGGAAACAAAGGGAAGTCCGAAAAAAGGATACTTTTGCGCCTTTCTGAAAAAACAGACCAAAACTTACGGACATGTTCTACGTTAGCGACAAGATGACAACGCCGCCGCCGGTTTTCGCTACCCCGCTGCAAGAAAAGGTTTACAAAATGTTTGAGGAACTGTCGATTCCGTTTGAGCGGGTAGAAACCGACCCGGGCATCACGATGGAGGACTGCCTCAACATCGACAAAGGGATTGGCGGAAAAGTGGTGAAGTCCATATTCTTGTGCAACAGGCAGCAGACGCTTTTCTATCTGTACGTCACCCGGGGAGACAAGCCGTTTGTCACCAAAGACTTCGGCCGGGCCTTGGGCATCCCGCGCGTCTCGTTCGCGCCGGCCGGCAAACTGCTGGAGATTGCCGGCACGGAACACGGCGCCACCACGGTGCTGAGCGCGTGCCTTGAGTCTGCCCGCGACGTGGCGTTCGTCATGGACCGCGACATTGCCCGGAACGAGGACTACTGCTGCTCTGACGGCACCGTCAACTGTTTCATCAAAGTCAAGACGGCTGACCTGCTCCATCGTTTTCTGCCTGCGTGCGACCACGAACTGATTGTCATTTAGAGCCCTTGCAAGAAGCGGCTGCCCTTTTCTTTCATTGTCAAAGACAGGACTTGACGGACAATCTAAAGTACGGGGAGCGCTGTTAACCCAACCTTATTAGATCGCTCTCTGGAAAAAGCATAGGTTTGGTCTTCTTGTTTATCGAGAATACTTTTCTTATATCCAGTTTCTGTTATCTGAACGATTGTGTATTCGATGTTCTTCTGAGTGAGGAATTTTAGATTATTTTCCTCAAACTTATTGAATGACCTCATGTGTATCATAGACTTCCTATTTTATATGTTTCAACAAAGTGTTAGCAATTGCTCTTGCCATCAGTGGTGGCACGGCGTTGCCGACAAGGGTATATTGCGGAATCTCCTTCTGGCGATTATTGCCTCCTGTCTGCCGTTTCCCTTGAAATATAAACGAGTCGTCAAAGCTCTGAAGGCGAGCCATTTCACGAACAGTCATTGGACGATAAGCGGAATAATGGATAAAGTCATCGGGCATTGTGCATACCGTAGGACTTTGCCCGAGCGGATTCAAGACCACATAATTGCGCTTCTGCGAATCCAATCCCTTTTCTTTCAGTTCTGCCTTTGCCTCGTCATAGTCGCCATGTTCCGCAATAATCTTTAACCGTTCTCTAACCTTCTCGTTCTGTAGGCTAGTCTGATGATTGAATAGTTCCATGTGTTGATATTTCTTTGGGGTGTTCAATTCATTCATATTCAACACGTAGAAAGGTTCTTCATCGAATGTGAACCGATGTCCTAACCGTCCTATCTTTGACCATTCTGAGAATAACAATCCACGGCTATCTGGTTCGCCTTGTATTGCCCTTTGAATTTTGGTATGTTCAAATTTTGGAATCAATTTTGGCTTCTTGTATGATGTTGCCGTCTCGCCATTGCTAACCATGTTTAAGTCCCAAATTGCCTCGTATACTTTTACCTTATCGTTTTCTGCAACGGTAGCTGGAATTTCTTTAATTATTTCTTGGTCGTTACGGCATCCGATGAAGACCACTCTTTCCCTATTCTGCGGAACACCATAGTTTGACGAAAGCAGGACAAGAGGTTCTTCGATGTTATAAAGTCGTATTTCGCTCATCAATTCATTTAGATGATTGAGAAGTTTGGCATCGTCTTTGATCTGCTCTTGGATATACTCTATGCACTCGTCGAACGTGGAGGTAAGTAATTCCAGCGACTTTTTCAAAACATTGGCTTCATCTTTGCAGTCACCCTTCTTGACAACCTCGTCCACGGCATTAAGCGTCTTTTCCAATATCTGCTCATCGGAAATGGTTTCTATGATGGCATTGTATCCGTCCATGAACGTATCGTTGTCGATGTGCGCATTGGTTTTCAGCTGGATAACCTGCTTTCTAATAGCATCACGTTGTTGTTTCATTTTCAGCAGCAGGAGTCCATGACGAATCGTATTTACACTTTCGTCACTCTTGCTTACGCTGTAGGGCAAATGCTTGGTGACATCCTTCAACTGTTGGTCGAGGGTGTTGAAAAAGGTCTCGTTCTGCTTGTCCCAATCGCCTGCCGATGTTTCCATGCACAGACGGATGTACAGGGCGTAATAGAGCGAACCTGCCATTTTGGGTTTGAGAACGTCATCCATAAAAGCAAACAACTGCCCCATCTTGGCATCGTCCACAATAGATCTTATTTCACGGAGAATGCACTCTTTTATCCTGCCTTCGTCCTTTGTAAGAATACCCTTCACATTTTCCATGACAAAATACTTGGGATGCAAAGCCTTGATAACCTTTAGGTAATGATAGAACAAATCGTCACGCTTGTCAAGTTTTTTTCTGCGCCCCGCAAGGCTGAACGACTGGCAGCTCGGGCCACCTGTGACAACGTCTATTTCCTGATTGCCAATCTCTTTCAAAAGATTTGGCAAAAAGGAATCCTCCATGATGTCCTGACACATAAATTTCGTATCAAGACCTAACATCTTGTTATAGCGCACACGATGTGTCAGTTCGCAGTTCTCGTTGATGTCGCTTGCCAGTCGGAAGTCATAATACTTGCTGTCCGTATAGGCTTGCATGAAACCCTCGCTGAAGCCTCCAGCCCCAGCGAACAAATCAACAAAAGTCACTCGTTTACGCGATTCTATAAATTCTTTTTTCTCCACAATTTAATGTACATCCATTTTAATGCATGGTACCTTTGGAGGTTTAACGCTGCAAAAATACTGTTATTTTCCTTTCTTTCACTGCCTTACAACAAGACGTAAATTCTCGGCAGATGACAACTGGATTCATTGTCCGCCGAGCGTTTTCTTCACTTCAGAATCCTTTTCTCATTGTCGAGGACAAACGACTTCCAGCTGTTGAATTTACGGCCGTTTCCCGTCTTGAGCATGGGGCTGCGCTGCAAATGGTGGCAAACGGCTGCGGCAAGCGCATCGGTTGCATCCATGAAATCCGGAAGGTCGTTGAGCGGGTACATGTGTCCGAGCATGGCCGCAACCTGCTCTTTGGCGGCATTTCCGTTGCCCGTGATTGACTGCTTTATCTTGCGCGGCTCATACTCAAACACCTCCATCCCGGCATTCATGCATACGGCTATCACTATGCCCTGTGCCCGTCCCAATTTCAGCATCGACTGAACGTTTTTCCCATAAAAAGGGGCTTCGATGGCCAATATGTCAGGCTGGTACTGTGCTATGAGGGCAGAAATCCGCTCTAAGATATGTTTCAACTTGGCATAGTGGTCGGGCAGACCTTTCATCTGCACCACGCCGATGGCATCCACCTCCGACTTGTTGAGTTGAGTGTTGAGCACGGCATACCCCATCACGGCAGTGCCGGGGTCAATGCCGAGAATCCTGTGCGCTATTTTCACCTCCTCGTTTTCCATCGTCATTTATCGAAACTGAACAGGTTAAGACCGAAATCGATGACGGCGTGGTGGCGCACCAGAAAGTCGGCGCCCAGAATCATCTGCACGGGCTTGCGGCGCAGGCGGCGGTATGCCTCATTGATATAGGTGAAGTCAACCAGCGCCACATTTTCATAGCTGGTGAGCGAGAACCTGCCGATGCGGAAATCTGGGACGTTGGCGGTAAACACGGCAAAGTCGTCGCCGCCGATGCCGGCCGTGATGCCGTCGTGCTTTTGGGGTTGCACCGCCGGCATCGCCTGTTCCATAAAGGCCTTGTCGAGGCAGCTGCGCGAGGCGCCGGTGTCGAGCACAATGCGTATAGACTGACCACACGCCTTTCCCCGTATGAGTGCGTGATAGTTGCCTTTTTCAAGTTGCATCAGCATGATTTTCGCCTTGTAAACCATCTCCGAATACCTACATTGTTCAGATTACAGCCAATGTTTCTTGACAAAAAAGAGGACAAGGATCAGGACAATCACAGCGCAGAAGCCGGAAACCATCAGGAACGCGTAGGGGGAGTCGGCCAACGGAAGATGCATGTTCATGCCGTACAGCCCGCTGATGAAAGTCAACGGCAGCACAATCGTGGATATGATGGTAAGCATCCGCATGATCTCATTCGTCTTGTTCGTCTGCAACGAATCGAACGTGTTGGAGAGCCCCTCCACCAATTCGCCGTAGTCGTCGATCATATCCCACATTTTCTGGTAAAAGTCGAGGATGTTGCCCCAATACTCCTCCATGTCGTCGGCAAATCCTTTGATTTCGCCGGACTCGAACTTGTTGAAAAGCCTCAGTTGGGGGCGGAACATCGTGTTTATCTGGATGATGTTTTTGCGGAAGCGTGAAATCTGTTCGATGATTTTCTCCGACTTGCTGCTGAACAGTTCGCGGCTGATGTAATCGATTTCGGTGCCCATTCTTTCCACAAGCAGAAACGTCTCTTTCATCATCCGGTAAAGGATATGGTAGAGCGTCGCGTCGCTGGTGCCGCTGATGTCGTCCTCGTCTTCGGGTTCGGGGTTGATTTTGCAATAGTTGAAAAGTTCCTGCACCACATAGTGGGAATTGCCCACGGTAATCAGGTAGTCTTGCCCCCAGAATATCTTCGTCTCTTCGGTTTTCACCAGACGGGTGCGCTTGTCCTGCATCGGGAAATGGAGCACCAGGAAATAATAGTCGTCGTATTCGTCGATTTTAGGACGCTGCACGAAACTGGAGCAGTCCTCGATATCCAGCGGATGGAAATGGAAGTTGTCTCGCAGGAAATCCAGGTCCTCGACCGTTGGATTGGTGACATGATGCCACTTAAAGGTGCCGAAATTAATCGTATCGACCATACTTATAACCTCCTTTCTACTACCGGATTAACAATTAAAAGACTACATTGCGCTATAGATTGACGAAGCGGTTGCAAAAATACAAAAAAGACGGAAAAAAGCAAGGTCAGAATCCTTGTTCTTTCAGAGCCTCGGCCAACACCGTCGAGAAGAACTCGTTGTCCTTCTTGACATAACGTTTTTTGGTGAAGATCTGGGCGAGGTTCGGCAGTCCGTTCTCCTCAAGCAGCCTTGCGGTCTCTTCGGAGTTCTCGATCCCGCGGTAGGCTTCGTCGATGCTTTCGCGGTCATAGTCGCGGTAAACCTCGCGGTGCACCATTGTCTGCACGGGCAGTTTGCGGGTAAGTGAAGGCTTCTGCTTGGGGTATCCCATCGTAATGCAGGCGACCGGGATGACATGCTTGGGAAGTTTCAGTATCCGTATGAAATCCTTGACATTGTAGGTGATAGTGCCGAGCCAGCAGAGACCGAGCCCGCAGGCTTCGGCGGCCACACAGGCATTCTGTGCGGCGATGAGCGCGTCGGTGACAGCCCATTGGTAGCCTTGAAGGTTGCCGTAGGAGTCCGTTCCAGCATCGCGGAACTCGCAATAGCGGTCAAAGCGGTGAAAGTCGGCGCAGAAAGTCAGCATCAGCGGCGCCTCCGTTGCCATCGGCTGGTTGAAATGATATGGGGCGAGTTGCTGTTTCATGGCCTCGTCCTCCGTCACAATGATGCTGAAAAGCTGCATATTGCCCATCGTGGAGCCGCTGCAGGCGGCTTTGAGTATGCGGTCGAGCGTCCCTTCCTCCACCTTTCGTCCTTCATATTCGCGGACGCTCACATGGCCGTACAGCGTCTCTAATGTTCCATTCATATTTTGCATTGCGGTAATTGTTTGTTTATTAGTAGTAAAAATGTGCCGTGACAATACTTCGAGCCTCGACCCGACGGCGGCAAAAATACAAAAAAAACGCACTTGATATTTTTGTTATCTTTGCTGCCGATTTGGAAGAGGCTTGAAAGCCACATCACAGAAACGAAATCAACAAATCAAAACAATACACTTCTTAAAAACAACCTTTTATGAAAGACCTTAAAGAACAGCTGGAAAAACTCGGGATTTCCAATCCTGTAGAGATTTATCACAACCTGTCTTATGACGAATTGTACCGGCACGAGACCAACCCTGAACTGACGGGATACGAGAAGGCATACCAAACCAAGTCGGGTGCGCTCTCCGTTGACACGGGCATCTTCACCGGGCGTTCGCCGAAAGACAAATACATCGTTAGAGACGAGAACACAAAAGACAACGTATGGTGGGCAGAGCCAGGCAAGAAAGGTTCCGACAACAAGCCGATCGACCAGAAGACCTGGGAGCGTCTCAAGGCTATCACCCAGAAACAGCTTGCGGGCAAGAAAGTGTATGTGATGGACGGCTATTGCGGAGCCAACGAGAACTCGCGGATGAAGGTCCGCTTCGTGTCGGAGGTGGCATGGCAGGCCCATTTCGTGAAGAACATGTTCATCCGGCCTTCAGAGGAAGAGATGAAGGACTTTGAGCCGGACTTTGTCGTGCTGAATGCCGGCAAGACCACCAATCCCGACTGGAAAGAGATGGGGCTGCACAGCGAAGTGTATGTCGCCTTCAACCTCACCGAAAGGATGGCGCTCATCGGCGGCACCTGGTACGGCGGCGAGATGAAGAAAGGCATCTTCTCCGTCATGAATTATTTCTTGCCGCTGAAAGGAATGGCAGCCATGCACTGCTCTGCCAACCAAGGCAAAGACGGCGACACCGCCATCTTCTTCGGCCTCTCCGGCACGGGCAAGACAACCTTGTCAACGGACCCGAACCGCGCGCTCATCGGTGACGACGAGCACGGCTGGGACGACGACGGCATCTTCAACTTCGAGGGCGGCTGCTATGCCAAGTGCATCAACCTGAGCGAGGCCAAAGAGCCCGACATTTTCCACGCCATCAAGCGCGATGCCCTGTTGGAGAACCTCGTGGTGGACGCCGAGGGCAATATCGACTTCGACTCTGCCGCCAAGACAGAGAACACACGCGTCTCCTACCCTATCTACCACATCAACAACATCGTGAAGCCCGTTTCGCGCGGCACGCACCCCAGCAAGATCATCTTCCTGTCGGCTGACGCTTTCGGCGTGCTTCCGCCCGTGGCCATACTGAACCGCGAGCAGACCATGTATTATTACCTGAGCGGCTACACCGCCAAACTGGCCGGCACCGAACGCGGCATCGTCACGCCGCAACCTACATTCTCGTCATGCTTCGGCGCAGCCTTCCTGCTGCTGCACCCCACGAAATACGCTGAAGAACTGGCCCGCAAACTCGACCAGCACCATGCCACCGCCTATCTGGTGAACACGGGCTGGACCGGCGGCGGCTACGGAGTCGGCGAACGCATCTCCCTGAAAGCCACACGCGCCATCATCACAGCCATCCTCAACGGCGAACTGCTGAACTGCGAAACCGAAATCGTCAAGCCTTTCAACCTCAGCATCCCCAAACATGTCTCCGGGGTTGACGACAGCATCCTCAACCCCGAGAACAGCTGGAGAGACAAGAAAGCCTACGCAGAAAACGCCAAGACCCTCGCCGCCTCTTTCATCTCGAACTTCGAGAACTTCAGCGACACCAAACAGGGCAAAGAACTCATCCCTTACGGACCTCAACTCTAATCACGCTGTCATAGCAGCCGGGATTTCCTCGCGAAAGGGGAACCCCGGCTGTTTTCTTTCCAATGAGACCATACACCTGTCTTTTCCCCGTCATCCCTTAATCTGAATGAAAAGAGTATTTCTGCAGAAGAACAAAGAAAAATCCCTGTTGCGCTTCCATCCGTGGGTCTTCTCCGGCGCGATAGGCAGAACGGAACACGGCATCGAAAACGGCGACATCGTGGAAGTGTGCGCCGCCGACGGCAGTTTCATGGCTTTAGGGCACTACCACAACAGCACCATCGCCGTACGCATCTTCAGTTTTGAACCCTGCGTGCCGGACCACATCTTCTGGAGACAGAAAGTGGAACGGGCGCTGCAACTCCGCACCGCACTTGGACTTGCCGGCAGCAAAGAGACCACAATGTTCCGGCTCGTGAACGGCGAAGGCGACGGACTGCCCGGCCTGGTCATCGACCTCTACGGGGCAAATGCCGTGGTGCAGTTCCACTCCGTCGGCATGTACCGGCTTAAAGAGACCTTCTCGCAGATCATAAGGGAACTTTTTCCCGACATCCGGTCCATTTACAGCAAAAGCAGCCTTACCATTGCCGACAGCGGCGGCGAGAGCCACGACGAGCTTCTGCACGGCACACTGGAGCCGACGGTAGCCCTTGAAAACGGCATCCCGTTCCACATTGACATCGCCGGCGGACAGAAAACCGGCTTTTTCCTAGACCAGCGCGAAAGCCGTGCCTCAGTCGGGAAATATGCACACGGCCGCACCATACTCAACATGTTCTGCTATTCGGGCGGCTTCTCCGCATATGCGCTGCGTGGCGGAGCGCTTCATGTAGACTCCGTTGACATATCGCGGAAAGCCATCGACTTCACCGACCGGAACATCGCCCTTTTAGGTGAAAGCGCAGAAAGTCGCCATGCCTCCTATTGCGAAGATGTATTCTCCTTTTTGGACAGGATGCCGCAAGGCAGATACGACCTCATCGTACTTGACCCGCCCGCGTTCGCCAAGCATCAGCGCACCAAGGAACAGGGGCTGAAAGGATACCGCAACATCAACCGAAAAGCCTTGGAGAAAATACATCCCGGCGGGCTGCTGTTCACCTTCTCTTGCTCGCAGGCCGTCAGCATGGATGACTTCAGGACCGTCATTTTCTCCGCCGCCGCCATGGAAAGGAAGAATGTCCGGGTGCTCCACCACCTGCAGCATGCGCCCGACCACCCGTACAGCATCTACCACCCTGAAGGCAACTACCTGAAAGGGCTGTTGCTGTCTGTGGGATGAACCGCCTGAAAATAATAGGGGTAAATGAAAATTTTATATTTTTGCCGCCGCTGAAACGGCAGCGGCAAGTATAACAAAAACTCAAGAGAGACAATTTTTTATTCAAAATAGAATTATGAAAAGAGATCAGCAGATTTTTGATTTAATCCAGCAGGAGCGTCAGCGCCAGACCAACGGCATTGAGCTCATTGCCTCCGAGAACTTCGTGAGCGACCAGGTGATGGAAGCCATGGGCTCCGTCATGACCAACAAATACGCCGAGGGTCTTCCCACCAAACGCTATTACGGCGGTTGCCAGATTGTGGACCAGAGCGAACAGATTGCCATCGACCGCGTAAAACAGCTCTTCGGCTGCGAATGGGCAAACGTGCAGCCGCACTCCGGCGCACAAGCCAACATGGCCGTGCTGCTGGCATGCCTCAAGCCCGGCGACACTTTCATGGGACTTGACCTGAACCACGGCGGACACCTTTCACACGGCTCCCCGGTCAACTCTTCCGGCATCCTCTACCGCCCCGTGGCCTATCAGGTAGACGAAGAGACCGGGTGCATCAACTATGACACCATGGAAGAGGTAGCGTTCCGCGAACGCCCGAAACTGATCATAGGCGGCGCTTCTGCCTACAGCCGCGATTGGGACTGGGCCCGCATGCGCAAAATCGCCGACGAGGTTGGCGCCATCCTGATGGCCGACATCTCCCACCCCGCAGGACTCATCGCCAAAGGACTGCTCAACAATGCCGTGGCACACTGCCACATCGTCACCACAACCACGCACAAGACCCTCCGCGGACCGCGCGGCGGCCTC
Organism: Oscillospiraceae bacterium; assembly: GCA_963620035.1. Taxonomy (GTDB): domain Bacteria; phylum Bacteroidota; class Bacteroidia; order Bacteroidales; family WCHB1-69; genus F23-D06. The sequence continues at coordinate 9,963 of CAVEXN010000017.1, read as the reverse complement.
ATCATGCTGGGCAAAGACTTCGAGAACCCATGGGGCAAAACTACCCCTAAAGGCATTGTGAAGATGATGTCGCAACTCCTGGACTCCGCCGTGTTCCCCGGCGTGCAGGGCGGACCGCTTGAGCACGTAATCGCCGCCAAGGCTGTGGCTTTCGGCGAAGCGCTCACCGACGAATACGCACAGTATGTCAAACAGGTCAAACTGAACGCCGCAGCCATGGCTGACGCTTTCATCAAGAGAGGGTACAAAATCATCTCCAACGGAACAGACAACCACCTGATGCTGATCGACCTCCGTACCAAATTCCCCGAAATGACCGGGAAAGTCGCCGAGAACACGCTCGTCAAGGCCGACATCACCATCAACAAGAATATGGTTCCGTTTGACACCCGCTCTGCTTTCCAGACCTCGGGCCTGAGGGTCGGGACACCGGCCATCACCACGCGCGGACTGAAAGAGAACGATATGGACGGCATCGTTGAAATGATCGACAACATTCTCTGCGACACCGAGAATGAAGAACTCATCGCCAAGACCCGCAAACAGGTCAACAATATGATGCACGACCGTCCGCTGTTCGCCTGGTAAAGGACTCCACCCAACGACTGTGTTTGTCGTCATGACGACAAACACAGTCGTTGAATTTTCCATTGTTGGGAGAGCCACAGATTGTTCCGTGGCTCTCCCTTTCATTCGTGCAAACCTTATCTATGACAAGAAAAGCATTTCAAAAGTACCAAGTAAGTCCAAACATAAAAAAGCAATTACCATACTTGCCATAAAATTGTATCTTTGCAGCCGTTAAACGCAACTGCACAGTTCCGATACAGAAACAGAATCTAATTACAACACTTAACAACAAGTATTATGAAAGAAACCATATTCAGAGCCACACACGAGAAATTAGGGGCCAAGATGATGGAATTTGCCGGATACTATATGCCCATCCAATACGGCAGCATCCCCGAAGAGCACATCCAAGTAAGAACCAAAGTCGGTGTCTTCGACGTGTCCCACATGGGCGAGTTCACGGTCAAGGGTCCCCAGGCGCTGCCTTTCCTGCAGCACATCACCACCAATGATGTCGCCGCCCTCTATCCCGGCAAGGTGCAGTACTCCTGCTTTCCCAACGGCAAAGGCGGCGTGGTTGACGACCTGCTGGTATATAACCTGCACGACGAGGACTATCTGCTCGTCGTCAACGCAGCCAACATCGACAAAGACTGGGCTTGGGTGGTGGAGCAGAACAAGGCCTTCGGAGCCGAAATCGCCAACGTCTCCGACAGCATATCCCAACTGGCCGTACAGGGACCGCTGGCGCTGAAAGCCATGCAGAAACTCACGGATGCCGACGTCGTTGATATGGAATACTACACAAACAAGATCATCACCTTCGCCGGCATCGACAATATCCTGTTCTCCACAACGGGCTACACGGGCTCGGGCGGATGCGAGATCTACTTCCCCAACGAGGTGGCCTTCAAAGTATGGGACGCCGTGTTTGAGGCCGGCAAAGAGTTCGACATCAAGCCGATCGGTCTCGGCGCGCGCGACACACTGCGTCTTGAGATGGGCTTCTGCCTCTACGGCCACGAAATCGACGACACCATCTCCCCCATCGAAGCCGGACTCGGCTGGATCACCAAATTCGCAGATGGCAAAGACTTCATCGACCGCAAATTCATGGAAGACCTCAAGGCCAACGGCCTGACCCGAAAAATCACAGGCTTCGAGATGATTGACCGCGGCATTCCGAGAAACGGCTACGAAGTATGCGACGCCGAAGGCAACAAGATCGGCGAAGTCCGCTCCGGCACCTTCGGCCCCTCTGTCAACAAAGGCATAGGTACCGCCCTGGTCAAGAAAGAATACGCCAAATCGGGCACCGACATCTACATCAAGGTCCGCGAACGCCTCCTCAAGGCCGTGACCGTGAAAATGCCTTTCTATAAAGTTGGACAATAATACGACAGTTCGTCATTCTCCATTCTTTTGAATATTATAATAAAAGCCCCGCAACAGTGGGGCTTTGTCTTTGTATCTGATGCGCATCGTCTTTTGCTGCCGTGAGACCCGAATTTGCATCAGCTGCCTTTCGAAAAAAAGAATACCTTTGCACTCGATTTATAATGGTTGTAAATGCTATTGTCCTTTTCAACTAAATATTTAAAACAGAATGAGTTACAATATCAATAACGATAAAGGGACGAATATGGGAAAAACCGTCTGCATATTCAGGTTTTCCAAAACGGCAGTTTTGGCTGCGATGGTATGCATACTTATATTGACAGGGTGCAAGAAAAACAAGGGCGACGCCGATGCCTACGGCGTATGCGAAGCCACAGAAATCATCGTGTCTTCGGAGGGAAACGGCAAGATGCTCTCCTTTAACATCAAAGAGGGGGAGACCTACGAAGCCGGCACCATATTGGGCTGCATAGACACGTTCCAGACCTACCTGCAAATCAAGCAGTTGGAGTCGTCCATCAACGCCACTCTTGCCCGCCGTCCTGACGAGTCGTCGCAGACCCGCGTGTTGGAAGACAAGCTCTCGACGCTCAACAAAGAGAAGCAGCGTGTCAACAAGTTGATTGAGGCCAACGCCGCCTCCACGAAACAGCTTGACGACATTCAGGCCGAGATCAACATCACCGAAAGCCAGATAGCCACCGCCAAGTCGAACATCGCGACCCAGAACCATTCGCTGGCGGAGGAGGTTGAGGCCATGCGCTTCCAACTCAAGCAGTTGGAGCATGCGCTGGAGAACTGCCGCATCAAAGCCCCCATCACGGGCACCATCATCAACAAGTACATTGAAGAGAACGAACTGGCCTATCAAGGCAAGCCGCTCTTCAAAATCGCCGACCTCAACAACATGTTCATCAAGGTCTATATCACCGAAGACGCACTCTCCAGCATAAAACTCGGGCAAAGCGCCGTGGTGCGGCTCGACAACAAAGACGGTGAAGATATCCAGTTGCCGGGCACCATATCCTGGATTTCGCCCAAGGCAGAGTTCACCCCAAAGATGATCCAGACCAAAGACGAGCGCGCCAATCTGGTCTATGCCGTCAAAGTGAGTTTCAAGAACGACGGAACCGCAAAGATCGGCATGCCGGGCGATGTCCTGTTCAAACAACCCAACACCGTAACGGACTCCGTAAAATGAACGCTATCTCCATCCAGGCCGTAAACAAGACATACGAAAGCAAGACTGTAGCGTTGGACAACGTCAGCCTTGAAGTGGCCGAGGGGGAGGTGTTCGGGCTGGTTGGTCCCGACGGCGCAGGCAAGTCCACCCTCTTCAACATCCTCACCACCCTGCTGCTGCCTGACAGCGGAACACTTGCCGTCTTCGGCATGGACGTGATCCGCGACTACAAGGCGGTACGGCAGGTCATCGGCTACCTTCCGGGCACATTCTCGCTCTACCCCGACCTGAGTGTGGCAGAGAACCTTGCATTCTTTGCCGTGATGTACAAAAGCAGCATTGAGGAAAACATGGACCTGATACGTCCCATCTGGAATCAGCTGTCGCCTTTCAAGGACCGTAAGGCGGGTAAGCTTTCCGGCGGTATGAAACAGAAGTTGGCCCTGTGCTGTGCCTTGATACACCGTCCGCGGGTCCTATTCCTCGACGAGCCCACCACGGGTGTTGACCCCGTGTCGCGCAAAGAGTTCTGGGACATCCTGAAATCCATACGGCATGAAAGCATCACCGTGGTGGTGTCAACGCCTTATATGGACGAAGCCAACCGCTGCGACCGCATTGCGCTGATACAGGACGGACGGATCATCGGCATCAACCCGCCGGAGACGTTCATCCGGGACTTCAAGGGGAAATTGTTCACCTTCCGTTGCGACAACATCTTCGCGCTGCTTTCCGCCATGGAGCATTGTCCGCTCAACTGCAACTATTACCCGTACGGCGACAACTGCCACATAGCCTTTTATGACAGCCTTGACACTGCGTTGCCCACCTTTGAACGCTTCCTGCAGGACAACGGGCTGCGGCACGAAACGCTTGTCGCCATCAGCCCTTCTGTCGAAGACTGTTTCATAGAAATCGTAAAAATGAAATAGCACATGTACAGCATCGAGGCAAACCGGCTCACCAAGCAATTCGGCAATTTCACCGCTGTTGACCACATCTCCTTTCAGGTGAAAAAAGGTGAGATTTTCGGCTTTCTCGGAGCCAACGGCGCCGGCAAGACCACGGCCATCAAGATGATGAGCGGGCTGCTGCTGCCCACCTCCGGCACCGCGACCATTGCCGGCTATGACATCCTCACGCAGTCGAAACTCATCAAGCGCAACATCGGCTATATGAGCCAGCGCTTCTCACTGTACGGCGACCTGACCGTATTCGAGAACATGCAGTTGTTCGGCACCATCTACCGTATCCCGCGCAAAGAACTGAAAGAACGGATCATGGGCAGCCTTGCCGAACTCAATATGGACAAGCAGGCCAACACGCTGGTGAACGCCATACCGCTGGGCTGGAAACAAAAACTGGCATTCGCCACCGCCATCCTGCACCGGCCGCACATCGTATTCCTCGACGAGCCCACCTCGGGCGTGGACCCTATCGTACGCCGCGAGTTCTGGAAACTCATCTATCAGGCCGCCTCCCGCGGCGTCACCATCTTGGTGACCACCCACTATATGGACGAGGCGGAATACTGCAACCGCATCTCCATCATGACCAACGGCCAGATCAAGATCATCGGCACCCCTGACGAAATCAAAGCCCGGACCGGCGTCGAGACCATCAACGACGTCTTTGTCAAATTCGTGAAACGATAAGCCGACCCGATGAAAGAACTGAGAATCATCCTGAAGAAAGAGTTCATCCACATCATCCGCGACAAGATCACGCTTGCGCTGGTACTGGCCATGCCCGTCGCGCTGGTGCTGCTCTTCGGCTTCACCATCAGCACCGACATCCGCAACGCCAAAATATCGGTGCTCGACCTCGCCAAAGACTCGCAGTCCAAGATCCTGATCAACGACCTTTCCGCATCCGGCTATTTCCAGATCGTCTCTTACCCCGAGAACGAGGCGGAAATTGACAACGACTTCAAAAACAAGGGCATCAAACTGGCCATCATCATCCCCACCCGCTTTGAGGAGTCGCTCTCCAAAGAACGCGACGCCACCCTTCAGGTCATCAACGACGTGTCGGACCTCAACGTGGCCTCCATCCTCAACAACTATGTGCGGTCAGTGGTTTACAACTTCACGGAGCACTACAACAGCAGCACCGAAAATGCGGCCTTCCACGTCACCGCCAAGATGCTATACAACCCCGAGCTGAACAGCGTCTATATGTTCGTGCCCGGCATCATCACCCTCATCATGGTGCTGGTGACCGCATTGATGAGTTCCATCACCCTGGCCCGCGAAAAAGAGACCGGCACCATGCAGATGCTCCTCATCACGCCAGTGAAGAAAATCTACATCATCATCGGGAAAGTGATTCCATATATGCTCATATCGCTGTTCAGCACAATCACCATCATCGTCATCAGCGTCACCGTCTTCAAGATGCCCGTGAACGGCGACTTGGCCATGCTGTTCGCCCTGTGCATCATCTTTATGCTTACCGCCGCCTCGTTCGGCATGCTCATCTCCTCCATCAGCCGTACGCAGGTGGACGCCATGATGATCACCATGATGGGGCTGTTTCTTCCCACCGTGCTGCTCTCCGGCTTCCTCTTCCCGTTGAACAGCATGCCCATGTTCTTCCAGGTCATCGCAAACCTGTTTCCCGCCAAATGGTTCATCCTCTCCATCAAGGATGTCATGATCAAAGGCTCGGGCTTCACCGACATCTGGATGTACCTGCTCATCCTTTTCGCCATGGCCGTGGTATTCATACTCTTCAGCATCAAACGATTGGACAAAAGGAACTAAGACTATGAGAATCATCCTCATCCTCATCAAGAAAGAATTTCTGCAGGTCTTCAGGAACCCGCTGCTGCTCAGCATACTGGTAGTAGCCCCGATGGCGGAGTTCATGCTTTTCCCTTTCTGCGCCGATTATGAAATCAAGGTGCTGGACATCGCCTTCATCGACAATGACCGCTCAGGCATATCGGGCGACATCATCAACAGTTTCAACGCCTCCGACCTCTTCATCTCTCATGGTCTGCTCAGCTGCAAGGAAGAAGCCGACGAACTGATGAGGCATGACAAAATAGACCTTTTAGTGGAGTTTCCGGACAACCTCGAGAAGAACCTGTTCAGCAACGAGCCCACGCAGATTGCCATCACCGCCAATGCCATCAACAGCGTGAAGGCGGGTATCGGCACCGGATATGTGCAGGAAATCATCGGCCGCCACATACAGGAGTTTGCCGCCGGCCATGCTTCGGACAACATCAAGCAAGTGCCTGCCAACGTCAACATCTCCAACATTTATTGGTACAACGAGCAGATGAACTACAAGAACCTGATTGTCCCGGGCATCCTCGTCATCCTGGTCACGCTGATAGGCTGCTACGTGACGGCCCTCAACCTTGTGCGCGAAAAAGAAATCGGCACCATCGAGCAGGTCAACGTCACCCCGATCAGACGGTGGCAGTTCCTCATAGGCAAGATGATCCCGTTCTGGCTCCTGGGTGTGTTGGAGTTCATTGCGGGACTTGTCATCATGAAGTTCGTTTTCGGCATTTCCGTGCAAGGAAGCATCCCCTTGCTGCTGGGCATCACCGCCATTTACCTGTTTGTCATGTTGGGGCTGGGCTTCTTCATCTCCAGCGTTTCCGAAAACCAGCTGCAGTCGATGTTCATCGTGCTCTTCCTGTTCATCGTGTTCGTGCTGCTCAGCGGCGTGTTCACACCTACCGAGGGCATGCCCGAATGGGCACACCGCATCAACTACCTTAATCCTATGTCGTTCTATATTGAAGTCATCAAGAAAATCATCCTCAAGGGCAGCGATTTTGCCAGCGTGCAGAAAGAGACGGTTGTACTTGCGGTCATGGCCGTCATCATCAACACCGGTGCCGTGCTCAGTTACAAGGAAAGCAGCAAGTAGTTGAGATTTGAGAAAAGAATATCGCAGGATATCAATTATATACAATAACATTTTCAACAACAAAAAAAATGAGAAGATTTCACACTTTTTGGAAAAAAGCATTATCGATGATGATGCTTCTGAACATCTCCCTTTGGGGTTTTGCACAAATCAACCCTAACGGAGGCTTTGAGACATGGACCAACGACCTGCCCGACGGATGGAATGGATCCAAATCAAATGTGGGTGTATCCAACATACACCAGGACACCTCCGCCTATCAGGGCAACTACGCCTGCCGGCTTGTAAACGCAGGGAGCAGTCACAAACGTTTCACCACACACGCCATTGCCGTTGACTCCAGCGTGCAGTATCTCATCTCCTACTACGTCAAAGGGCATGGAGACATCAGAACGGGGCTGTATGACGGCAGAAGCGGCGGCGGCTATTCTGCTTACAATGAATACCACAGCATTAACTCCACCGCCTACCAGTTCTTCACCGACACGGTTACGGCTATGAAAACTACCACCGGCGGCGAGTTCCTTTTCTCTCTGAAAAGCACGGTGGCTGCTGACGGAGACCTGGTCATCGACAACGTGACCGTCACCGCCGTTCCGTCAACCGTCACCGAAGTGTCCGCCCCGGTCATCACGGTATCGGGGAGAGCCATCGGAGGCACCTACTACGGTACTGCCACGGTCAGTATCAGTACCTCCACCGACAGCGCCGCCGTCTACTACACCCTTGACGGCAGCGCTCCGTCCGACTCCGCCACCCTCTACACGGTGCCTTTCACCCTCTCGGCCAACGCCACCGTAAAAGCCATCGGCGTCAAGAGCGGCCTCAACAACAGCAGCGTCACCTCCAAAAGCCTCGTCTTCTCCAACGACACCCTCCTCTTCTTCCAGGACTTTGAGGCTGACACCTTCGGCACAATGACCACCTACAGTGTCAACGACTCTCTTCAACTCTGGAATGTGGCCTCCTACAGCGGCAACCACTACGCATACGCCAACGGATTCAACAAAGGCGCGAACGAAGACTGGCTCATCACCCCGCAGATCACGCCGCAGTCGGCAAACGGCGGCGTTTCGCTCACGTTCCGTTCCGCCACCAAATACAACGGTCCCGCCGTTCAGCTGAAATACTCCACCAACTACAGCGGCACGGGCACCCCTGCCGCCGCCACCTGGACCGACCTCACCGCCGGCGCCGCATGGTCAACGGGCAACTTCACATGGACTCCCTCGGGGACGGTCAACATCAACGCCACCGAACCGCTGCACATCGCCTTTGTATATACCTGCGACTCAACCGCAGCCGCCTGGGAGATTGACGACATCGCCGTCGTGAGCGGCATTTCCGACGTAGTGGCCAACCCTGTCGTCACGCCGGCAGCCGGTTTCTATTACGACAGCGTCAACGTCAGCATCTCCTGCGCCACGCAGGATGCCGTCATCTACTACACCCTCGACGGCTCGCAGCCCGACAGCACCGGCACGCGCTATACGGCACCTTTCACCCTGACGACCAACGCCACCGTCAAGGCCTTGGCCTGCAAGACGGGCAGTTTCGCCAGCGACGTCACGGAGGCCGCCTACACTTTCCCCGTCGCCGTGGCTGACATCGCCGCTTTCAAGGCCGCCAACACCGAAACCAACACCACCGTTTACAAGATTTCGGGCGACGTGACCTTTGTGTTCAGAAACGGCAAGAACTTCTACATCCAGGATGCCACGGGCGGTCTGCTGGTTTATGACCAGAGCAACCTCCTTGACGGCACCTACACCGAAGGCGACATCATCAGCGGCGGCGTTCATGGCACTTACACCCTCTTTCGCGGCCTCACCGAAATGGTGCCCACCCGCAACCTCGCCGCAGCTTCCGGCAACACGGGCACAGTAACCCCCGTAATGGCCGACATAGCCTCCGTGAAGAGCATGTATGCCCAATACGAATCGAGACTGGTAACCCTCACGGACGTCACCTTTACCGACACCGCCAGCTACACCACCGCCTCCGCCACCAACATCAACATTGCACAGGGACAAGACACCTTGCAGTGCCGCAACCAGTTCAAAACGTTGGAAATGGACATCAACGCAGGTTTCAGTGCCAATGTTACCGGCTTTGTGCTCCGCTACAACGACAACTTCCAGATTGCCCCGCGTGCCAACAGCGACATTGAAGAAATCATCACCGTTCTCGACACAGTGGCCGAACCCGTCATCACCATCAACCCGCTCACCAACGATATGTACTCGGTAGCCATCTCTTGCGAGACGGAAGGCGCCACCATCCATTACACCACCGACGGCACAGAACCCACAACAGAGTCCACCGTCTATGACGATTTAGTGATGGTTGGAAGCGGCGTAACCATCAAGGCCATGGCCGCCAAAGAAGGCATGGCGAACAGCAACGTAGCCACCACCAGACCTACGAGCATTGCTGACTTCGCCGCTGAAGAGATGTACCTCTCCCCGAACCCCACCACAGGCATCGTAACTGTCAACTGCGGCAATATGCAAGTGAAGCGCATCGACGTTTACACCGTTGCCGGCCAACTCGTCAGCACCTTGGCAAACAACGCAGACCTGAACACGATTGACTTGACTGACGCCCCTGCCGGCATTTACTTAGTACGCATCACAGGCAACAACACCACAATCGTACAGAAAATCAGCAAGAGATAGCGTAACAAACATCACCTCACAAAAAAAAGGATACCATATTCCGGTATCCTTTTTTTGTGCTGCTCGCCAGAACCCTTACGAAAGAGTTTGGATCTTAGAGTTTAGAACTTAGAGGCGTTACGCCTCATTCCTAATTCCACAATTGTCATCTGAACTTTCTCAACCAATCTCCAAACTCTAAACTCTAAGTTCTAAATTCTGAAACAGGCGTTACGCCTCTTTCCTGACCGCCCAATTCACCAG
>CAVEXN010000016.1:0-48531 GCA_963620035.1 Oscillospiraceae bacterium | reverse complement strand
TAGGCGAATGGGCGGGCGGTCAAGTAGGCAAACAAATCCAATTCAGTTTGAACAGAAGGTGAACCGGCGTTTCATGTCATGCAAGACAGTCTTGTAAAAATTCCTCACTCCGAGGAATTTCCGTGCGCAAATCAAAGTTCATTCATCCTCATACAACCCAATATACTCTTCAGCAATGTCGCTCCAATTGAACTCTTTGAAGCGTTCGGGTGGCAGTGTGCGGTACTGTTGAGGCTGCAGCAGCAGGCGGCGCAGTCCATTGACTATACTCTCAGAGGAAGAGGGTGTCACGCATTCTCCGATGTTTTCGTCAAAAAGACCGTCAATGCCTTCGTTTTCAGAATAGAGCACGGAGAGTCCTTGGCTGAGCGCCTCCACATAGACCAGTCCGAAGGTCTCGTGCAGCGAAGGCATGGCAAAGACGCTGTTTTGTCGGTACAGTTCCTGCAATTCCTTTTTGTCGTAAACGGGGCCGTGACTGACTATGGTGTCAGGGTGTTGCCGTGCCTTTTCGTTGAGCACTTTGTCGCGGTTGCCGCGCCCCACAAGGTTGAGGCGCACGTCTGGGATCTCGTCGGCAAGTCGTAGTACGGCATCGGCGAGGCGGACCACGTTTTTGTTCCGGTCAAAGTTGCCTACATAAATGATATTGTGGTTGATGGCGTGCTGAGCGGGGTCGGGGTGCAGATGGTTAAGCCAGTAGTCGTTAAGTCCGTTGCAGATGACTTTCCCCTTGCGCCGGATGGTGTCCTGCATGTCGCGGAGCGTCCGGTGGCCGGCGAGTCTCCGTTGCAGGGTCGGCGTGATGAAGATGACCCGGTCGGCCTCGTTGATGACGGCACGGTGCACCCACCAGAGGTGTGGCGTGTATTTCAAGAACACGTTGATGTCGGTGTTGCGGACCGCTACAATGTAAGGGATGCCGTAGCGCTTTTTCAGGGCAAGCGCCACGGCGCCGTCGCTGAAAAGGTTGGAGGCGTGAATGAAGGAGACTTCCGAGAAGTCGATTTTGCGGACGATGTCCCGGGTGATTTTGTCTATCTTGAGGTTGAAAAATATGCGGTGCAAGGGATTCAGGATGTACGAATAGATGATGGTTGTGTTCTTGCCCTCAAAGCGGTTGCGCCCTTCCAGTTCTTTTTTGCGGATAGGCGTATAGACAATCTGGCCAACCCCCTTTTCGTCCAGTTTTTGACAGAGTTCGGCGTGTACTTTGCTGAATATAAAGTCGTTGCTGAGATGCAGTATTTTCTTTTCCTTTTTATTCCTGCGTCGCGGGGGTGTGGTGTCGTAGGCTTGCAGCGAGGCGCCCAGCAGCACGAATGCCAGCATTTGTACCGTGCCGGGTCCGTAGGGGAAGTTGGGTTCCGCAAGGCTCACGATCAGCGGTATGGTGCAGGCGACGTAGCCGATGTCGCGGATGTCGGAGCGTCTTTGCCGAAACAGGACACATATTGTCTTGATGCCGAAGAAAAGGTAAAAGCCGATGATGGGGAACGACCAGATGCCATAGCGTACGAGTCTGAGCAGAAGGTAGTTGTGTATCAGCAGAATGTCGGAGGGCTCTTTCCCCTCTCCGTGTATGGGTTTTTGAAGGAAATAGTTGATGCCTTGATAGTTGCGTTCCCAGCGATGTGAAGAAATCTGTTCGATGCTGTTGTCTCTTTTGCCGCCGACCATAAAGGTCTTGAGTTCATCGCCGATGAATCCGGAGTAGAGGATATAGCAGATGAGCATAATGCCTATGACGGTCAGCATGGGCTTTATGCCCCATTTCCAATTCAGTTTGCCGTCTTTTGCGGTGAGCAGCAGCACGCAGGCGAGCACGGCGAAGAAGTCGGAGCGGGCACGGATGATCAGGAGCAGCAGCATTACGATGACGAACAGGGTCATGAAGTATTTGCGCTGCGACTTGAGGTGGATGGCGAAGAAGAAGTCGGCGGCGGCACAGATGGCCAGCAGTCCTCCGATTTGGTTTTTGCCTTTGTCAACCAGATAGTATTCCGGGATGTAGAGGCCTTTGGCAAAGTAGAAGCAATTGATGACGGTCATGATGATGAGGCCGACCGTGTAGAAGTAGCAGACGTTGCTCCAGAAGCGCGAGTCTTCGTCGAGGCCGATGCCGATAACGATGCACAGGAAGGCTACTATCAGTTCGCTGAGGTCAGTGAGGACGAAACGGAGTCCGAGCAGACGGAAGCATACGGCTTCGACGGCAACTATGGCGATGCAGAGGATAAAGAGCCTCATGAAGCGCTTGGAACAGATTTTGTCTATAGAGAATGTGCAGAGTGCGGCGGTTGCCATGCAGGCCATGATGCCATACCGCAGGATTGGGTACATGATGGTCATATAGAGCCAAGGCAGATGCTGGGCGATAATCATGACAATGGCTGCGTAGAGCGTGTATTTGGCTATGTTCTTTTTCATAGAAGTTATTTCCAGCGGGATGATGAATTAGCGGTGTATGTTCGGGAGTTGGAGCATTTGCCCGAACAGCAGGTCGGTGGAGGGCAGTCGTCCTTTGTCGAAGCCGCCGCCCGGCGTGAAGGTCAATTCGCCGAAATAGGCTTTCCCGTGTTCGAGGTAGAAATCGGTGCGTACAAAAGGGAACGGTTCAGAGAGGATTTCGGCATAATGGAACAACTGGTCCATGCCGTCCGGCTTTGGAATCGTGAATCCCTCGGGGGCGGCTTTTCCCTGACGGTTCAGCCGGTGAAGATTCCAGTCCCGGTCAAAGAAATAGAACGACGTTTTTTCTTGTTCTCCCCGGCCGATGCAGCAGAGGACAAGTTCCACTTTGCCGTTGAAGCAGTAGAATTTGTAGTCGACGGGAGCGTGACCGTCGTCGGTTTCGATGAACTGCTCGCAAAGGATCAGTTTCTCCTTGAAGTTGTATTGCGGCTCGGCGGTGATGAGGTGGAATTTCAGTTTTTCAAACCGGTTGAGGTCGTGCACGGCAGCATCCTTGTCGAGTTTTGCCTTGTCGGGGCAGATGATGTTTCCGCCGTTCCCGAAGTTCCATTTCAGGACAAACTTGTCGGGCAATTCGTCCCAGTCGATTTCGTCGGCATGGCGGTAGGTTTTGAGGAGCGGGTTGAGGATATGTTCCAGTCCACGCTCTTTCACATATTCGCGTACCCGGTACTTGTCGGCGCAGCGCTTGACAAGGTCGTTGTCCTTGTAATAGTGCAGTTTCATCCATTGGATTTTCTCGTCTAACGTTTGCGGGTTCTTGAGGTTGAGCCGGCGGTGATGGCATAGCCGGAACTGTATGCGGACGCTCAGTGCCGGTGACAGAGTGGTGAGCAGATAGCGGAGCGCGAGATTTAGGGGAGACCTGAATTGCATGGTGTCAGATTAAGAATTGGTTACGTTGTTGAAATCTGGGCGTGCGACAATCTTGTTGAGATGCCATTGCGGGAGGCGACGTTGGCTCCGTCCGAAGTCGCATGTGCAACCCTCCTTTTTCCAGGCCATGTAGCATTCGCGGATTTCAGGGCGCCATCCTCTGCGGATGAAGTACTGCCCGGTGCGGTCCCACATGTCGTTCACCTCTATGGCCACGGGTCCTTGCTCGGTGATGGCGATGTCCCAACCTGCCGCCTTGATGTAGGGGAAGGCTTGCTGGAAGCGGAGCACCTCTTTCTTGATAGAGTCCCAATTCTCGATGGTGATTCCGTTGATGGGACTATTGCTGTCGGGGTGGTTGTCGATGTCGCGAATGTTGCGCCAACCGTCGTATTGGATGGCATACTGGAGCGTGCCGGTCCCGGTGTCCACGCATGCGTCCACGTTGCCGCCGCTCCCTGCGTTGTCCACACAATTCCCAGCCCGTCCTATTTTGATGAAGGTGGCAATGATGCGCGCTTCGCCGTCCGGGTACAAGGCGGTCATGAAGCGCACGGTGTTCACGGAGGTGGCATTGAGGGCGCTCATCTGTTCCGTCTGCTCAACAAGGCTCTCAAACAGGAGCGGCTCTTTCCCGATGAAACCGGAGAGCTTGCAAATGGTGCCGTTGTACAGGTGCAGCAAGGCCTCGCGGCCTTTGTATTCGATGGATCTGATGACGGTGACATTGTCGCCGTGCGAACTTTCAGTGGTTTTGACAACACATCTGGTCACGTTTTTTTCTTGCAAGATGCCGCACAACTCTTCCGCGTCGCCCGCCATTTCGTTGCCTTTGCAACGGACCCCGGGGTGATAGTAGGCGTAGAGTTCGGGCTTGCGGATTCCGCCGATCTCCATCAGTTTGTGGGCAAAGTATTTGTTGCGGGCCAGAATGTAATATTTCTGCGGGTTGAGGAGGTCGAGGTAGAAACGTTGTTCGTTCAAGGCAAGGAAGTTTTCCTTGAACGCCTCTGGACGCTCCTCGAAAGCGAAGTTGTAGTATTCGTCAAAGTCAAGACCTTTGCGCCGGTAGAGTTTCAGGTAGTCGCATACAACATTCCAGCGGTCGCGTAACGGATACCGGATGATGCCTTTGATGAGATGGTAGAAAAAGCTGAGGACTTTTCTTATATGCATATTGTTGTTTTGTGAAAGTTCATTTTTTTATTTTGTTAAGAATGATTTCTTTGTAGGTGCTGTATCCGTCGAGCCTGAGCAAGACAGAAAAGAGCCAGTATAACAGAATATAAAGGGCTATCTGGATGAACATGACGGGGTAGGGCGGCAGTGGGATTGCATTCCCGGCAAAGAATGTTGCGATGCCGACGAGGATGGACAGGAGATAGCAGATACCGATGTCTTTGATTTGTGACACGATACCGTATCCGATGAGTTTGCCGTTGACGAATGCGTTGATGAAAAAGCAGATGTATCCGACGGCGGCGACAGCCCACAGCAGCCCCATGATGCCGAACCGGACACCTAATATAATCAGGGCGATGCCGATGATGCGTTTGGTCAGTTGGATGAAGAAGTATATTTTGCTTTTTCCGATTGACTTGATGGCATTGGTGTTCAGGGTGTTCAGGGTGTAAATCATGCTGGAGAGTGCGATGATCTGGAAATAGGAAGCAGAGACGTCCCATTTTGCACCATACAGCAACGTGATGATCGGGTGGGCAATGACAATGAGCAGCGCCATCATCGGGAAATTGAGGTAGGTGACGGCTTTGACGTTTTTTCGCAACCCATGCACGAGCATTTCCTTGTCATCTTGCAAAGCGGAGAAAACCGGAAAGGAGACATCGTTGACGATGGCAGACAGAGAGGTGGTGGGCACCTCTTCCAGTTTTTTTGCCTGGGTGAAGAACCCCAGGTCTTTGGCGGAATAACATTTGCCGATGACGAAACTTTGCAGGTTGGTGTAGATGGTTTCCACTAAGGAGGAAAGCAGCATCAGACCGCCGAAACTGAACAGGGATTTCAGCGACTGGAAACTGAAAGTCAGGGTAGGTCGCCAAGAACTCATCCGCCACAGCAGGAGTACGTTGACGATGGCGGAGACAAGTGCGGAGACCACCAGACTCCAAACTCCGCAGCCGAGTAAAGCCATAACGATGGCAACAACCATTCCGGCAAGGGCGGCGGCAATGTTTCTGGTCGAATACGACTTGAACCGGAGGTTTTTCTGCAATTGCGTGGCTTGCACAAAAGAGAAAGACTGGATGATCAGAACCAGACTCTGAACCCGCAACACATCGCGAAGCAGTGGAATGCCATAGAAACGCGCAATGGCCGGGGCGGAAAAGAAGAGGATGAGGTAGAAGAACATTGCCGTGACAAGGTTCCAATAGAAAACGGTGGTATAGTCGGTCTGCGTAGGCTTCTTTTTCTGAATCAAAGCCTGACCGAGCCCGCCGCTGACAAACACGCCTGAAATGGCAATGAAGACATACAGCATACCGATGCATCCGAAATCATCCGGCATAAGAAGGCGCGCCAACACAAGGTTGGAAATGAACAAAATGCCTACCGTGCCTATGCGGCCGACACCGCTCCATATCATACCTGAAATGGTACTCTGCTTCAAATCGTTAGGCATGGCAATTTAACTGTGTCAGTTCCTTCTTTCATCCGATATTTCCATAGAAGTTCATACGGAAAAAAACGTGGCAAAAATACAAAAAAGATAAAGGTGTCGCACTGCTTTCCTGAGGTTGTGCATTTGCTTCCGGTGCGTTAAAGGGAAGCATAAAAAGCGTACTTTTGCGCGCAAAACGAGATATGGGCAAGAACACGAAACCGATACAGATAGCCATTAAGAACCGCAAAGCCGAATACCAGTATTTTCTGCTCAGTTCTTATACGGCAGGTCTTGTCCTGACCGGTACCGAAATCAAGTCGATACGGGCAGGCAAGGCCAACATTACCGATGCCTACTGCTCGTTTGAGAACGGTGAGCTGTGGGTACACAATATGCATGTGAGCGAATATGCGGCAGGCAGTTATAACAATCACTTGCCGAAGAGAGACCGCAAACTCCTTCTCCAGAAAAGGGAAATCAAGAAACTGCTGGTAAAACTGAAGGAGAAAGGTTTCACGATTGTACCTACCTTGTTGTGGATCAATGAGAACGGGTATGCCAAACTGGACATATCGCTTGCCAAGGGAAAGAAATTGTATGACAAGCGGGAAAGCATCAAAGAGAAGGATGAGCGTCGCCGCAAAATGCAAGACGGGGAATGAAGCCGGAGATTACAGACGACAGGAATTGTTTGCCTTTCCCGGAGTCTCAAGACGGCTCCGGCAGGCTCTATTACAGTATGGGCGAGGCCACTGCCATTTTCGGGCTGCCGGCTTCAACGCTGCGTTTCTGGGAGAAGGAGTTCGACATGCTGACACCTCGCAAGAACAAGAAAGGCGACCGTTTTTTCTCGAAGAACGATATGGATATCATCCGCACCATTTATTATTTGACCAAGATCAAAGGTTATACGCTGCAAGGCGCCAAGGATGCGCTGAAGCGCGACTTGATACGCGAGGCTGACAATGCCGCCATTGTCACTTCGCTGCTCAAAGTGAAGGAGATGTTGCTGAAGATAAAGGAGGGACTGGATTAGCGGGTAGGCTGTTTCTTTTCCAGACCGTCCAGAAAATCAAGCAGTTTTGCGATGGCAAGTCCGCGGTGGCTGATGCGGTTTTTTTCCGACTCATCCATTTCCGCAAAGGATTTGTCTCTGCCGTCGGGTACAAACACGGGGTCGTAGCCGAAGCCGGCGTCGCCGCGCGGTTTTTCGATGATGGTTCCGTCGATGCGGCCTTCAAAGAAATAAGCCCGGTTGTCCCAAAGTAGGGCGATGACGGTTTTGAAGCATGCCTTGCGGTTGGTGAGGCCTTCCATTTCGGCCAGCACTTTGTACATGTTGTCGGCAAAGGAGCAGTGTTCGCCGGCATAGCGCGCTGAATAGATGCCCGGCCGTCCGCCAAGGGCTTCAATCTCAAGCCCCGTGTCGTCAGCAAAGCAGTTGATGCCGTAGCGTTCGTGTACGAAGCGGGCTTTTTGCAGGGCGTTGCCTTGCAGAGTGTCGGCGGTTTCGGGTATCTCTTCTGTGCAGCCGAGGTCATGAAGGCTGACGATGTTCCAATGTGGGCCTGCGATGGCTCTGATTTCATGAACTTTATGCTGGTTGTGGGTGGCAAAAACAAGGTCCATTGTCGGTTTTTATGATAAAATGAAACAAACAAGAAAAGATGGCATAATTGCTTATGTCATCTAACTCAAATGAATGGAACCGGCGGGACGCTTATTGGGCGGTGCCGCTGACTTCGATGGCTTGTTTTCCTCTGTAGTAGCCACATTCGGGGCAAATCCTGTGGGTAAGGATATGTGCACCGCAATGGCTGCAGGTTGTCAGTTGAGGAGCCGTGATGAAGTCGTGGGCTCTTCTCTTATCTCTTCTCATTGCCGAGTGTCTTCTTTTTGGATTAGGCATATCTTCTTCTTTTTATGTGTTTTTAATCAGTTATTATCTTCTTCAGTGCGTCCCAGCGCGGGTCTTTCTCCTTGCCGGCCTTGGCGGCGTTTTCCAATTCTTCCATTTTTTTCAGAATGTCAGGGTCGCATGTAGAATTGCCGTTCTCGTCGTCCTCGTGTACGATGCGGAGCGGCAAGGCCAGGAATATGGACTCATAGACAAAATGAAAAACGTCCAACTCGTAGGTGTTCTCGTCTATGATCCAGATGTCGTCGTCATCGGCGGCGGCGCTCTTTTCGGGCTCGGCAACCAGTTTCACAATCAGCCGGCTTTCGAAATCCGCCGGGATGTGTACCGGCAGCAGACAACGGTCGCAAGGCGCAGAAACATAGCCGTTGAAAGCAAACGTCAATTTCGCCAATCTGTCAGATTTTTCCATCTCAATCCGCAAATCGAGATCGCCGTCCTCCACGTCTGCAATCTTTGCCAATTCAAAGAACTCTCTATTGCATTTTATTGAATAGCAATAGTTTCCATCTTCAACTCCGGACAAGCGAATCTTAAATTGTTCTTTCAGTTCCTTGTGCTCCATCGTTCTGATTTTTTGGGTTGCAAAGATAGCATTTTATTTTAATGATGCAAGTGCAATTTTCAATGATGCCGGAATTGCGGAAAAACGCTCCCCGCAGAAAAGCACTGCATTTTATTAACCAATTGATGTCAGAATATATTGTTTAATGAATGAAAAATGTATCTTTGCTCCCTAATTTCGGTTTGGATAGGGGAATTGGATGATTTGAGATTGAAACTATTTGATAATAAGTATATTAAGTAATGGATATGACTACATTGAAAAAGATTATCTCCGCAGTGACACTGTTCTGTGCCCCCTTGTTGGCTTGGGCGCAGCCGTTGGATACGGCAACGGTTTATTACGAGAACTTTGACGGAAGTTCTCCCCGAGTGACGACAACGCGTGTGTTCCAGACAACGGGCGACTGGAGTTTAGACAGTTCCCTTTATGCCTCGTCGCCGGCCTGTTTCCACTCGAGTGTATATAACCGGAGCGGCAACTCGTCAATGACGACAGATGTCATACCGCTCAGTTCTTCCTCCATGTCACAGCCGGTGCGCCACGTCTATCTCAGTTTCGACCATATCTGCAAGGTCAGCCAGCTCGACAATGCCACCATCTACTATTCTGTGGCAACGGGCATCGACGAGGAGGGCGCCTATATCTGGGAACCGTACCGGATCCTGAACTTCTCGAAAACCAGTTCCTTCTATTACGGAGACGGGCTTGCCGACCCATACGGCAGCCGTCCCAATGACCATTTCGGCAACTATACCGGCGGCAAGTTCAATGATGCCGCCTACGGCACGGGCAACAGCGGATGGCGTCCCAACACGGCATCCGCCGCTCCTGACAACAGTTGGTGGAAACATGAAATCATAGACATAACTTCGTTTGTCTGCGTGACGGGGGCGACACATTTCAGACTCCAGTTCCGCATCAACAAAACCTCCCCGGAATCGTCAGGCTCTGAAGCGTGTGCCGGCTGGTATGTCGATAACCTCACTTTGCTGATGTCCAACTGCGAACTCGAAGCCCCGAGGATCACGCTCACCGCCCCCATCTATGTGAACAAGAACACGGCTATGAAAAACAATACGGGTCCGTATGTGATTCATGCGACGCTCCAAGATAACGATACCATCGACTTCAATTCTATCGTGTTCACTTACCAGAAGAACCACGAACCTGTAGTGACAGTTCCCAACACCGACTTCGTCAACACCACGCCGACCGCCAACGGACACACGATTGCGGCCCAGTGGCAGCTGCCGAGCATCTGCTATTATGATACGATACGTTACCATATCGTTATGGAAGATGTACACGGGAATTCAAAACGGCTTGATACACTGCTGATATCGTGGCACGACCAGACGAACATCCATGACAACGACTGCCGGGCCGACAGCATCAACGTCTCGGAGTTCCCACACTGTTTCATCACAGGAACGGCACAGCCCGTCAAGTTCTATTTTACCAACAAGAGCGATGTGCCGCACTCACAAAGCACCGGCAGCGACAACCAGGTCTCTTTGAGCGTTACGCTGAAGGTTGAAAACGAAAACCGTCAGGTTACCCACAACTCTACCCATAACTGGACCGGCAACATCTGTTTCGACATCAGCGACACACTTTCGCTGGGTTCGTTTGTGCCGACAAAAGGCTACAACTATATCACAGCCTATGTGACAACCCGCAACGGGCAGGCCGACGGATACCCCAGCAACGACACAGTCAAATATACGGGCTTCGCTTGCGACAGCCTGCTGCACGGCGACTATACGGTGGGCGGCAGCGACCCGGACTTTGCAGATATGGCCGCCGTGAAGGCCGCCTTGGAGTTCTGCGGTCTGAACGGTCCCGCCACATTCCACTTCCGCCCCGGCACCTATCAGGATTTCGACTTCTCAGGGACTTACCCGGGACAGTCGGCTACCAATACGGTCACTTTCCAGGGCGACAGCCGCGACAATGTCATCATTGTCAACAATCATAACGACAACGGAAACACCATCTACGGTGCGGTTACGTTGGTGGATGCTCACCATTTCATTTTCAAGGACTTGACTATACAGGGAAAGAGCCAGAATGTATCAAGGGGCGTGACGCTCCGCGGCAACGGGAACAGCAATGTCGCTTTCCGGAACTGCAAGATTACGGCTTATCAGACTAACACGACAGACAATACCAGTTTCGCCGTCGGTCGTCCTGTCGCCTCTACATCCGCCGCTCCAGACACCCTGACTTTCTCCTCCTGCCAACTTGTAGGCGGCAACTACGGTTTCTATTTCATCGGCGCAAATGCCAAACGCAACAACATAACGATACAGAACAGTTCCGTCACGTCGTGCTACCGAGGCATCCATACTTATTATTGTAATGTTACGCTCAAGGACAACCATATTTCCCAAATCAGCACGAGTCTCCCGCAGAACTTTACCGGTATCAATGTCGAATACGCCGTTGCTCCGGACATTGACGGAAATACTATTGACAGCACCTACGACGCCGAATACGGTATCTGTCTGAAGAATGCTTCCGGCGACTTTTTCGTCCGCAATAACCACGTGAATGTAGGCAAGTCGAATTTCGGCCTCTATGTCGGCAACAGTTCATCGACCGGAACGACGACGGGCTACATTTATAATAATGAGGTCATCCTCTATCCTGTCACCGCTGCCAGTTCGTATGCTATGCAGATAGTTTCCAGCAATGGGCTCAAGGTTATCAACAACAGCCTTTACGTCAAGTCTGACGCTCCGTTCAGCAACACGGCAGCCCTGATGATCCAGAACAACAACACGACAGAACTGAACAACAATATCCTCATCAACCAATGCAACAACAGCGACGGCACAGACTATCCGCTATACTTGAACGGGACCTCCACGGTGGCGGGCACTTACAACGACTTTGTTTCCGGTTCGGGCGTGATTGCCTACAAGACGGTAGCCCGTAACACCATCGCTGAACTCGAACAGGCTATACCGGCATTGAGCCAGAGCATCAGCCTACTTCCGCCGATGGCCAATGCAGTTGCCAGTCTGCTCCCGACCGAATTTACCGGCCTTGAATGTGGCAGAAACGCAAACGTGCTGCAGGACATCCGGGGATTGCAGCGTACCGGACTTACCTATATGGGCGCCTACGCCAACCCCATTGCCACCGTTGATGCAGCCGTAGTGGCCATGGTGTCCCCGTCTTTGGGTGCCTGCCCCCAACCCACATACAACATCACGGTGTCTATTGCTAACAAGGGCTCCGAGATACTCAATTTTGCCCAAAACAATGCTGTAGTGACTGTTCATTCAGACTCTCTCTCCCTGCATCAGACAACGAATGTCACAAGTGGCAATATCCAGCTTTTGGGAAGCTCATCGCAGATTGTGGCGTCGAATGTGGTCATTCCGACCAATCAGACCATCGATTTCACGTTTGTCATCACCACAAGCGGCGACAACAACAAGGCAAACGATACCCTGCGAACCAGTTTCATTATGGAGGTGGCAAAACCCTATTATGAAGAGGACTTCAGCAACGGCACACGGCAGACGTGGACCATCCAGCAGGTGTCAACCACCGGTGCGGGCAACTGGACATTTCAGGAGGGTGCGGGCGTCAACCCCGACATTGCCCCGGTTTACGGTACCGGCCGTCTCTTTTTCAACTCCAAAACCTTTGCAAACGGAACTATGTCGAGGGCTGTTATGCCGGTTGTGGACTTGAGCGGTGCCGTTAATCCGATTTTGGAAATGTGGTTCGCACACGACAAAACCAGCAACAAGGCTCTGGAGGGTGTAACGGTGATGATTTCAACGGACGGCGGCACCACCTTTACCGCAATCGCACCGCAGGGTCAGACTTCCACGTTGGTGAAACGTTACTTGGCTACAGCCAACGTGCCGCAATGGGCGTTATATACGTATGACCTTTCAAACTACATCTCTTCAGGATGCGTTTACATTGCCTTTGACGCCTTTTCACAACAAGGTAACAATATCAATATCGACCGCATCAGACTCCGTAATCTGCTGAACAATGATATCGCCGTCAACCAGATTTACGCACAGGGCGAAACACCTGCCCGGCTTGGAATGGAGAAGGTAGTCGGCGCTTTGGTCCGCAACGAAGGACGACAAACCCAAACCAATGTCGATGTGTATCTGAACGTGTCCGGGACCAATGAACAGTATCGCGACACGGTGACAATACCGAGCCTTTCTTCCGGTGCTGAAACCATCATCTATTTTGCGGACCACCAGTATGCCTATACAGAGGTGAAAGACGTGGAGGTGCGCTCCCGCGATGACCAGGATAATACCAACAACACTATTCATTGGCGGATGGAAACCACTCCCAACATTGCAAACTATGCCGACACGGCAGCCGTAGGACTTAAGATCGGCGACTATACCAATGTTATTCGTCCTTGTGTCCGCTATAAGATTTCCGAAGAACTTGCAGTCACGGCAGTGAAGTATTATTACGACAGAAACTATATCGACAATCCTGAGAATGGTTTCCGGGCATTTGTCTCCAATGCCGCCGGTGAAATCATCACCACTTCGGAAACAATTCAGTTTGACAGCCTCACACCAGGCACTTGGAACGTCATCCCCATCAGGAATTATGCTTTGACTAACCTTACCGGCGAGTTCTATGTCGGTATCGAGATGCTCTCTAAGGGTGACTATCTGTGCGCTCAGGTTGAAACGCCATTGCGTGACTCCACTTTCTTCTATCTGGAAAGCAATGGCACTTATACCCCACAGACCACGGGTCGGTTTATGATCGGTGCCTTGGTGGATACGCCATACGTACACGACCTGGCCATTTTAGATATGCAGAACCCGACCACGCGCTGCGACCTCGGGCATGAGCATATTCTGGTGTCTATCACCAACAACGGTATGGCTGATGTATTGCCCGGCACACGCCTCAACTTTTCTATCAACGGCTTGCCGACTGTGACCGAAACACTGACCGATACTTTGTTCAGCCATGTCACCAGAACTTACTCTTTCAATACCGATTTCGATTTCACCAACAACCGCATTGATTTCGATAGTATATATAATATAAAGGTATGGATTTCTAAGGATGCGCAAGACAGACTACAGTATAACGATACATTGGACTTGACGATTCTTTCTCTCGGAAAATCACCGAGACCGTTGGTGCAGGACACTGTCAACGTGCCTTACCATACTGTCGGCACCTTGACGGCTCATCTGCCGGCAACTGTTCAGCAAGGTGTAATAGGATGGTATGCCAATACGGGTTTCGAATCTTGGGAGTTCTTGGGTTATACAGACTCTACCTTTGAAACACCGGTCATCAATTTCGACACGGTGTTCTATGCAAACACTAATCCGGGGACACTGTACGACAATATAGTCGGAACAGGCACGCAGTATTCGGGCACACAGCCTTTCATCTTCAACTCGGGATACTCGCGCGGACGAATGATCTATACTGAAACGGAAGTCGGTCAGCATGGTTCCATTACGACAATTGGATTGGATGTCAAGAATTTCACATCCAGCATCATTGGATCAGAAGGCATTCCAGTGAAGATTTATATGAAAGAAAGAAGTGCGGCACAAGGACTTTATCCTACTACAACAGCCATCGACTGGGAGAACGACATCTTAGGTGCCACGCTTGTGTATGACGGCCGTCTCAATCCTACTGCAACAGGTTGGCATTACATAGTCCTTTCAACGCCATTCAATTATGCCGAAGGGAATCTTGAGGTGCTGGTGGAAACCAACTGCGGTGACTACTGCACGGGCACGGGAACGCAGTGCAACAACTGCGGACAGTATGTCTCGGGCGGTACAGGATACCCTAACTTCTACCAGACCGCAACCCCGAACAATGCCAACGGCTATGTTCAGTACAAGAATGCCAACACCAGGAGTATGACAGGCAACTATACCAATTTCACCAAACGTCCTAATATGCACTTCACGATTGCCAATCTGGAGTGCGGCAGCGAAAAGGTGCCGATTTACGTACATGTGCCAGACATTCCAAATTATGACGTGGAGACCCAGACACTCGACTCGCCGACAGGCGGCTGTACCATCGGTACAGACGAACATATTCAGGTCACGGTCAAAAATATGCTCAACAATACCATACCGGCAGGAAAGGTGACGATACATGCCCAGTTCAACAACAGGACGGTCACACACACCATCAACGAACCTTTCGCCTCCGAAGAGGTGAAAACGGTAACCTTCACCGATCCGGTTGACCTTTCTGCCCCGACAGCAAACGTGACCTACACCTATACGATTTATACGACACTTAATGGCGAAAGCGTGGTATATACCCACAATGACACTATCACCGGTTCTTTTGTTTCTAATTATACGGTGCCGGTGCAAGACCAATATGTATATACGGGCTATTACGATTCCACTATGGTTATCCTGCAACCCAACGATGTGAGCAGTTTCGACAACAAGATCCGTCTTTACAAGTATTTCCGCAACCAAGGGGATGCTACTCCGCTGCAGACACCGACCATCACGTTGCAGACCTACACCACTCCTGCTCTCTACGACACCGTGACGTACTGGTTTGAGGGAACTACCCGTATGGGCACCGGAAACGGTACCGACGGCTGTCCTACAAGACGCGTCCCGATACATATCAATGTCTTCAAGCCTCAGTACGACCTCAAAACGATGGAGTTGGTAGAACCCGTTTCGTACCAGTGCCAGACAACACTTTCGCCGAAACTGAAAGTCAAGGTGATGAACACGGACACGGCTGCCAATTCGGTCATTCCTGCGAACACGTTCGTCCTCAAGTCAGATTTCTATGACGGCACAAGCCATATTACGGGCAATTCGAATGTCAATGTACCGATTAGTTCGCGTGCCGCTGCTGACATCCAATACGCTAACGGCTTAAATCTGGTTTCCCAGACACAGAACAAGAACTATCAGTATACAGTCTATACAGACCCGATTGAAAGCACGATGGGGGTGGCTCGTTATAACGATACCATTACAGGAACCGTCAAGATCCCGGCTTCACCTGTTGCCCCGTCCAACATTACCCGGACGGGTGTTTATGGGCAGCCGTCAACAATAACACTGACACCAAATCCGCTCAGTTTCTACTATTTCTACGAAACTGCCACTTCCACTACGCCGATAGCACAAGGAACTACTTTCACGACAGATCCGATTTATACATCTCCGAAAGTCTATTATTACAGCGGACGTATCGAGCACGAAGACTTTAAAGAGAATATATGGGTAGGCAACGTGGGCAGCGCTCCGGCCTATAATGGCGGCACTGACAGTGAATTGCCCTTCAGTATGAGTTCAAACCATTCGTATGCCAAGATTCTTTACGCCAAGTCAGATATGGGAGGATTTTCCGGGCGGATTGACTCGATAGGATTTAACGTCTCGCTGCGCAATGCCAGCGGCTCATCAGTTCCTGTGAAGATCTGGCTCAAGAATACCGCAGATGCGACCACATTTGCCAGCACCAGTGTCAACTGGACGAACGAAACCAATAGTGCACAATTGGTCTTTGACGGTGAACTCGGTTTTGACAACACTGGCTGGTTCAGCATACCGTTGACGGGCGGTTTCGACTATGAGGGCGAAGGACTCTTTATGTACGTAGAGCATGATTGCGGCGACGGTACGGGAACAGGCTGTACGGCTAACGAGGGCATCAGTCCGCTGCCGAAGTTCAAAAATACCAATATTACTTCCAGCAACCTGAAAAAGGTACTCAAGAAATCCAACAATACGCCCATATCAGGCAGCATAGCATTCCAAATAGAGGGCAACCGTTGGAACACGAAATTCTTCGTCAACCACACTTGCGAATCGCCGCGCGGGACCATCACCATCACTACTTCCGTACCGCAAAAGGATGTCGCTGTCCTTGCCATTACCGCACCGACAACGCCGAACAACGCCTACATACAGAACGAACAAGTTACCGTGACACTCAAAAACAACGGCACGCAGTCTGTCTCAAACATCCCCGTGAATTACCAACTTGCCAACGGAACACCTGTGACGCAAAACTGCACACAATCGATCGCCTCCGGCGCAACTGCGAACTTCTCATTCTCCACGGGAGTTGACCTTACAAGCGTCTATTTCAACACGCCGTTCAAGGTCTATACCTCATTGACCGGCGACGCTTTCCACGACAATGATACGGCTTCGATTGTGCTGAAGAAACAAGACCCCGGGCTTTCCCATCCGCAGACCTCGATCGACGGCGTATGTATCGCCAATGTGAAATTTGCCGGCATCGACAACGGTACGGCAGACCCGTTCCTTTCACACCCTCAGCCGGATGTGCAACTGCCTAGCGATCGCTATGTGGACTACACCTCCACAACACCCGCTAACGTTGTCGTTGACCAGCGTTATCCGATAGAGATAACACACGCTTTTAATAAACCTACCGCTTCAGGAAGCGTTTACAAGAAAGTCTATATCGATTACAACAGAAACGGCATTTTCGACAATACTGAACTTGTTTACAATTCCGGAAGCATCCCCGGTGCCACTAACGAAGCCAATGCCACTACCATGACATACATTGATATTCCTGCAACGGCAGACACGGGATTGACCCGTATGCGTATCATCTGTTCCGCCAACAATGTCGCCTATGCTGACCGTATCTATAACTTCGCAGGCGAGACGGAAGATTATGCTGTTAGAATCTTGCCGAGTTACACTCATGATATGGGTATCGTGGACTATGTACATCCTGTAGGTTATGTATGCCCCGACACGGCTGCCATTATGCGTGTCACGCTCAAGAACTTCGGCACGCAGAGCGAAACATTTACGGCGGACAACAGTTTGACCGTTACTGCAACCGTTGCTCAAGGAGGAAACACCGCCACCTATAATACAACGTTGACAAGCGGCACCGTGGCTCCAGGCGAAACGATAACGGCCGTGATTGAACACGTCAATATGGATGCTCGCGGCGACTATGTCATCAGTTCCCGGCTCACCTACCAGCCTGACCAGTACAGCCACAACGACACTTTGAGTACAAAAGCCAATACCGACTCGCTCACCCGGATTTTGTCGGTGCCGTTTACCGACAATTTCGAGACGAACACAGGAAATTCTTCTACGGGTCTCCACTTCACTTCAGATTGGTATTTGGGACAGTCGAATCCCGGTTACAATTGGATTGTCAACCAGGGAGCTAGTGCCAACAACCCGACTGCGGGCGCTGCACATGACCACACGCAAGAGGGTTTGCCGCTTGAGAGCAAAGGGCGCTTTGCCACAGTTCCCGGCGTGAGCGGCACTGCAAGTCAGAACAAATGGACAACGCTCACTACGCGATGCATCAATATGCATTACCGCAACGGCTATCCCGTTGAACTCAACATGTGGAAACACTTCCATGGTGAAAATGATGCGGATTTCAAACTGTACATCGAGGCCGGTTCCGGTAAGACTTTCGTAGTCATCGACTCTCTGACCAGGGCAGATGGCGGTCAGACTACTGCCGCATCGTCTTGGAGTTCATACACCAAAGCTTTCTCTCAGATTGATGAAATTGCTCAGCTGCGCTTTAGGCTGACAAGTCAAGTCAAGAGAATAGACCCGTGTCTTGATGACATATCCCTCAGTTCCGGTCTTCCTGACCTTGAGTTGGTCTCTATCGACCGTCCCGGCAGCGATGACGCTTCTTGCGTGATTATCGGCGATGATATCTGTCCGGTTGTCACTTTCAGAAACAACGGCTATTCGCCAATCCGTGAATTTGATGTGCGTTGCACAATGGCCGTAGGTAACGACTTTGATACCATCATCCAACATGTGGAAACCAATCTTGAACCGGGAGAAACCATCAGCGTCGAGTTTGACAGTTGTTTCAATGTCACATTCAACACGCGCCGCCTCGAGTTCCGGTTCATGGGCCTGATTGCTTCCGACAAGGATACAACCAACAATATGGGACGTGTCATCACATGCACCAACTATGACGTTCCGGTCTATGAGAAGATGGGTATCATAGTTGCGCAGAACGAGCCTAACCCCGCCGCCAACAGCACACGCATTTCCTATACCGTGCCTAATGAGGGCAAGGCTATGCTTGCCATTTATTCCGCAGCCGGTCAACTGCTCTATACAGATGCTAAAGATGTGGCCGAGGGTGAACATTACTTCGATGTGAACACCTCAAAGTTGGCCGACGGCATCTACTTCTATACGTTCACTTTCAATGATGTCATTGTAACCAAGAAGATGGTTATCCAACGATAAACCGTCTTTTTAACATATTTGAACTACCCGACGTGTTTCGGGTAGTTTTTTTTAATTGTCCGAAAAAATGAAAAAAAGAGTATTCTTGTGCGGTTTTATGTTTTGTGTCCTTGCTGCGTTTGCCCAGCCGCAGCCGGGAGCATATAATATGGAAGAGTACTTGCCGTTGTTGGATGGCAAGAAAGTGGCTGTTTGCGGAAATCAGACATCAAAGGTAGGACAAACGCATCTGGTTGATACGCTGCTTGACAGAGGCGTGCATATCGTGAAGTTGTTTTGTCCTGAACATGGCTTCCGCGGTGAGGCTGAAGCTGGCGCAGCCATTGCTTCTTCTGTTGACAAAGCCACGGGTTTGTCTGTCGTGTCACTTTATGGGAAGAACAAAAAGCCGAAGCCGGAACAGTTGCAGGGCGTCGATGTAATACTCTTTGATTTGCAAGATGTGGGTTGTCGTTTCTATACCTACATCTCGACGTTGCATTATGTGATGGAGGCTGCGGCTGAGAAGGACATTCCGGTTGTAGTGCTTGACCGCCCTAATCCAAACGGCTATTTTATCGATGGTCCGGTACTCGTTCCGCAGTTCCGTTCTTTTGTGGGGATGCACCCAGTACCTGTGGTATATGGTATGACAATCGGGGAGTATGCACAGATGATCAATGGTGAGAAGTGGTTGCGCAACGATTTGCAATGTCGTCTAACGGTTGTGAAAAACAAGTACTATGACCACAGCAAGCGGTATGCTCTCCCCGTTGCTCCTTCCCCGAATCTGCCTTGTGCCGAAGCGGTCTATCTCTATCCGTCTCTTTGTTTCTTTGAGGGTACGGATGTGAGTGTCGGGCGGGGCACGGATTTCCCTTTCCAGATTTACGGTTCCCCGCAGTTTATAGAGGGTGATTATGCGTTTTCACCACGTCCTGTCAAAGGTGTCTCTGAGAATCCTTTGCACAAGGGTCAAGTTTGCAGAGGATTCTATTTGAAAGATATAGCGGCCGACAATCTGAATAAAGGCAACAGCCTCAATTTGCAGTATCTTCTTACGGCTTACCGCCAATACAATGATGAGCGTTTCTTTACCAATGCCGCTTTCTTTGACAAGTTGGCAGGCTCAGACCTGTTAAGGAAACAGATTCTATCGGATATGACGGAAGCACAGATCAGGGCATCGTGGCAAGAGGAATTGGAGAAGTTCAAGGAGGTGCGCAGCCGCTATTTGCTGTATGACTAAAACGATGGACTACCGTTTCTGGATGGCGCTGCTGAAGTCGGTGCGGGCGAGCAAGGAGCGTCCGAGCGTTACTTCGTCAGCATATTCAAGTTCTTCGCCGATGCCGATGCCGCGCGCAATCGTCGTTACCATGTTCACTTTGTCTTTGGCGTTCTTGTAGATGTAGAAACAGGTAGTGTCGCCCTCTACGGTTGCCGGAAGTGCCAGTATCAGTTCCTGAATGTTTTCGCTTTCAAGCCGGTCAAACAGTTCCTTGATTTTAAGTTGCGGTATGCCGATACCATCTACAGGTGAGATGACCCCGCCTAAGACATGGTAAAGTCCATGGTATTGCCCCGTGTTTTCCAGGGCTATGATGTCGCGGATGTCCTGAACCACGCAGATTGTCTGCACATCGCGCTTTGAGTTTGCACAGATGTCGCATATCTCGTGGTCGGAGATGTTGTAACATTTCCGACAATAGAAAACGTCAGTCTTGAGTTTGGTGATGCGGTCAGCCAAAAGCATTACCTCCTCGTTGTCGGCCTTGATGATGTGCAAAGCCAGCCTAAGGGCGGTTCGTTTCCCGATGCCGGGCAGTTTTGCAATCTCGTTTACTGCATTTTCAAGGTTTTTAGAATACAAAGAGAGCATAGTTTCAATTTGTCGGTTAATGTTAATGGGGAAGGTAAATAAGGGTGCTGAATTGGTCAGGTATGAGAATTTCATTGGCCACTTCTAAGATCTCGTCTGCGGTAACATCTCCGATTTGTTCTATGCTTTCTTCCGTTGTGTCAATATCTTCAAAAAAGAATGCGGCATGTCCTAACGACAGCATCTCGTTAAGTCTGGTTTCGTATGAGAGAGCCAGTTGTCCGATGAACTGCTTCTTGGCATTGAAGAGTTGCCGTGTTCCTAAACGGTTCTCCCTCATTTTTTTCAGTTCTTTATAAATCAACTCCATACACTGGTTAGTATGGAGTTTTTCGCAGCCGAAGTATATCGAAAACAGTCCTGTGTCAGAAAACGGAGTGTAACTGGCTTCGATGGTATAGGCGAGGCCTTTTTTTTCGCGTATGCTCATATTCAGACGGGTGTTCATGCCCGGACCGCCTAAAATGTTGGTCAGAAGCATGAAAGGAGTCCGCTTGTCGTCGTTGATGGGGTAGGCGAT
Source organism: Oscillospiraceae bacterium (assembly GCA_963620035.1). Lineage (GTDB taxonomy): Bacteria > Bacteroidota > Bacteroidia > Bacteroidales > WCHB1-69 > F23-D06. The sequence goes on along the minus strand of CAVEXN010000016.1, from coordinate 27,416 downwards.
GTTGCCGAGCAAGGCATTGGCTTGTGTTGTGCTTTTGCGGACTTCACTCGTCATAGGCTGATATGAGACAAAAGGCGTACGGCTGCGTTTCAGTTCGGGAATTGCGTTGTTGCCGAAATGCCGTTCGCATAGGCCAAGCAGTTTGTTTGCAGGAATGTTTCCCACAGATGACAACACCACATTCTCTAATGTGTAATTGCCGGCCAAGAAGTCAAGGATATCTTGTCGTGACAGTTTCTTGACGCTTTGCCGCGTGCCTAAAATGTTTCTGCCCAACGGGTGACCGGCAAAGACTAAATTCTCAAAATCATCAAAGATGAGTTCCGATGGGGTGTCTTGATAATAGCCAATCTCTTCCAACACGACTGTTTTCTCTTTCTCGAGTTCCTTTTCAGGAAAAGTGGAATGAAAGAAAATGTCGGAAAGAAGTTCCACGGCACGCGGGTACTCTTGAGACAGAAAAGAAGTGTAGAAATAGGTTTCTTCCTTAGATGTGCTTGCGTTCAGGTCGCCGCCTACCGTTTCCATACGGCTCAACAGATGGTAGGCATTGCGTTTGTGCGTACCTTTGAAGATGGTATGTTCAACAAAATGGGCAAGTCCTGATTTCCGGTCATCCTCGTCGCGCGTGCCGGCGTTCACCAACACTCCGAAATGGGAAATGGGCGAAGCTGTTTGTTTGTGAATCAGTCGAAGCCCGTTAGAAAGTCTTACAACACTGTGTGGCATGAATCGACGGTCACTTTCTGTATCGTGTTGATGATGCTTTCATCGTAGGGCAACGATACTCTGATATAGTTGTCGGTAAAACCGCAAAGTTGGTCGTCGATAGTCTCAGCCTCTACAAGAACAGGACGTTTTTGACCTTCACACTGTTGGTAGAATGCCGTTTTCTTGACGTGTGAGAGTTCGATGAGCCGTGCCGTACGTTCGTTTTTCACATCTTCCGGAATCTGGTCTTCCATCATATTGGCGGATGTGCGCGGTCTCCTTGAATAGGTGAAAACGTGCATATAACTGACCGGAAGTTGATCGAGGAATTGATAGGTCTCCTCGAAATCCTCGTCAGTTTCTCCGGGGAAACCGGTGATGACATCACAAGCGATGCAGGCATCTGGCATCAGTTTTTTTATAAGCATCACTTTGTCTGCATATTCGCCAGTGGTGTAGCGTCTGCGCATCAGTTCCAGGATCCGGTTGCAGCCCGACTGAAGTGGAATGTGGAAGTGGGGCATCAGGATAGGGTTCTTGGCGACTAACTTGATGATGTCGTCGCTCAGCAGGTCTGGTTCTATCGAAGATATGCGGACACGTTCCATCAGGTTCTGTTTCACGATGGCTTTCAGCAGTTTGAGGAGGTTTTCGTCTGTGCCCCTGCCGAAGTCGCCAACGTTGACACCGGTCAAGTTTACTTCGCGTGCGCCGGCTTCGTGTATTTTCCGGATATTGTTCAGTACGTTTTCGATAGTGTCGCTGCGGCTTTTCCCTCGTGCGATCCATACGGTACAATAGGTGCAATGGACGTTGCAGCCGTCTTGAATCTTCAGAAACGAACGAGTCCTGTCATGAGTGGTCGAATAGGCGTCAAAGTAGTTCTGTGCAATGGGGAGTTCTCGTTGCATCAGATAATCGACGACATTCATTTTGTTGTGGCTGCCAAACACCTTGATGACACCTGACCACCTTTCGAGCAGTTCAGGTTTCAGGGCGCTGTAGCAGCCGACCATAATGATAGAGGCCAAAGGATTGTCGCGATGTAGTTTGGAAGCCAGATTCCGTGTTTTCTTCTCCGCAGAACTTGTTACGGCGCAGCTGTTGATGATAATGACTTCGGGAATGCCTCCTTGATTCCAGCCGTTTTCGACAAGTTTGGCGGCTATTGCGGAAGATTCGCTGAAGTTCAGCTTGCACCCCAAGGTGTGAATTTCAAAATTTCTCATGAGTATTGCAGTTAACTGTGGTGACTGTGATAAGGCGGATAGTCCAGCGAATAGTGCAGGCCCCGGCTCTCTTTTCTGTCCATGGCATTTCTGATGATCAAGTAGCCCACATTGATGAGGTTGCGCAATTCGCAGATTTCGGGTATGAGTATTGATTTCTTGTATAAGTCTTCGGTCTCGCGGTACAGGATTTCGAGCCGGTCGAATGCCCGTTGCAGACGGAGGTTGGAACGTACGATGCCGACATAACTGCTCATAATGGTCTGGACCTCTTTCCGTGACTGCGTGATGAGTACCATTTCCTCGTTCAGCACAGTTCCCTCACTGTTCCAGTCGGGTATTTCGTGGCAGTATGAAATGGCAGGCAGCAGTTCGACGGATTTGAGGCAAGCACGGTGTGAGAACACCAACGCTTCAAGCAGCGAATTAGAGGCCAGCCGGTTGGCGCCGTGAAGTCCGGTAGATGCACATTCGCCGGCGGCGAAAAGATGCTGTATCGTAGTGGCTCCCCAGTCGTCTGTCTGTATGCCGCCGCAGGAATAGTGGGCAACGGGCACCACGGGTATCATCTCTTTGGTGGCATCGATGCCTATGCTGAGGCATTTTGCATAGATGTTGGGGAAGTGTTCAAATATTTCCTGTTTCGGAATGACGGTCGTGTCGAGATAGATATGGTCAACGCCTTGTCTTTTCATCTCGTTGTCAATGGCGCGGGCTACGATGTCTCTAGGGGCAAGAGAGCCGCGCTTGTCGTATTTGTCCATGAAAGCATTACCCGAAGCGTCTTTGAGGATGGCGCCGGCCCCGCGCATGGCTTCCGTTATCAGAAAAGATGGTGACTCTTTAGGATTGTAGAGGGAGGTTGGGTGAAACTGCACGAACTCCATGCCGCGCACGGCACCTTTGGCGCGGTAAACCATCGCAATGCCGTCGCCCGTGGCCACTTTAGGGTTCGTGGTGTGTTCATATACCATCCCGATGCCGCCTGTGGCCATCATGGTGATTTTGGCCAGCACCGTATCTACCGTGTTCGTCTCAGGATTGAATATGTATGCGCCGTAGCAGGTGATGTCGTTGGAACGCCGGGTCACTTCTATGCCCAAATGATGCTGGGTGATGATTTCCAAGGCAATCCGGTTCTCTATAATGTCGATGTTGTCGTGTTTTTTTGCGGCAAGTATCAACTTTTCTTCTATTTCATAACCCGTCATGTCCTTGTGGTGCAGAACCCTGTATTCTGAATGCCCGCCCTCTTTGGCCAAGGCAAAACTGCCGTCCCTGTTGCGGTCAAAGTCAACGCCCCAGTTGACCAGTTCCATCACGCGGTCTGTGGATTCCCGTATGGTCATTTCCACAATCCTGCGGTCTGAAAGTTCATCGCCGGCCACCATAGTGTCCTGGATGTGCTTTTCGTAGGTGTCGGGCTTGTAAACTACAGACGCTATGCCGCCTTGTGCATAGCGGGTTGATCCTTCGTCTGTTTTGGTCTTCGTGACGATGCAAACCTTTCCATAGTCGGCTGCTTTCAGCGCAAAGCACAGACCGGCAACCCCAGATCCGATTACAAGAAAATCAACTTCCTTACGCATTTTAAATGAAAATTTTACGTGTGCAAAGATACAAAAAACAAGTGAAGGTTTAATATGAAAAAGGAGGCTGCGAACAGCCCCCTTTTTCATATGTCAAAATGTTGATGTATAGACTTATGCGCCAATCTGACGGCGGATGAATCCCGTGCAGGCGAGGTCTTTGTCAGAACTCTGGATATAGTCGCGGACATTCTGTTTGCCGTCGCCGCCCATAACTAGGATTTGGTACATAAGGGTGCTCTCTTTGAAGAACTTGTTGAGTTTGCCTTGTGCGATTTTCTCGACCATCTCCTCGGGTTTGCCTTCTTGACGAACCAGTTCGCGGTTGATTTCCATTTCGTGGTCGATGACCTCTTGCGGCACGTTGGTCTCGTCAAGTGCCACGGGGCTCATAGCGGTGATGTGCAGCGCCACGTTGTGGGCAACGGTCCTGGCGTTGTCGTCAGCCTTGTTGAATCCTACGAGCGTAGCTTTGTGGTTGCCCATGTGGTTGTATGCTTCCACGTAGGCGGCTTCCATGACATCAAAGTGAGGAAGTTCGATTTTCTCGCCCGTCTTGCCGGTGAGTTCTGTCAGTTTTTCAGACACTTTCACACCGTCAACCGTCAGGTCGAGGAGTTCTTCGCGGGTGGTGATGCCGGCTTCCATTGCTTTGGACATCAGGTTGTCCACGAACTGTACGAACTCGTCACCCTTGCCGACGAAGTCTGTCTCGCAAGCCACGGCCAGCAGGTATCCTTTGGTGTGGTCAGCGTTGGTTTTGGCCAGAAGTCTTCCTTCGTTTGATTCGCGGTCGGCACGTTTGGCGGCTACTTTCTGACCTTTCTTGCGGAGGATGTCGATGGCTTTCTCGAAATCGCCGTCGGCCTCAACCAGGGCTTTCTTGCAGTCCATCATTCCGATGCCGGTTTGTTGTCTCAATTTATTTACATCAGCGGCTGATATTGTTGCCATAATAAAAAATCTTAATTGGGTTTGTAAAATTGTTATCTGCCTACGGGACGACGGGACATCGTGCGTCTGCGTTTGCCTTCTCTGTTGTCCTCGTGCTCGTTCTGCTCCCCGTCGTTTTCAGTCTCCTCTTCTTCCACCTGTGCATCCTTGTTCATCTCGCGTTCTGCAAGTCCTTCCTTGATGGCCTCGCAGATGCTCTTCAAGATGATGGCGATGGATTTGGAAGCGTCGTCGTTTGCCGGAATCGGAAAATCTACGGCATTAGGATTGGAGTTGGTATCGACGATGGCGAAAGTAGGGATGGCGAGTTTGCGGGCTTCTGCCAATGCAATGTGCTCTTTCATAATGTCAACGATGAACACGGCGGCAGGAAGGCGGGAAAGGTCAGCGATAGAACCGAGGTTCTTCTCGAGTTTTGCTCTCTCACGCTGAATCTGAAGTCTTTCGCGTTTTGAGATGTTCTTGAATTGGGGGCTTTCAATCAGACGGTCGATGTCGCCCATTTTCTTCACGGCCTTGCGGATGGTGAAGAAGTTGGTGAGCATACCGCCAGGCCAACGTTCTGTCACGTATGGCATGCCGACTTCCTTAACCATTGTCGAAACAGTCTCCTTGGCCTGCTTCTTCGTGGCGACAAAGAGGATTTTGCGCCCTGACTTGGCGATCTGCTTTGCGGCGGCGGCGGCTTCGTCCACTTTCTCTATGGTCTTGTTGAGGTCGATGATATGGATGCCGTTCTTCTCCATGAAAATATAAGGAGCCATAGCGGGATTCCATTTTCTTTTGAGGTGTCCGAAATGACAGCCTGCATCTAATAATTCTTCAAATTGTAATGATGACATTGTTCTTTTTTTTATTGTTTACATTCTTGAAAGCAACCGTGAAGTAGTTCAAGCAGAAATCTCCACGGTTTCGATACTAAACAAGCTTACGTCAAATAGATATGTATTGGATAATACTAACGTTTGCTGAACTGGAATCTCTTACGGGCTTTCGGTTGACCCGGTTTCTTGCGCTCCACCATACGGGGGTCACGGCGGAGGAAGCCTTCTGACTTCATGGCCGGCCGGAGTTCAGGATTGATTTCGATGAGCGCTTTTGCGATGGCCATTCTCAAAGCTTCAGCCTGACCGGTGACACCGCCTCCGTCAAGGTTAGCCTTGATGTCGTATTGACCCATCACCTGTGCCAATTGCAGCGGTTGCTCAACCTTGTATTGCAGGGTGGGGACACAAAAATAGTCCTTGTAGTCACGGTTGTTAACCGTAATTTGGCCGCTGCCGCTTTTGATGTACAGGCGGGCAACCGCGGTTTTTCTTCTGCCTAATGTATTAATTACTTCCATTTTTGTTATTTGAGGTCTTTGACGTTGATTGATTTGGGATTCTGGGCTGCATGAGGATGTTCGGGTCCTACATAGATGTGGAGGTTGCGGTACAATTGGGCACCGAGCTTGTTCTTCGGAAGCATTCCCTTGATGGCGTGCTCCAGAATGCGCTCCGGATATTTGCGCATAACCTCTTTAGGCGTGGCGAAACGCTGTCCGCCGGGATACGTTGTGTGATGAACGTACTCTTTTTCCGTCCATTTGCTGCCAGTGAACCTGACCTTCTCTGCGTTGATGATGATGACGTAGTCACCGCAGTCGAAACTCGGCGTGTAATAAGTCTTGTTCTTGCCTCTCAAAATGCGTGCCACTGCCGTTGCAAGGCGGCCGACTACCATTTCCTGGGCATCAATCAAGACCCACTCTTTCTTGACAATATTCTTGTTCGCCGAAATTGTTTTGTAACTTACTGCATCCATTTTTTCAGTTTGTTGTTTGTTTTTTTGGAAGATGTCTTCACCCACATCCCCCTGATTTTTAATTAATTTTCCTTTTCTAACATAAGGACAATAATCGGTATAATTAAGGCGCGCAAAAATACACTTTTTTCAGTACGGTGCAACAGCGTCAATGTTTTTTTATTCAACAGGTTTGTATCGGCATTCCCCACCGGCCTCGATTGTCTGCATGACAGGATGTGTGCCTAAATCTTGTATGTCTTGACGTTGCTCTTGGTTTTCTGGTTTTTGCCGTCAGTCCCGCTCTCGCGTGCATCGTTGCCGGGCGTGACTGTGATTTGATAGTCTTGTGTGGAGAGGGTGCGGTAGGTTCCCATGTCGTAGTTGAAGTAGGAGAGGGTGGCGGCAGGTATCAAGTATGTGCCTTCTGAATGGGGTATGAGCGTGTATTTGAATGTCTTGGACCCTGTAACCTGCTCGCTCTTCGCAGTTATATGTTCCGTGATGCGCGGTCTTGTCACGTCAAAGTCGGCCGGAAAGTCTATGGCAAGGTCGTCGGCCGTAATGTGGTGCAGATTGCCCGTGCCGGAAACGGTCACCGTGAGCGTCAACGGGCTGTTGACTCCGGTTTCCGTCTTGCTGACCGAAGAACTTACGGTGAAGTTGCCCACAATCTCTGTCTTGTCGGTGGTGAGCGTGCCCGGCATGGCTTTGACTTTCAGTTGCAGGTCGTTGGAAGTCAGACTGACCTCTTTGCGCCGGGTGGTGTTGAACATTCCCCAGAAAGGGTCTTGGGCAGTTGCCGGCAGCATGGCATACAATGTGAGGTTGAGTTTGGGGATGGTTAACTTGCCCGTGCGGGTCGGATATACTGCGGTCTGTTTGATTATGAATACGTTATATTCTTTTCCGTTTACCGTTTCGGTGGTTTGCCGGGCACGGCCGGGTATTTCGAGCGCATCTATCCAAAGTCCCTCTGCCGTTGAGAATGCAGCACGCTCAATGCTGTATCCCGATATTTCTGGCTTGATGTAAAGCTTGTGTGTCACGACAACGGCCTCGCCTTGATAGGCCTCGATTTGCGATGCCGTGGCTTTCAGCAAGATGTCGTCTTTCCCGATCTTGTCGTCAACCTGCACCTTTTTCTGCTTGCTCTCGTTGTCTGCTTGCGTGCGCTGACTTCCGAACGGCCACTCCGGCATACTGAAGTCCCAATGAAACCAGTTGTCTTGGCTTCTTCCAGACTCCTCCTGCTGGGCAATCCTGGGAACTTTCACCACTTTTACGGTCACAAAGTCGGTTTTGATGATTTTCCCCTCTACCGATATGGTTACGCCGGGGATGGAGAACTCGCCCTCTTTGTTGCCGACCAAATAAAAGGTATATGTATAGGAGGTGGACTTCTCGATGTTGCCGTTTGTCATTGAGATGGAAACGCTGGAGCCTACCGACGGACCGCTCACCAGTTCAAATTTCCCGAAATCGGAAGAGATGATTTCGCCTTTTTCGTTTGAGGAGACGGTGTATTGGAATTGCTGTCCTACGCCAACTTCCGATGGGGCTTTGGCTGTGCATGAAAGGTCTGACTGTCCACGCCCGGCTAAAATGCAAAGGATGAAGCCGGAGATGCAGAGTGTTTTTATAAAGCTGAGATTTGCCATGATTTGATTTGTTTTTCAAACAACGTTTGGATTAACGCCGGGGAAGCGAAAATATTGTATGGAAAAAACCTGGCAGTTCGTCAGGGCAAGGTTCAGCGTAAATAGGCTTTGACGGCTTCCCACAGCACGATGCCGGCGGCCACTGACACGTTGAGGGAGTGTTTGGTCCCGAACTGCGGGATTTCAATGGCCCCGTCGCACCACGGCAGCAGCCGGTCGTCAACACCGAAGACTTCATTGCCGAGCACCAGTGCGATTTTTCCGGCGGCAGAGAAGTCGAAATCTTGCAGTTTCCGGGATTCGTCCACCTGCTCGACGGCAAAAATCTGATAACCCGAACGCTTCAGTTGCTGCAGAAGGTGGGCGGCATCTTCCATATACTCCCATGCTACGCTTTCGGTGGCGCCGAGGGCGGTTTTGTTGATTTCCTTATGTGGCGGGCAGGCGGTGATGCCGCAGAGGTAGAGCTTTTCCACATTGAAAGCGTCGCAGGTGCGAAATACAGAGCCGACATTGTATGTGCTTCTGATGTTGTCCAATACAACCGTTACCGGGTTCTTGTGCTGTTCCTTGAATTGCTCTGTGCTTACGCGGTGCAGTTCATCGGTAGAGAGTTTCTTCATGTCTAAAACGGAAAATCGCTGTTGTTTTGGTCGTTGTCCGGGGCAAGCGGGTTGTCGTCGTTCATGCTGCTTTCCAGGATGTCAAAGCTTTGGTTGGGGCGGATTGAGGTGTCGGTGAAGGTGTTGTCCGCGCCGCCATACGTCAGGTCAACGTCCGTGAACTTGGTGAATTGGCTGATGAAGCGCACTCTCACATCGCCGGTGCTGCCGTGGCGGTTCTTGGCAAACATGATTTCGGCCAGCCCTGCCGACGGGGTCTGATCCTCAAAGGTGTCAATCCCATAGTATTCAGGACGGTAGAGGAAGAGCACCATGTCAGCATCCTGCTCGATAGACCCCGACTCGCGGAGGTCTGACAGCATAGGCCTGCGGTTGCCTCCGCGCGTCTCTACCGAGCGGTTCAACTGTGACAGCGCAATGATAGGCACGTTCAGCTCCTTGGCAAGCGCTTTCAGGGAACGGGATATGGTACTGATTTCCTGCTCGCGGTTGCCGCCTTTCCCCGATACATCGTTGCCGCCACGCATCAATTGCAGATAGTCCACGATGATCATCTGGATGTCGTATTTGTGCTTGAGCCGTCTGCACTTCGCCCTGAGGTCGAATACCGTGAGGGCGGGTGTGTCATCAATGATGAGTTTGGAGGTTTGCAGTGTGCCGATGCTTTCCACCAACTTTATCCATTCGTTTTCTGAAAGGTCTCCTTTGGAGATGTGGTCGGATGGGATGCCCGATTCCATCGAGAAGAGACGCTGCACCAATTGGGTGGCCGACATTTCGAGGGAGAAGAAAGCCACAGGCATGTCTGCATCGATGGCGGCATTGCGCGCAATGGAGAGCACGAAGGAGGTTTTGCCCATGCCGGGACGGCCGGCGGCAATGATGAGGTCCGACTTCTGCCAGCCGCCAGTCTTCTCGTCCAGGCTGCGTATGCCTGACGGTACGCCTTGCAATTGGTCTGAACTTTCACGGATCTTCTCCAATTCGTCTAAAGTTGATTTTACTACCTGGTGAAGCAACTTGCTGTCTCTCTTGAAGTTGTTTTCGACAATGTTGAAGATTTTGCTCTCGGCGTTGTCGAGCAGGTCCAGCACGTCATTGCTCTCGTCGAAAGAGTCTGAAATGATTTCGTTGCAGTTGCGGATGAGTTCACGGGCGACGAACTTCTCCATGATGATGCGCGCATGGTACTCGACGTTGGCGGCAGAGGCAACCTGATTGGTGAGGGAGGCAAGGTAAGAGGCCCCGCCAACCAGTTCCAGCATCTTCTCTTTACGGAGTTCGTTGGTCACGGTGAGCAAGTCGATAGGCTGTGCCTGCGAGAAGAGCGTTTCGATGGCATGGAAGATATGCTGGTGCGCTTCCAGATAGAACATCTTTTCGGAAAGGAAGTCCAATACGGAACTCACCGAGTTGTCGTTGAACATCAGGGCTCCCAACACGGCAGACTCAAACTCGACCGCCTGTGGTGTGATCTTTCCGGCATTGCCCAAAGTGTTCTCGATGCGATTATAGGATAAACCTTTTGAGACCTTGTTTTCTGTAACAGGTTTGTTTTCCATAAGTTATATTTGAATAAAGAATGAATTCGATTGAAATGCAAAAGTCCGAAAAAAAAAGGAGAAGACATACGCTTTCCCGATAAACTTATGAACAAACGAAGAATGACCGGGAGAAGTTCAGATGCCCGTATTCTTATGATGTACAGTTTTTATTGAAAGGTGCAGACGTACAAAAAATGTGTCCGTTTTGCAGAAAAAACAGCGCACGGCACAAATCTTGTCAGGTCAACAGGTTGTCGAGCAGTTGGATGTAATCGGCCGATTCGGCAAGGACCTGCTTGATGGACGCATTCTCGCCGAGTTCTCCGATGACGGCATTTTTTTCAGCCTCGTTGCGGAATGTGGCGTTGCGGAACTCGTTGTCGTAGTCTTTCTTGCGCGTGACAAACATCTGGTCGCAGATGAACTGCTGTATCCGTTTTGCTTCGGCAACGACCTTAGACCACATGTCGTCCGTCATCCCTGCTGCTTCATTTCCGTAGAGCGTGAGGAGGGAGAAGTAGGCATGGCGCAGTTTCTCTTTCGGGTATGATGCCCAGATTTCGTCATAGCGGCTGTGTATTTCATCCCACGAGTTGAGGACATTGCTGTTGATGTCCCGGATGAGGTTCTGGACATCATAGTCGTGCATCAGTTGCCCACCCATATTTATCCAACAACTTGGAGTGTTGCTCTTGAACTCAAGTGCTATGTCGCGTATGCCGGTGTCGGGGTTGTCTTTGAGATACATGGCGATATTGCGGACGGCATAATAGACAATCATGTCAGCGTAGGCGCGGTAGGCATCCACGGGCTTGATGATGCGGACTTTGCGTTTGCTACATTCTACGCCTTCGCCGTAAACCGTGATGCTGCGCACCTTGTCGGGTTCGTGTTCAAGCAGTTGTTTTCCTATTGCCCGGAGGGTGTCATCATCGGCGGTCCGGTTGGGTTCTGTGGCCGTCAAGAGAGACTTGGCGGTCCAGAGTTCCAGTAGTTTCCTGCCCTCCAGCACTTCTTCAATGGTGTCGGGAGCAAACGTTTCGAATTCAATATGTTGGATTTTACGTTTGCGGATATCGCGTTTGCGGTATTTTGCGGTGTTCCGGCCAAGTGCGAACATATTGTACATCCACCAGTATGCCGGCATCACATCCAAGGTGTTGTCGGAAACATTGTTATTGACGAGGCTGAAAGGCAGTTGGATGTTAAGTTCGTGCGGAAAATCGCCTTTCGAGAGCAATGTGAATGAGGCGAACTTGGAGGAGTGCTTGACACTGGAACACAATCCGGGCCAGAAACCGCGGCCGGCCACGATTTCGCCGTCGGTGGCGCGGCTGTTGTGGTTGGACCCTATGGTGGCGCCTGCCGCCATGTTGCTTTGCCCCATCACGCAGGCTGATATGAGAAACGAATTGTTGTGGTGTTGTTCGTGCGACGGGAATATGAGGTTGTTGAGCACTTCACAGCACGAAATGGTGGAATTGTCGCCCAGCACGGAGTAAATCACCCGCGCGCCGTATTTGAGATTGCAGTTGTCGCCCAAAACAAAACGGGTGGCCACGACAGAGTAGAAGATATGGCAGCCGTATCCCGTGATGCCGTTCACCATGATGACGCCTTCGCCGATCTGGGTCGGTTCCTCTTTGGAAGAGTTGATGGTGATGTTCTTGAGTTTGTTGGCGCCTTTGATGTAGCAGTACGGCCCGATTTTGGCGTCTTTCAGGATCCAGGTGTTCTTGATGACGCAGGCCTCCCCGATGGTGCCGTAATAGCCCCGGTGGTTGTCAACGCTGTTCTGCGTAATCTCTTTGAGCCGTGTCTGTAACTGCGTGTTGTCGGCATATTTTGCCCACAGGTATGCGTCGGCGGCGATCATGCCGTCAAAGGGAAGGATGGCGCGCCCGCCATTTTCGTTCATCACGTCCAGCCAGACGCGAACATCTTCCGATTCGCCCTCCTTGATGATGCCGTTGCCGAACTTGGCGTGGTTGGTGTTCGATACCTCCTGGATATTGAAAAGGATACAGCGGTCCCCGATGATGTAGTTGGCCATATAGTGTACGTCGTGGATGGCCACGTCGTCGCCGATGTCACACGATATAATGCTGCTTCCCGTGATGCCGGCCGGCAGCCTGAGGTCGTGGTATTGCAAGGTGACTTTCCGCACTCGCCCGATGCGCACCATGCCGAAGAAGTGGTTGTTGCGCACCATGTTGGTGTCAAAGATGTCGGTGACCCAAAGGTCGTCCCAGTTGGAACAGGTGTTCCCATTGATGACCAGTCGCTCTATCTCGTCCGAATGGAGGTGACGCCAGCCTGTGTCAGGCACCTTTACTTGCAAGTTGCGGTAATAGAACTCGTCATGGCCGTCGTGCAGGTATTGGTTGTCAATGAAATTCTTGTGTATGCGGTCGTAGGGGAGTATAGTTACGTTGTCCATTGCGTTGTCGTTGTCTTGATGTGCTATAATATAATGCTTTATATGGAGGTTGAGGTGAAACAGGTTGCAAAAATAACATTTTCGGAAAACAATATGCGGAAGTCATAGGGAACTTGACACGTTGCGTCAACACGAACCCCGCCGTTATTGCAACATTTGACAACCTTTCATTATTTCTGACTGACCAAAAAAGATGGCAATCAATCAGTAACAAGCATACTCCACCATAGTTATAATCATAATGGCTCTGACCGCATATTTTCATAGGCTACAAAACCAACGGGGTATAAAAAGCCACAATATAAAAAGTGCTGTTTAACCACGATTTTAAACTCAAGGTGTCTTGAAAGATATGCATAAAACAACTGACAAAACATGCACAGGCAAGACTGACAACTATAAAAAACACGTATTTGTGTTTCTTAATGAAAATGGATAGCGTTTTTCTTGTTTTCATTTTATCAATTCCCATTTATTAATTCTCCAACACAATAACCCGCAGAAGAGCCGCATGCACCTGCCATCCCTGTTGCAACAATGCCTGGCCCGGTAACGGCTCCCGCCATTGCACCTACCACAGCCCCTCCTGCATCAGCAGCCACAACAGGACGTGCTGTTTCCCATGCTTCTCGAAGCATGCCTTTAAATCTATCCCATCCGGGACCTTTGCCCCCTCCATACAAGTAAGAAGAAAGGTAATAGATGGAACTTAAATACGTTTCAGAAAACAATTTAGCATAAAAATATTCATCTTTCATTCTGTTATTTTTCATTGCTAATAAAGACTGTTTAACATATTCAGAAAGGTTGTGCTGCGGATTTCACTTTTCCTTTATCGCAACCCATAAGGATGGCACTTGTAAATACTAAAGCTAAAGCCAAAATCATTTTTTATTCTCATTGTCCTGAAAATATCGGGCTCTCTATTGTTTATATTATCTCGCTATTATCTTAAACCCTGCGAGCCCCCATTGAGCAGAGGCTGAAGACATGACGTTGCAAAAATAATATTTTTTGTAGTAAGATTAGATGGTTGCTTCGTTGCATCCATAGAAAATGTTATGATACTTCATGTGCCTTAGGAGGGAATCCGCTCTGCGTTTTCGAGACGGCATATCAATCTTTCCCCGAAAGCACTATCACAAACTCGCCTTTTACCTCTTTTGCAGAGAAGTGCTCAATGGCTTCCGACAAGGTTCCTCTGAAAGTGTCGGCGTAGATTTTGGATATTTCTCTGGAAACGGAGATGCGGCGGTCTGGGCCCATGATTTCGGCCATTTTCTCCAGCGACTTGAGCAGACGGTGCGGGGATTCGTACAAAACGGAGGTCTCTTCCATTTCCGAAAGTCGTTTCAGGAGGCTCTCTTTGCCTTTTTTGTGCGGCAGGAAGCCGTGGAAATAAAAACTGCTGCATGGCAGTCCTGATTGTATGAGGGCTGGCACGAAAGCCGTGGCGCCGGGGAGACACTCCACTTCGATGCCCTCGGAGATGCATGCCCTCACCAGCAAGTAGCCGGGGTCGGAGATGCCCGGAGTGCCTGCGTCACTCACCAGCGAAACTTGGTTGAGCGCCTTTATCTGGTTTACATAGCGCGCGGTTTGCTCATGCTCGTTGAAGATGTGGTAGGGTGCGCAGCGCTGTACAATGTCGTAACGCTTCAGCAGGTTTCCCGTGGTGCGGGTGTCTTCGCAGAGTATCAGATCCGACCCCCTGAGGACGTTAAGCGCCCGGAGCGTGATGTCTTCCATATTTCCTATTGGGGTCGGTACGATGTATAACTTCATTGTTCTGTGGGTTATAAAAAGAAAAGAGGAGCCTTTGTGACTCCTCCGGTGCCCGGAACAGGACTTGAACCTGCACACCTCGCGGCATACGCACCTGAAACGTACGTGTCTACCAATTCCACCATCCGGGCTAGGTAGTTTTTTGTTTAGTCAATATCGCACGACTCATCTTGTCATACTTCCTTCGTGCGATGGGAGTGTTTCCAAAATAGGCTTTGAAGTGCTCAACTGTGAGTGTTTCCAAATCCTCATTTTTGAGCCGCAAAAATAAAGAACTTTCCGGTACGCTCGGCGAGGGTTGAAATTTTTTTCTGTTGCGGGGGCAAACCTCTTGGCAACAGTCGCATCCGAACAACAGTGGGCTCTTTTTAAATATCTCTAAATCAGTATTTTTGTTCTCTATTGTTTGGTAAGCAAAACAGCGTTCTGCATATAGCTTATAGGGTTCGAGCGCATGTGCCGGACAGTGGTCTATGCATAGCCGGCAGTCGCCGCAGTCTGAATATTTCGGAGAATCGTACGCATCTGTGGCGCAATTTGTCAATATGGTTCCGATGACGAAAAAGGAGCCTTGGTCGTTGTGGACAAGGCTGTTTTTGCCGATGCAGCCCACCCCAGACATCGCCGCCCAGTTCTTTTCGGAGATGCACGAACTGTCCACTGTGATCAGGCTTTGCATGTCGGGGCAGCACTCTTTGAGTGCGGTCAGCATTTGCTGCGCTTTCCTTTTCACCAAGGTGTGGTAGTCCTCTATCCAGGTGAAACGTGCCATCCGGTACTTGTCGCTGGCGGGCGTGTCAGCAATGCGGTAGTCGAGTGTGATCACGATGACGCTGCGGCAGCCGGGCAACAGCAACTCGGGGTCGAAACGCTTGTCGATGTCCCTTTCCAGGAAGTGCATGTCTGCCTGGCGACCGTCTGCCAACGCCTCAATGAAAAGATGTTTTGCCTCGGCAAGTTTGCCGGCGGGGGCAATGCCGCATGCGGTGAATCCGGCTGCGATGGCTGCCGACTTTATTGTGGATGAGGAGAGTGTGGTCAAAACGACAGTTGTTTGAATTTCTTTGGAATGCGTATGCCCGTAGGCCCAGGTTTGTCGAAACGCACGACTTTGATGCGGGCGGTTATCTCTATGAGCCGGCCAAGGTCTTGCAGCCGCAGAGTCGTAAAGAAAGAACGGGTGGAATCTATGGCTGCGTAGTCATGGTAGGAGCAGGCGAACCCGGTATTTGCCAGCGCTTTTTCGCCGTCCCCGTTAAAGATGTCCTGAAGGCTTTTGAGGCTGACGTGCCTTTTGAGTATTCTGTGCAGCGGGGCGTAAGAACCCTTGTAATATTGGCAAGTCAGCATATTGACGTAGGTCACGGTGTCGGAGGTACACACGATGCGAATCACTTCGATGCCGTGGGCGTTGACGTTGAGGTAGAGGATGCTGTCAACCCGGTTCACGTAATAGAAACTGCAACTTCTCACGCCGCCGGTGTCGGCAATGTCTGCCTTGCCCCGGTACGAGATCCAACGGTAGCCGTGGGCTGGCGGAGGCAAGGTGTCACAGATTTCATGTCCCGGACTTTCATAGTCTGACGTGTCGGGCAGTGTCTGCGCCGGCAACAACAGGGGAAGCCCTGCAAGAAGCAATAACCACCACATTTTAAGATTCGGACGGGGACTGTATTTCTGCATAGTCGTTGTTGTTTGTATAAAGTGCCTCTTTCCTGAATGTTTTTGCATTTATGTTAGGGTCAAGCATAGCGGATGCTGTACGGCTTCCCCTCCTCGTTTTGTCTTGAGACTGCAAAAGTATTCCTTTTTTTGTGTAACCGGCAATTCGGGGCGGTTTTTTTCTATAGCGGTGTGGGAACTTGGCCGGGACCGTTTTCGTACAAATCTTCCGAAAGGATGCCGCCGACGGCTAAGACAAAGGTCTGTGGCAAGAGTATTTTCAATGGCTATATTTTAATCGATAATATTATAAAACACTGATACAACATAAAATAAATCTTTTTTACTTTTTTAATCGAAAAAAAAGGAGCGAATTGAAAAAATGATACTTTTGCCGCGCCGATTTCTCTGGGCTTTGGCTAAAGGACTTCACGGGGCTTAGGAAATCCGGCGTGAGATTGTTAAACATGAAGTCCGGTGTTATATATGGATATTAAAACTGTCACTGTGTTGGGGGCCAACGGAACCATGGGCATGAATGTTTCTGCAATATTCGCGTCTTTTGGACATGCTACTGTTTATATGGTGAGCCGTGACCTGGAAAAATCGAAGGAAGCTGTATTGAAAGCCGGAAAGACTGTTAAGGCTGACAGCATTGTGAACCACCTTATACCGGTGGACTACAGTTCGCTTGCTGAATGTGTGGGCAAGTCTGATCTCGTGTTCGAGAGTGCGGCAGAGAATATGGAGTTGAAGAGGGATCTTCATACCAGAATTGGCAAAAGTCTCCGTAAAGGCGCCATCGCCTGCACGGGGTCTTCCGGTCTCTCTATAACCAAACTGGCAGAGTGCTATCCCGAAGGGTTAAGAAGCCAGTTCTTTGGCGTACATTTTTTCAATCCTCCCTACCAGTTGACCCTTTGTGAACTCACGGCCTCATCCTATTCCGACAAGGATCTGTATGGCGAAATCAAAACGTATCTCACCAATGTTCTTTACAGAACGGTGGCTGAAAGCAAGGACTTTCCCGCATTCCTCGGAAACCGTATAGGCTTTTACGTCATGAATGAAGCCCTCCGGTATGCAGAGAAATATGCAGACCAGGGAGGCGTTGACTATATAGACGCAATTATTGGACCGTTCTCCGGCCGTACGATGCCGCCGATCACCACGGCAGATTTCGTCGGGCTGGATGTCCATAAGGCCATAGTGGACAATCTCTATGAGAATACGAACGATTATGTACATGAAGCTTTTGTTCTCCCCACATACGTCCAACATCTGATTGACCAGAAAAAACTGGGGAGAAAGTCGGGCGAGGGTTTGTATAAAATGGTCCGTAACGAAAACGGAGAAAAGCGGCAAATGGTTTATGACATTAAAACAGATTCTTTCCGCGATGCCGTCAAATACAATTTCCCGTTCGCGGCCAAAATGAAGAACTGCCTCAAGGAGAGTGATTATGAGGGCGCTTTCAGAGCATTGGTAGAGGACAAATCGCAGGAGGCGGAAATTTGCCTTGGTTTCATGCTCCGCTACATCGCTTATGGTCTTTACACGGCACAACAAGTAGGATTTGACATTATGGTGGCCGACGACGTGATGGCAACGGGCTTCACATGGTGTCCTCCTTTTGCTATGATGGAGGCTTTCTCTAAGGTGTGTGATCTGTCAAAGTTGATGCAAGCGCATTTGACTCCCGAAATCATGCATCAGGTGGATCTTGACCGCATCATTGCTGAACACAAACACTCGAAATATGATTACAGACCTTTCTTTAAGGCAAAATAATATTAACTGGATAAGAATAAGTTGGATATGAATAATAAGGTATATGTTCTGGGCGGTGCCCAGACGGACTTCGAGAGAAACTGGAAGAAAGAAGGAAAAAACATGATTGCCATCTTGCGGGAAGCCGTTGAAGATGGTTTCAATGGCGCAGACTTCAGCTACGATGAGTTGAAACGGCTGAACAAAGACAATCGGGTTGCCGCATTTGTGGGCAATTTCATTGCGGAACTGTATGTTGACCAAGGTCATCTCGGCGCTTTCCTGACAGAGGTGAATCCGGCCTTCTATGGCGTTCCTTCTGCCAGATACGAGGCGGCTTGCGCCTCCAGCTCTGTGGCTTTGGATGCCGCAATTACCAAGATTGCCTCCGGCGAATACGACGTTTGCGTTGTCGTCGGCTGGGAAATCATGAAGTCTGTTGACACTAAAACCTGCGGCAGCATCTTAGGCCGTGCCGCCTATTACGAGAAAGAAGGGAAAGGTATTGACCTTCCGTTCCCGAAATTGTTCGGCAGACTGGCAGATGCCACGCTTGACAAGTACGGTATAGACAAAAAACGTTATCTCAATGCCTTGGCCACTATTTCAACAATCAATTATGCCAATGCAAAGCGCAACCCGCTGGCGCAGACCAGAAAGTGGTTTATGAGTTATGACGAGGCTTCTCACCGCGGAACAGAGTCGAACATGTGCGTCGGTGGTCTGCTGGGTGTCTCTGACTGCTCCCAAGTGACCGACGGTGCAGCCGTGGTGGTCCTTTGTTCTGAAAAATACCTGAAAGAACGCGGCTTCGGCAACAAACCCATCGTGAAGGGATACGGCCACCGTACAGCTCCGATGCTCTTCGACAAGAAGATTGCCGACAACGCCGGTTCTGCGTATGTGCTTCCTTGGACGCGTCAGGCATGCCTCGATGCCTATAAGCGTGCCGGCATGACAATCGATGACATTGATGTCTTCGAGACCCACGACTGCTTCACGTCGAGCGAGTATGCGGCCATCTCCGCATTCGGCATTACCGAACCTGGAAAAGAGTATGAGGCTGTAGAGAACGGAACGATTGCCTTTGATGGTAAAAAGCCCATCAACCCCTCTGGAGGTCTGATTGGTTGCGGCCACCCGGTGGGCGCTTCAGGAGCCCGTATGTTCTTGGACCTCTACAAGCAAGTGTCTGGCAAGGCCGGCAATTACCAGATAAAGGGAGCCAAGAACGGCATGATGCTGAATATCGGCGGCTCTGCAACCACCAACTATGTGTTCATAATAGGTCAAGAATAATTGAACCCATTATCATAGAAGGATCAGACAGCAAAAGTGTCTGGACTAAGTTTTTAAGAAGTTGAGAACGGGCGGGCTTCTCACGAGGAGCCCGCCCGTTCTGTTTTGTCATACATACCTTTGACTATGCAGCGCCGGACGGGAAAAGGAAAACTGAGACAGGAAACAGATAATGGGCGATTGATAGCCAGATGCTCCGCAAGTTATGAGTTCTGTCTTATCAGGGCAGCAATAGTTTTTTGTATTTTTGCGGTCTTTTAACACAACAGGAGATGATTTATTATCTGAAAGGAAAACTGATAGAGAAGAATCCGGCATTCGTCATCGTGGAGACTGCCGGCGGCGTGGCCTTTTATGTCAATATTTCGCTGGCCACCTTCTCCCGGCTGGGCAATGAGAATGAAGAGGTGCTGCTGCTTACCCATTATATTGTAAAAGAGGACGCACATGTTCTTTACGGTTTTGCGGACGAAGAGGAACGGGAATTCTTCAAGTTGCTGCTGACGGTGAACGCCATTGGACCCAATACGGCACGGCTGATTCTATCCTCCATGAGCGTGGCCGAGGCCCTGAATGCCATCGCAACCGAAGATGCAAAGGCCATACAGTCTGTGAAAGGCATAGGGGCAAAGACGGCACAGCGGGTGATAGTAGAATTGAAAGACAAGGTTGGAAAGGCCACATGGAGCAAGGCCCCGAAAATTTCCGCATCGTACAATAATAACCGACAGGAAGCGTTATCTGCCTTAATTGCTTTGGGTTTCCCTAAGAATTCCGCTGATGCGGTCTTGGACAGGGTCATCAAAGCAGATGGTGTTAATGTAACGGTAGAAGATCTGATAAAACGGTCTCTGAAATTATTATAGGATTGAACAACAATTGAAACCGACAAACTGTAAAAACATTATATGTAGTGTTCTTTTGGCATTTCTGTTTCTATCCATGAACCAGCAAGCCTACGGAACCGTCCTTATGCCGCGAAACCCTGTTGAGGACAGGCCTTTCCTGATTCAAGGCAACCTGATGCCGCCGGATACCGACCCTCCGGCAAAGCCACAACTGAACAACAATCCGTTGCAGAACACCACGGCCAGCCCGTTCAGGCTTAAAGACCCTCCGGGTGTCGGGCCGGTCATCCAATACGACCCGCTTACCAACACTTACAATTTCCAGTACATGACCGGCAACACCCCTTTCGGAGCCGGTGCATACATGGATGTGAACGAATATATTGACTATGACCTTCGCAAAAGCATCGAGGACTATTGGCATGCACACGGCACCGGCTATTCCGGCAGCAACCGCAAGGGCGGCGGCCTGATTCCGGAACTCCATGTCGGCGGCGACCTCTTCGAGGGCATCTTCGGCAGCAACACTATCGACATCCGTCCCTCCGGCAATGTCGAGGTCAAGTTCGGTGTCGCTTATAATATGATTGACAACAAAAGCCTGCCCGAAAAGCAGCGCCGCATGTTCCGTTTCGACTTTGACGAGGACATCCAACTTAACCTGCTGTCCAAAATCGGAGACAAGATTGACTTTAACCTCAACTATACAACCGATGAACTGACGGTCAGCAATAACCAGGACTGGGTGAAACTCAAGTACGCCGGCAAAGAGGACGACATTCTCCAACTGGTGGAGTTCGGCAACGTGACACTGCCCATAAACAGCACGCTCATCACGGGAAGCCAAAGTCTGTTCGGCGTAAAAACCCAACTCAAGTTCGGGAACCTTATGGTGACGGCTATTGCTGCGCAGAAAAAAGGCAGCTCCGAGACGGCTACCATCACAGGGGGCGCGTCTGAAGAAGAGTTTTATTTCAAGGCCGATGAGTACGAAGAAAACAAGCATTTCTTCCTCGGCCAGTTTTTCCGCGACCATTACAACGAGTATATGAGCACGCTTCCGCTCGTTGGCTCACCCATAGTTATCACTAAAATCGAGGTCTGGCGCACAACCGTTGGCGCCGCTACGACTGACAACAGAAACATTGTTGCATTCACCGACCTCGGAGAAGCCTCGCCCTCCTCTTCAGCCATCCATTACGACAACCGCTATGCCGGCGGCCAGTACCCCGACGACAACATCAACACCTTGCCGACAGTGGTTGACACCTCAATGATCCGCAACCTCTCAACCGTGACCAACAACTTGCGTGCCATAGGGATGAAATCCGGATCAGACTACGAGAAAGTGGAAAGTGCCCGGCTGCTCAGCACCTCCGAATACACGTTCAACTCCAAACTTGGCTTCATATCGCTGAACTCTGCCTTGACGTCTGACCAGGTGCTCGCCGTGGCATTCCAATATACGGTCATCGGCGACACTACCGTCTATCAAGTCGGCGAGTTCTCCAATGAAGTGTCCGCCCCGAACTGCATCCGGGTGAAACTCTTGAAAAGCACGACGCTCAATACAAAGTCCGCTCTCTGGAAACTGATGATGAAGAATGTGTACAATCTGTCGGCTTACCAGGTCTCTTCGGAGAAGTTCAGACTCAACATCTTGTACAACGGAGATTCTGACGGTGTCGCCAATGGCTTTTTCACCAAAGGAAAAAACAAGGGCATTCCGCTTATCCGCTTGATGGGGCTCGACCGGCTGAACCAGCAGCAGGATCCTTCTCCTGACGGCATTTTCGATTTCATAGACGGAGCACAGACTGCCGGCGGTACGATCAATGCCTCCAATGGCCGTGTGTTCTTCCCGACCATCGAGCCTTTCGGCAAAGACCTGCGCGCAATATTTGATGCTGACGAAGCGGATCTCGCCGACCAGTACGCTTTCGATTCGCTTTATACGATGACGAAAACCCAGGCCCAGCAGATTACCAACAAGAACAAATTCTACCTTGAAGGAAGTTACCGGTCGTCATATGGCTCTGAATACCACTTCACATCCACTAATGTGGCTGAAGGTTCTGTCGTGGTGATGGCAGGCGGCATCAAGCTTACAGAGAATATTGACTTTACTGTCAACTATGACATGGGTACGGTGACTATCATCAATCAGGGCATACTCAGTTCAGGAACTCCTATTTCGATAACCATAGAGGAAGAAGACGATTTCGCGGCAGACAAGAACATGTTCGGAGCCACCTTTGATTATACGTTTTCCAAGAATTTCAATGTCGGGGCCACTTTCCTAAATCTCCGCGAACGTCCGGAAACCAACAAAGTAAACTATGGCGATGAGCCGATCAACAACTTCTTGTGGGGCATGAATTTTGCCTACAAGACCGAATTGCCGTTTGTGACCAAGGCGATAGACAAGTTGACATTCCACAGCACAACAGCCCAGTCGTACCTTAACCTCGAAGGCGAGTTCGCCCATTTTGTACCCGGACATGCCAAGGTAATAGGCAAGACGGGAACAACCTACATCGATGATTTTGAGGCTGCAAAGTCCACGATTGACTTGACCACTTTCTCGAATTGGAAACTGGCGTCCACACCGCAGGGGCAGCTTGACCTGTTCCCGGAAGCGCAGGCCTACAACACTGATGACGAATCCAGAAAAAAACTGTCATACGGTTATAACCGCGCACTCCTCTCCTGGTACATCATAGACCCGCTTTTCTATAACAGCACGAGTTCCACCCCCTCGAACCTCACCGCCGCCGACCTTTCTCAACCTTACGCCCGCGCCGTCTACGAGCCGGAACTTTTCCCGTATAAAGATCGTTCGGGAACGACAGCACTCACCACTTATATGACAGTCTTCAACATGGCGTTCTATCCGTCAGAAAGAGGACCGTACAATTACGATGTTGCCGGAGAAGAGGGCTTTTCTAAGGGTATCAATGAAGATGGAACGCTGAAAGACCCGGCGACCCGATGGGGCGGCATCATGCGCAAGTTTGACAACACCGATTTCGAGTCGGCCAACTACGAATACATAGAGTTCTGGATGATGGACCCCTTCATCGACAACCCCGGTCACAAAGGCGGCAAACTCTATTTCAACCTCGGCGACATCTCTGAAGACATCTTGCGTGACGGCATGAAATTCTTTGAAAATGGTCTGCCCGCTGACGGCTCCGACGAGAATGTGGAGTTTACCGTTTGGGGAAGAGTGCCTACGGTTCAACTGATTGTGAACGCTTTCGACAACGACCAAGCAAGCCGGGCTTTTCAGGATGTAGGGCTTGACGGCTTGCCGACCGACCGCGAACAAACCTATTTCAACGACAATTACCTGCAGATGATAGCAGACAGGTTCGGTACCGGTTCCCAAGCATATATCAAGGCATACGAAGACCCGTCTTCAGACAATTACCACTACTTCCGTGGCACCGACTATGACAATGCTGACATTAAGGTGGTTGAGCGATACAAATATTATAATAATACAGAATCCAACTCCCCGATTGACAGCCAGAGCCCCGAAAGTTATCCTACTTCTGCCTCCTCATTGCCGGATTTGGAGGATTTGAACAATGACAACACCCTGAATGAAGACGAACGGTACTACCAATATGTCATTGACCTTTCTCCCGAGAACATGGTGGTGGGGAAAAACTATATCAATGATATTCTGGAAGCCGTACCGGACCCGCTGCCTGACGGTACACGTCCAACCACAAAATGGTATCAATTCAGAATCCCGATCCATAACCCTGACAAGGTTGTGAATGGAATGACAGGATACAACTCCATCCGGTTTATGCGCATGTTTATGCGTGGTTTTGAAGAACCGATCATTTGCCGTTTTGCTACTTTCGAGCTGGTGCGTGCCAGTTGGCGCACCTACGACCTTAGCCTTCAGGAAGAGGGCGACTACCTCCCTACACAGGGTGACGGCGAGGGCTCTTTCTATGTAGGAACGGTGAGTTATGAGGAGAACTCCAACCGAACCCCGATACCTTACGTGCTGCCTCCCGGCATCCAACGCGAAACGGCATACGGAACAACGGTCTATCAGGTCAATGAACAGGCCTTGACTATGAAAGCGGTGGACCTGCCGGACGGCGATGCACGCGCCATATACAAGAACACGAATTATGACCTCCGCAAGTTCAATAATTTGCAGATGTTCATCCATGCCGAGGATGTGAACAGTTTGGGTGACTTGAGAAAGGGAGATGTCACGGCTTTTGTCCGTCTGGGTTCTGACGTTAACGAAAACTATTACGAGTATGAGATGCCCGTTGAAATAACCCCTTGGAATGTCGGCAAGGACACGAATGCGATTTGGCCGGAAGCCAACCGGATGTATGTTTATCTCGACTCGCTCGTCTCTTTGAAGCAGGAAAGAAACAAGGCTGTGCGGCACGGACAACATTCGGGCAATATGGTTCCTTATTCCAAACAGACGGACGAGGGCAATAAGATAACGGTGGTTGGTGTCCCTAACCTTGGAGAGGTTACGACGATTATGGTGGGTATCCGAAACCCCAAGAAGAAAACGCTGAATGATGACGACGATATGCTGCCGAAGTCTGTCGAGATGTGGATCAATGAGATGCGGCTGTGCGGATTCGATAAAAAGCAAGGCTTCGCCGCTACGATGCGTGCCAGGCTCAATTTGGCAGATGTGGGCGACGTCACCGTATCGGGCACCTATTCTACACCTGGCTTCGGAGGTATCGAACAGTCGGTGACAGAACGGTCGCAGGAAACCAAATACAATGTCGATATAGCCACTAACATCGATGGCGGCAAGGTGCTTTTCCCGGAAAAATGGAACGTCAAAATCCCGATCCATTACGATTATTCATTAGGCATCACACAGCCGGAATACAATCCCCTGAATCCTGACGTGAAAATGAAAGACGACCTCGCCACATACGACACGCAGGAACAACGCGACTCGGTACGGTATCTGACCAATACCCTTACCCGACGGCAGAATATCAATTTGATGAATGTACGCAAGGAACGTAATCTCGAAAAAAGCGGTCTCAAAATGCGCCCATGGGACATTGAGAACTTCGACCTGTCATATTCTTATTCGGAACTGAAACAGCGCGACGAGGACCTGGAACTGAACAATGAATACATCCATGACGGAGAAATAGGATATACATTCAGTACCAACCCCAAGAACTATCGTCCTTTGAGCAAAGCGAAGTGGCTGAAATCGAAATGGCTGCAGTTGATACGCGACATCAACATCACTCCGATGCCCAAAAATGTCACGGTCCGCACGTCGTTGCGCCGCGAACTGGAGGAATTCAAGTATCGCCCTAAGAGCAAAGGCAACATCATCGTGGATACCAGTTTCGTGAAGTCTTTCAACTGGACGCGCAATTATGCCGTGAACTGGGATCTCTTCCAAAGTCTAAAACTCGAATACCGCGCCGATGCCACCGCACGCATTGATGAACCTGACGGGCTTATCGACACGAGGACAGAAAAGGATTCTGTCTGGCATTGCCTGGGCCGCGGCGGCAGGACCACCGATTTCAGACAGACTTTCAGCGGCACCTACCAAATACCGGTAAACAAGATCCCTCTCTTCAAATGGATGAATGCCAGCGTACGCTATAACTCTAATTATCAATATACTGCATCCGCCTTGTCACTCTCTTATTTGGGCAATACAATACAGAACTCCAATACAATACAAGGAAACGGCAGTTTGAACTTTGTGTCGCTTTACAATACGGTGCCCTACTTGCGCAAGATAAATCAGGGCAACAACCGCAACAGACGGCAGAATATTGGGGCAAAAGGCCAACTGGGCGATAAAAGGGGACAGAATCAGACGGATGATGCCAACTTGGGAAAGAAAGGCAAGGATTCGCTGAGGGAAAAGCCCAATTACGGCAAAATCATCCTCGACGGAACTTTGCGGGTGCTGATGTTAGTGCGCAATGTGTCATTCAATTATTCTCAAGGCAGCGGAACTATACTGCCCGGATATATGGGCACCCCTGATCTCTTCGGCATCGACTTCACGGACAGTTCGCCTGGATTCCTATTCGTGTTCGGCGGACAAAAGCCTGACGTGCAGACCATTGCTGCGCAAAGACATTGGCTGACGACTGATTCGTTGATGAATACCGCCTATCAGCGTACCAAAACTGAAACGATGAGTTTCAGGGCCTCCGTAGAACCGTTCCGCGATTTCAGAATCGATGTCTCGGCAAACCGCAATTTCACCCAGAACTATTCAGAGTATTTTCATGTGGATGAAACGGGCACGCTCTACCACTATACGCCTCAGCGTAATGGCGCTTTCAGTATGACCTACTGTGGGTTGAAGACTTTTTTCTCCGATTATGATCAACTGTTTGAGGATTTCAGCAATTCGCGGAGGAATATCGCTGTCAGGCTTGCAGAGAAACGCTATGGAACGGCCCAGGACGTACCGCAGAACGGATACCCTGACGGCTACAGCGATGTGTCGCAGGATGTCTTGATGAATGCTTTCTTTGCCACTTATATGGGCAAAGATGCCTCAAAGATGGACCTGTCCGGTCCTTTCCTCAAGATTCCGCTGCCTAACTGGCGTGTCAACTACAATGGTTTCTCCAAAATCAAGGGTGTTGACAAGGTGTTCCAAAGCCTGTCGCTTACACACAGCTACACTTGCTCGTACCGTGTGGGCAGTTATTCCACCAATGTTTCATACGTGCAGAATGGCAATGCACGCAACACATTGGGCGATTACATACCCGAATACGAGTTGAACCAGATCGCCCTCTCGGAATCGTTCGGCCCTCTTATCGGTTTTGATATGACACTGAAAAACAGTATGCTGCTGAAAGTTGAATACAAGCAATCTCGTGAGGTCGCACTTAGTTTTGCCAACAACCAGATAACGGAAAGTTCCACTTACGAACTGGCCGTTTCGGGCGGCTACCGATTCAAGGATCTTAAGCTCGGGCTCATCTTTGCCGGCGAAAAGCGCCAATTTGTGAGCGACCTCAACGTGACGGCAGGTGTTGGATTGAAAAACAATATGATGGTTCTCCGGAAAATCCAGGAATCGATCAACCAGGTGTCTTCCGGTTCGCTGAATGTTACCGTCAATGTTTCCGCAGAGTATCAGTTCAGCAGGCTGGTCGGACTCAAATTCTACTATGACCAGACCATCAACCGCCCGAAGATTTCAAATCAGTACAATACGATGAATTTCGAGACGGGAGTCTCGGTAAATCTGATACTTTCGCAATAGCCGGCGTCTTTTTTCGCAAACCAAGATTAAGACAAAAAAGAAAACGCACCGAAAAAGGTGCGTTTTCTTTTTGTAATACTTCTGTTTAACTTTAAGTGGAGCGTACGGGAGTCGGACCCGTGACCTCCTGACTGCCAGTCAGACACTCTAGCCAACTGAGCTAACGCCCCATAAAGCGGCGGCAAAATTACACTTTTTTTTTCAAACAGGAACCACTCTCGTTTATAATTTTTTTTC
>CAVEXN010000015.1:0-48629 GCA_963620035.1 Oscillospiraceae bacterium | reverse complement strand
TGTTTGAAATAATAAATTCGGAATCCCGCTGTGCTTGACCAATGTAATGTTCTGCAAGGCGTGCTTTTGGCAAAGTGGTATGTTTCAGAGACCCCATACGACAAGAAAACACGAAACCGTCGCATGGGGCCACTGTGCGTGGTTATTCTTTCCAATCCATTGGATGTTGGATGTCAAAAATGTTTTATGGCATGCCGGTTTCATGACTCAATGGACCTCTGGGGACTTCTGTTTCTGACTTTTCACACCTGCCGACCCTCTGAACCCTGTGAAGCCCGTTTACCAAAATCCAAAGGAATCGGTTCGGCAAATATAATGTTTTTCCGTTAATTTTTCATTCGTTTCAAAATATTTCAAAAATAAATGGTAAAATATTGTATATCAATATTTTAAATTTCCAATTCATTCCAACCCTCTTTTGCCAAGTGTCTTGTATGCTCTTTTGTCTGCGTTCATTTTCCATACAAATTTGCCGCAAATATACAAATAATTATTTGTATGTCAATGAATTATTTTTAAAAATGCCCATTAGATTTCAGAATTTAGAACTTAGACGGGCGAACCGATATGGTGATTTTACGGTCTTTGGCTGCCTGCAAACCATAAACGGTTTCACGGGCCGAATCAGAAGAGAACCGGCTTCCCACCGCCCCATGCGCATCTGTACGCAAGATGAGCCCCGGCTTTTGGCCGGTCAAGTACGGTTCAAAAAAACCGTTGTCTTCTTTTCTCAGATAATTGAGGAAACTCACGATGCGCCGTGAAGAGAGATGCAGATTATAGTCGCTGCTGTGCAAAGGCGAGGCAAAGCCGCTGACGGAAAGCGTGACCGTATCCCCGTTCAGCAACGCTTTCTTCAAGCATACCAGCAATTCCGAGAGCCTTTGGCAAGAGCCGTCAACGGAATCGCGGAGAAAAGCCAGCATCGACTGCCGCACACCGGCGAGCGTGTCTCCACGCAGTCCCTCCCCTGCCCTATACACATACAGGCCGGTGTCGGCCATATATTGCAGATGGAGTTGCCTGTAATCCGTTTCCGTAGTGTCGGAGAGCGAACGCGGGTCAGGACGGTCGTTCTGGAAATAGAGAGAAATGGGCTCAAAACGGGAGAGTTGTTCGCGGATGGCTTCTTTGGTGTTGTTAGTCGGGTCTGGCTGTGGTGTCATATCGGCAGGCAGCATCCAGCGGAAAGAGAACAGGTCGTTGCAGCAGGTGTCTTCCATAAACACTTTAGACTGCGGGCGGTTTGACGAAAAATAGCCGCTGTTCCCGTCTCGGTCGAGGGCAAAGTAGTAATCGTTGTATTCTGAATTGAAAGGGACGCCCATATTGGAAACCTCTCCCCACTGGTTCAACGCCCCGGGACACCAGAAGATGTCATACCCTCCGATGCCTAAATGCTCGTCAGAACTGAAATAGAGCGTCTCTTTAGCAGTGTCGTAGAAAGGGGTCACCTCGTTGCCCTCCGTATTGACGACATTGCCCAGATTGACAGGCTCGCCGTAACGTCCTTTGTTGCATACCACATACCATATATCCAAGCCGCCTTGTCCGCCGGGACGGTCAGAGACAAAATAGAGTACCTGCTCTTGAGACGAGATATGGACCAACCAAGGGTGCTGTGAAGAATAGCCGGGCATGTTCACCGTATGGGGCAGAGGCACCGGCTTTTCCCATCGTGTTTGTCCACGTTGCTGTTCGCGCATGGTTTCCCACAACGAGCAGCGCAGTTCTCCGTTACCGTAGCGGGAGCATCTGGAGAATACCAGTTTGTTGGTGTGCTCATCAAAGCAGAAACTGCCATTGAACACCTTGCGGTCGTTCACGCGGCCGCCCAAAGGGACTGCGGGGGCGTAACTGCCGTCGTCAAGCAGCTTTGACGCATAAATCGAGCAATACCAGTTGGTTTCGAAAAAAAACTCATTGTCGGCAGCCCGGTCCGAACGCATAGAGGTGAAGAAAAAGGTGGAGTCAGGCAGCAGTTGGCCGCCATATTCCGAAAACCGCGTATTGACGGCATCGGGCAGCGGCACGACTGACACGGGCAAAGTGTCGTTCTTGATAAAGTCTGCCTGTTCATGCCGCTGCGAATCGGTCAAGCGGACCGTCTGCGGAAATGCCGCCGCTGCCGTGAAAAGCAGCCCTAACAGTAAAACACAAGGCCTGTGCATCGTCACATCAGTTCGTAGGGACACAATTCTTTGTTGAGGCGGGGGCCGGCGTTTTTCTTCAAGACATATACCAACGAGAGTTCAAGTCCTCCCCGGAGGTGGGTGGCTTTGCGGAATGCGGAAACGTTGACATCGTAGCTGACCCCAATACGCACATTGTAGCAATTGAAGAAGACATTGGCAATCAAGGCATCGTTCCAACGGCAAAGGAGACCGCCGCCTATCGAAAAGAGTGTCGTATAGTTGTTCTTGCGCCTGAAATACTCGACATTGACCCCGAATGTGTACTCTTGAAAAGAACGTTGCCACGAGGCGTAAGCCATCGGTTCGAGTGCCAGTTCATGGGTCAGCGCTATGCGGGAGAGAAAATGGGCGGTATAGCGCACCGGCAAAGTTTGCGCAGTGGTTCCGAAAGCCTCGCGCGGGCAGTTCACATGTTCCGCTGCCGCACCGAGCCTGAACGTATTGTTCTTGTCAGGGGTGAAACTCCAGAACATGCCGACGCCCAAGTCGAGATAGTACTGTTTCTCCGTCTCGAAAGACTCCCCCGAGGGATTGTTGGCGCTATAGTGATGATGCTGGTACTGGCTGTCCCAGCGGGCCGCCGAAAAGTCGAGGTAATTGTTGAAGAATCCGGCATAGCCGCCGATGCCGGCTTTGTGGCGGCTTCTCCGGCCGAGGCTTTTGACATACGACACGGCGACTTTGGCGCTTAAGGAGGTGTAGCCCACGTCGCCGGCCTTGAACGAAAGGAACGAGCCGCCCAGGGCAAGCAGTTCCTGCCGGCGCGAGCCTTTGTACAGAGCGCCGTCAATGCTGCCGGCGAAGGTCAGGTACGGGGCCGTCACCGAAAGCCACTGCGTCCGCTGGTTCAAGGCGGCGCGGCAAGCACCCTCGAACGCACCCGTCAAGGCGGGGTTCAGACTCATAGGGGCGGCGTTGAACTGTGAAAAATGGTGGTTCTGCGCTTTCAGGGAACTAAAAAAAAAAGTCATTGCCATCAGCAGCAGCAACACGTATTTGTATTTGTCTTTCCAGCAGTTGCGCAAGTAACGGCGCAGTTCGTTCTCGCGGAGGTTGTCTTGGGGTTCATACAGTTTGACGCCTTGAAGTCCGTCGGGCATGAACTCCTGTTCCACGAAATGGTTCTCATAGTCGTGGGCATAGCGGTAGCCTTTATGATAGCCCAGTTCATTCATCAGGTCAGTGGGAGCGTTGCGGATATGGAGCGGCACGGGCAAGTCGCCAGTCTGCTTCACCAGAGCGTAAGCGGCGTCGATGGCCATAATGGCGGCATTGCTTTTAGGTGACGAAGCAAGATATATTGCCGTCTGCGCCAAAGGAATACGGGCCTCCGGCATGCCGGTTTGGTGGACGGCCTGAAAACAGTTGTTGGCCAGTAGCAACGCGTTGGGGTTAGCGTTCCCGATGTCCTCGGAGGCAAGGATGACCATACGCCGTGCAATGAACAGCGGGTCTTCGCCGGCAATCAGCATCCGCGCCATCCAATAGACGGCCGCGTTAGGGTCGCCGCCCCGTATCGACTTGATGAAGGCGGAGATGATGTCGTAATGCGCATCCCCTTTCTTGTCATAAACGGCGATGTTCTGTTGGATGACATGCACCACACGTTCGCGCGTCACCGTGATGACGCCGTCTTGCGGCGGGGTCATCGACGTGACCAGTTCAACAGCATTCAGCAACTTGCGGGCATCGCCGCCGGAGATGCGCAGCAAAGCTTCTGTATCACCGAGTTTTATCTTGCAGTGCAGATGTTCCTCAAGGTACGACACCGCCGTGGCCAGGATCTGCTCGAGTTGCCGGCGCGAGAGGCTCTTGAGCACATACACCTGGCACCGCGACAGCAGCGGCGAGATCACCTCAAAGGAGGGATTCTCCGTGGTGGCGCCGATAAGGGTGACCACCCCCTGCTCCACCGCCCCAAGCAACGAGTCTTGCTGGGCTTTTGAGAAACGGTGGATCTCATCGATGAACAACAGCGACTGCCGTTCTGACTTGCGGGCATTCTCTATGACCTCGCGGATGTCCTTCACTCCGCTGCTGATGGCACTCAACATGTAGAAGTCGGCAGCAGTCAGTTCCGCTATCAGCAGGGCGAGCGTGGTTTTGCCCACGCCCGGAGGACCCCAGAAAATCATGGACTGCACGCTGCCGTTCTCTATCGCGTTGCGCAACACGGCGCCTTTCCCCATCAAGTGTTCCTGCCCGACATACGTGTCGAGAGAGTGAGGACGCAATATTTCTGCCAAAGGTTTCTGCAAAACGCTGCCGTATTTTGAATATATGAAAATAGGGGATGCAAAAATAGAAAAAAAAAGACTACTTTTGCCACTCAAAAAAAAGCAAGATGGAAGAGAAACACAGACGTCCTTCTTGGGATGAATATTTCATGGAGATAGCCGACACCGTCAGCAAGAGGGCCACCTGCGACCGCGGACGAAGCGGGTGCGTAGTGGTACGCGACAGGCAGATATTGGTAACCGGGTATGTCGGCTCGCCCAAAGGCCTGCCCCACTGCGACGAAGTAGGCCACCAGATGAAGCGGACCGTTCACGAAGACGGAAGCGTGACACAGCACTGCGTGCGCACCGTGCATGCCGAGCAGAATGCCATCTGCCAGGCCGCCAAACTGGGCATCTCCCTCGACGGCGCCACGCTCTACTGCCGCATGACCCCCTGCCGCGTGTGTGCAATGCTGATCATCAACTGCGGCATCACCCGGGTGGTGTGCGCCAACAAGTACCACGCCGGCGCCGAATCTGAGGAAATGTTCGCCCAAGCCGGCGTCCAACTTGAATTCTTCTCCTCCGAAGTGGTGAAGTACGACCGGCAGTAGTTGTCTTAAGTACCACAACCCTATACTGACAATCATCTATAGAATCCGAAAATCACAAAAAAACCTAATATGTTCACCGGAATCATTGAAAAGACTGGAAAAATCATTGGAATAAGAAAAGACAGGACAAACTACGACTTCACCATCGAGGTTGACTTTGCAGACCAGCTCACCATAGACCAAAGCATGGCCCACGACGGCTGCTGCCTCACCGTTGTGCAAGTTGACCGAGAAAAACGCCGATATGTAGTCACCGCCATGGAAGAGACGATGCTGAAGACCAACTTGGGACAATGGCAGACAGGCTACGAGGTGAATCTGGAACGCAGCATGCGTATGGACGGCAGATTCGACGGGCACATCGTGCAAGGGCATGTTGACCAGACTGCGACTTGCGAGAAAGTGGTGGACGAAGACGGCAGCTGGCGCTTCTATTTCACTTATGACCCCGGAAAGAACAACTTCACCGTCCCCAAGGGTTCCATCTCCGTCAACGGGGTCAGCCTCACCGTTGTGGATTCGGAAAAGGGACGCTTCTCGGTGGCTATCATCCCATACACTTTCAAGGCCACAAATTTCCACAACATCAAGCCCGGCACCGTCGTCAACATCGAGTTCGATGTCTTCGGGAAGTATGTGCAGCGTCTTCTGGACGAATATTTTTCGGACCGTCAAAAATAAACGGGCTTAAGATTCGTTAATTGCAGACAATATATACGAATATAGAATAGCATTTTGAAACCGAAAAGCAAAACCGCCCCGCTCTGCCTCTGTTTCCTCCTTGCCGTGCTGACCGTAGGGATCTCAGGGTGTTCCACGTCAAAGAACACCTTTCCTAACCGCGCCTACCACAATGTCACCTGCCGGTATAACGTATTGTGGAACGGCAGGCAGTCGATGAAGCAGGCTGAAGAGGAACTTTCCAAACTGTCGAAAGACAACTATACCGCCACGCTCCCCGTCTATAACTATCCCGCAAAGTCGGATCTCGCCCCCGCACTCACGCATCTGGACCGCACCATCGAAAAAGCTTCCAAGGCCATATACAAACACTCTATGCTGATCCGCGGGAAAGAACACGTCAAGACCATCGACGACGCCTACCTTCTGATGGGGCAATCCTATTTCCACAAGCAAGACTATGTGCAGGCGCAACGCATGTCGTCCTACATCCTGCACAACTATCCCAAAGCCAACACCTACAATGAGGCCGCCATACTGCAGGCCCGCACCTCTATGCGGCAGGGCTACTTTGCCAGCGCCGACGAACAGCTCGAGAACCTGCACTACCTTTCTACCAACAAGAAGAACAAGCGCTTCAACCTCCTCTTCAACGCTGCCAAGGCCGAGTATCACCTCACCGCACCGGACGGCGACAGGCAAGAAGCCATCGACTATCTCAACAATGCCATCAATGCACGCCCCGACAGGGAGTTCAAAGCCCGCCTCTACCTCATCTTGGGTGAGTTGTACGAAGAACTCGGACAGCAGGCAGAGGCGCAGAACTGCTTCAACAAGGTCATCAAGAGTTCTTCGACCTACGAGATGGTGTTCTGTGCGCAGATGCACATCGCCAGAAACTATGACGGCACAGAAGAGTCACGCAATGCCATCATGAAACGCTTTGACAAGATGCTCGAAGAAAGCAAAAACGAGGACTTCAAGGACCAGATTTACTATGCCTGCTCCGAAATAGCCCGTATAGATGAAGACGACGACCTGCGCAAGGATTATTTGGCCAAGTCGGTGGCCGCCTATACCAACAACGCCTATCAGCGCACATTTTCCAGCATCACGCTGGCCGACCTCTACTTTGAGGCGAACGAATACCGAAAGGCGCAAGACTACTACGACACCGCCACCCTGAGCATCCCCAAGAACTACCCGGACTACGATGGGGTGAAAAAGAAAGCAAGCGTACTGAAAGACCTTGTGCTGAAGCTTGACGAGATAGACCTTCAGGACAGTTTGCAACGCATCGCAAAGATGCCCGAAGCACAACGCCGCGCCTGGGTGCAGAAAATGATCGCCGACTATACGGAGGCCGAACGCAGAGCCGCCGCCGAGGAGGCCGAACGCATGCTCGCCCTGCAGAACGCCTCGTCCTACACGAACATCAACACAACCACATCCAACGGCAAATGGTACTTCTATAACCAATCGCTGGTAACGGCCGGGCAGCAGGACTTTTACCGCCGTTGGGGCAACCGGAGACTCGAAGACAACTGGTTCGTCAGCAACAAGGAACTGCTGACCTTTGACGACCTAGAACTGCTCAACAACCCCGATGCCGCCGCCGACTCCCTCGAATACGACGAAGACGGCAACCCTATCCCCAAACGGGAAACCGACCCTAAAAAGGAGGCTTATTACCTGCAAGACCTGCCTATGACACAGCAAGCCTTGGACTCATCCAACACACTGATCTCCAAATATCTTTTTGAAGTCGGCTACATCTACCGCGACTTGCTTGAGGACCTGCCGAAGGCCTGCGAGTCTTTCGAGTCGCTCTACAAGAGATTTCCTGACGGCGAATACACGCAGCCTTGCGCCTATCTGCTCTATGTGCTCTACACGGAACTGAAAGACCCGAAAGCAGACACCTACAAACAACTGATACTGACCAAATACCCGGACACGGACTACGCCAGGCTCATCAACGACCCGAAGTATTACGAGAAGCTGAAGGCCCGCGAAATGGAACTCGAGAACCGTTACGCTGAAGTATATGACGATTTCAGCCAAAAGCGTTGGACAGATGTCGTACGCAAGTCGGAACAGGCCATTCCGCTTTGCTCCGACACCACCCTCAAGGCCAAATACAGTTATCTCTGTGCCGTGGCCGCCGGACAAGTTTACAATGAGGACACCCTCGTGCGACGTCTGAACCGTATTGTAACTGATTTCCCGCACGAAGACGTGGCCGAGCTTGCCCGGATATTCCTTTCAACACTTGCGCCGACACCGGCCGTCAATACTGTTGCCGAGGAGATGCAAAACGCAGCCGGCAATGCGGATGCCCCCGCCACCGCCCCACAAAAGACTGCCACACACTCATTCGTCCTCGAGAAAGACAAACAGCACTACCTGATTCTGCTGGTAAAGACATCCAACCTGTCCGTACAGACCGTCAAGCAGAACCTGAACACATTCAACAAATCGTTCTTCAGCCTCCAACGCTTCAACATCACCAGCTTCTACATCAACAACTCCCAGCAGATGGTGACCGTGTCTAAATTCTCCAACAGCGAAACGGCTATGGACTACTATGACATCCTGGTCAAAAACGAGAACTTCGCCGCCGACATCGCCAACGGCAACATCGAGCCTTTCGCCATCTCCGCCACGAACTACACCACGTTCTACAACAAAACAGAGGAACGGAACATGTACAACGACTTTTTCAAGAAAAACTATCTGGAAAAAAGGAACTAACATCATTATACAATATATCAATTCGCAATTATGAAAGAAACAGAACCCAGAGAAACCGGATCCGTTAATATCATCGCCGACGGCACCACACTCGAAGGCAACATCGCCACCAATGGGGACATCCGTATCGACGGTGCCGTGAAAGGCAACATCGTATCCAAGTCAAAAGCCATCATCGGCCGCAACGGCAAAGTGGAGGGCAACATCACCTGTGCCAACATAGACATTGAGGGAACCGTAAAAGTGGAAACGCTGAATGTGGCAAACCTTATTTCCCTGAAGTCAACCGCCAACCTTACGGGCAACCTCATCGCCGGCAAAATCGCCATCGAACCCGGCGCCGAGTTTTCCGGCACTTGCAGGATGCAAAGCCAAAAAAACTCCCCGTCGCCAAACGCCGCACAACCCGGGAAATAACACAGGCGAATGGCTGACAGAAAGTCACCGAAACAAGACAGCGCACTGCACCGGTATGCCTATTATTCAAACTTAGGCTTCGAGATGGCCGCACTCATAGTTGCTGGCGTCTTCGGAGGAATCAAACTCGACAATCTGGCTGACACCTCCCCCCTGTTTACGGTGGTGCTCTCGTTGGCCGGGGTGGCGCTTTCGATGTACTTGCTGATAAAAAAAACAATGCCCCCTTCGACAAAAGAAACAACAGATGAGCAAAAAAATACCCATTAAGAAATTCTCGTTCCGCATCATTGTGTTCTCGGCGGTAATCGCCGGGCTTTCCGTCCTTTTTCAATGGCTGTACCCCGTTTATGCCAGCCCCGCATTGCCGTTCATCATTCTCTTTTTCTTTGCCATCACTTTGTTTTCCATCTACATCGTGCTGCGAGACGACCGGGGCAAGACCAGCCAGCGGTTCGTGTCCAACTATCTGCTGTCGCGTGTGGTCAAGTTGTTCTCATGCCTGCTCTTCCTCTCGCTCTATATGATCCTGAACAGACCTGATGCTCTCCGGTTCGCCATTTCTTTCATCATCATCTATTTTCTCTATTCAGCCTTTGAGGTCTTTGTGCTGAAGAAAGAAAACAGCGACCTCACAGAAACGAAAACCGACACAGACAATATCCAAGACAAATAAACCAAATCAATACATTTCACAGACAAAATCCGTCTCATCATGACAACATCAAGACAAATCAAAGAGAACCTTTATTACATAGGAGCGTCTGACCGCAGGCTTGCGCTTTTCGAGAACGTCATGCCCATCCCGCGCGGCGTATCCTACAACGCATATCTGCTTCTTGACGAGCAGACCGTTCTGCTGGACACGGTGGACAATGCCGTAGGCGAGCAGTTCCTTGAGAATCTGGAGGCCACATTGGAGGGCCGCCCCCTCGACTATCTGGTCGTCCACCATGTAGAACCCGACCATCTGGCCATGACGGCCGCCGTGCTCCGGCTCCATCCCGAGACACGCCTCGTCTGCAGTGCACAGGCAGCCAAATTCACCGGACAGTTCTTCGACATACAATTCCACACCGAACCGCTCATCGTAAAAGAGGGCGACACCTTAACCACCGGGAAGCACACTTTCACCTTTGTGGCCGCACCCATGGTACACTGGCCTGAAGTGCTGGTCTCATACGAGTCAACCGAGAAAATACTCTTTTCGGCGGATGCTTTCGGCACTTTCGGAGCACTCGCCGGAAACCTTTTTGCCGATGAGGTCAACTTTGACCGCGACTGGCTGGACGATGCGCGCCGTTACTACACCAACATTGTGGGCAAATACGGGGTCAATGTTGAGAAAGTCCTCCAAAAAGCCTCTGCACTCGACATCAAGATGGTCTGTCCGCTGCACGGTCCCGTATGGCGTGAAAACATCGGCTACTACATCGAGAAACATCTTTGCTGGTGTACCTACACACCAGAGTCGGAGGGTGTGGCCATCTTTTATGGTTCGCCATACGGCCACACGGCATCCGCTGCCACCACACTGGCCAACATGCTGGCAGAAGCAGGCATTACGGACATCCGAATGTATGACGTGTCCGCTACGCACGTCTCTTATCTGGTGGCTGAAGCATTCCGCTGCAGGCACATCGTGCTCGCCGCACCGACTTACAACAACGGACTGTTTCCGCCTATGGAAACATTGCTGCTCGACTTGCAGGCACACCAACTGCAGAACCGCACCTTTGCCCTCATCGAAAACGGAACCTGGGCGCCAAAGTCCGCACAAGTCATGCGTAAGGTCTTGGACACCTTGACAAACTGCACCGTGTCGGAACCCGTGATAACCCTCAAGTCATCGTTGAAAGAAGAGCAGATGACAGATGTGAAAGCTTTGGCAAATAACATTTTATCATCATATTCATCCCATTGTAAATAAATAATCATACAGTTCGTCTGATGACAGATTTGCCATCTGTCGGAAATGACATCCAAGACAACCAATCAAAGAAAGAAGAACACTATGTCGTCAAAAACAATATTGATCACCGGGGGTGCCGGTTTCATCGGCTCCCACGTTGTACGGCTTTTCGTAAACAAGTATCCCGACTATGAGGTTTACAATCTTGACAAACTGACCTACGCCGGAAACCTTGAAAACCTTACCGACATCGAACACCGCCCGAACTATCATTTCATCAAGGGCGACATCGAAGACGGGGGTTTTCTGCTCGACCTTTTCCGCAGTCATCAGTTTGACGGGGTCATCCACCTTGCGGCAGAGTCGCATGTGGACCGTTCCATCACCAACCCGACGCAATTCGTCCTCACGAACGTGGTCGGCACCGTCAACCTCCTGAATGCTGCCCGCACCGTCTGGAACTGCAACTGGGAGGGCAAGAAGTTTTACCAGATCTCAACCGACGAGGTTTACGGTGCGTTAGGAGAGACCGGTTTCTTCACGGAGACCACCCCTTACAACCCACACAGTCCCTACTCTGCCGCCAAGGCCAGCGCCGACCATTTCGTGCGCGCCTACCACGACACCTACGGAATGCCGACCGTCATTTCCAACTGCTCGAACAACTACGGTCCCAACCAGTTTCCGGAAAAACTCATACCCTTGTTCATCAACAACATAAAGCATAACAAACCGCTACCCGTCTATGGGAAAGGTATAAATGTGCGCGACTGGCTTTATGTAGAAGACCATGCGGAAGCCATTGACCTGATTTTCCACAAAGCCGGGGCCGGCACCACCTACAATATCGGCGGCAACAACGAGTGGCGCAACATCGACCTCATCTGCAAACTGATAGAAATCATGGACCGCAAGCTCGGAAGACCAGCCGGCACATCACAGAGCCTGATCACCTACGTCACCGACCGTGCCGGACATGACTTGCGGTATGCCATCGACTCGTCTAAAATCCGGCAAGAGTTGGGATGGAAACCGAATGTCAGGTTTGACGAAGGCTTCGAGAAAACCGTTGATTGGTATCTCAAAAACGAGGCTTGGTTCGATCACGTCACTTCAGGCGCATACGTCGATTATTACCTCAAGATGTACGGCAACCGCTGACAGACCGTCATAGTTGTCCTGCAGTTTCTTACTCTTTACCGGCATTGCGGCTGCCCCGCAAACCGGCATAGTTGTGATGACTGGCAATTGGACGGCACGAGGATTTGTGCGTTGGACTAAAAAGTTTCACATCCCGTCCCCCCCCGTTTTTCAGTTGTTCTCTATCAAGAAGTGAAGGCGGTTGAAGACATTGGCTGCACTGGTGCCGCCGTCAAAGTCGATGTTGAGGATGTTGAGGTCGGGATAAAAGGTCTTGATTCTCTTTTCGATGCCTTTGGAGATAATGTGGTTGGAGATGCATGCGAAAGGCTGCAAGCTGACAATGTTGTGTACGCCGCTCTCCGCCAACGCCGACATTTCCGCCGGTATGAGCCACCCCTCGCCAAAGTTGGCCGCCATGCTGATGATGCGTGACGCCAACTCCGCATCGTGGAACATGTCGGCAAACGGCCGGTAATGCGGGAACGGTGCGCAAATGGAATCGTACGTCTTGGCATACTTGGCTATGACTTTATAGACCATGTCGGTGAAAAACAGCGGGTACTTGACGGGCTTGATGTGGGATTTCTTGTTGATGTGCTTGTTGACAAAACTGTTCATGAAGAAGTTGTAAATGGAGGGCGCAATCACCTCTACGCCTTGGTCGGCCAACCAGTCGAGCACGTTGAGGTGCCCGAAGGCGTTGTATTTGATGTAGATCTCGCCCACTACCCCAACCTGCGGCAGTTTCCTGTCCGCATGGATGCTGCCCGTGAACTCGCGAACCGCTTCGCCCAAGAGTTTCTTCATTCCTTTATAGTTGCGCGACTCTAACAAGGGGAAACACAGTTCCATATATTTGGCATGCAACTGTTTGGCCAATCCGGGCTGTTTCTCGCGCGGCCTCGAGGCGTAATAGATGCGTGACAGGCAGTCGGCATACAACAAGGCGTTGAGCGTGGGCAATGCCAGACTCTTGGAGTCAAGCACGAAACCGGGCTGCTCGTTGGCCAGGGTGTTGCCCAATGCCAGCGACAGCACGGGCACGTTGCCAAACCCCGCTGCCACCAAGGCTTTCTTGATCAGCATGATGTAGTTGGTGGCCCTGCACTGGCCGCCTGTCTGGGTGATGATGACGGCGGTGTCGTCCAAGTTGTAGTCGCCGCTGCGCAACGCCTTGAGGAGACTGCCTACTACGATGGTGGCGGGATAGCAGACTTCGTTGTTGGCGTATTGCAGCCCCAGTTCCACACACTCGCGGTCGCCCAGCGGCAAAGTCACGAGATTGTAGCCTGCCATCTTGAAGATGGTGGGGATGAATTCCGAATAACCGCCCGCAAAATAGGGTGCGAGTATGGTACGCCGGCGGTCCTCGGCCTGAAACAGCGGCGTGGTCACGAACGGCAGGTTCACTTTCTCCTGCCGGCTGAACTGCAGGCTCTCCACCATGGATCGCACCCTAAGGCGCAAGGAGCCGATGTTGTTCACGTCATCAACTTTCAGCAAGGTCAAACTCTTGCCTTTGCGCCCGAGGATGTCGTGTACTTCGTCGATGATGAAGGCGTCGGGGCCGCATCCAAAGGAGGTGATCATCATAAAGTGGACATTGCCGCGGCTGTTGGCCACATAGTGCGCGGCCTTGAAGATACGGTTCGGATAGGTCCACTGCGTCACGGAGTCAAGTTCACGATAGACTTCGGCCTCTTTGTCGCCGGCCACCATCTCTGTGACCACATCTATGCCCATGTCGGCGAGCACGTCCGAAATCTTGTGCTGTACCAGCGGGTCGGAGTGGTACGGCCTTCCGGCCAGCACTACGGTCATCCTGCCGTCTGCCCCGGCCTGTTTCACAATCTCCGCAGCCCGTCGGTGCTGGGTGTCCATATAGTCCTGCTGCGCTTTTATGGCAGCGTCTATCGCCTTGTCGGCAGTCCGCCGGTCAACGCCAAGACTTTTGAGATAGTCGCGGCAACCCTGACGCATAAACGATTCGTTGT
This sequence comes from Oscillospiraceae bacterium, assembly GCA_963620035.1. Classification (GTDB taxonomy): domain Bacteria; phylum Bacteroidota; class Bacteroidia; order Bacteroidales; family WCHB1-69; genus F23-D06. The sequence continues at coordinate 34,700 of CAVEXN010000015.1, read as the reverse complement.
TCATGGAGACGATCGGGGCATCAAAGGGAATGTCGAAGCGCGCCTGTGTGTCGATGGCGTTCTTCATCACGTCGGAGTAGCCTGCGACGATGGGACAGTTGTAACTGTTGCGCACCTTGCCATCTGCCTGATGCTCCATCACGATGAACGGATAAAAGATGCGGTCAACGCCGCGCTTTGCCAAGTCGAAAACGTGGCCGTGCATCAGTTTGGCGGGGAAACAAATATTCTCGGACATCACCGTGTGGAGGCCTTGTTCGTATTGCTTGTTGGTTGACGGTCCCGAGAGCACAGTTGCGAAGCCGCACCCGGTAAAGAGGGCGTGCCAGAACGGATATAGCTCGAACATGCCGAGTGTGCGCGGGATGCCGATGCGCAACTTGGCCTGCTCTGCGGGCACGGCAGGTCTTCCGAAGAGCAGTTTGAGGCGCTCGTGGTGCTGGTTGCGCCCCTTGACGGTGACCTCCGTCTCGTTGGTGAACACCTTCTCGCAGTTGTTGCCGGAATAGTAACTGCGGCCGTTCGAAAACTTGTAGCAGAGCACGGTGCAGTGGTTGGGGCAGCCCTGACATACCTGCGGTTCCGTTTCAAACTGCTGTATCGAGAGCAGGTCATCGAGCGTGAGCACATGCTCGGCAAGGTTTTCCTTGGCAAAGAGTGCGCAGCCGTAGGCACCCATCAGTTCGGGGATGTCAGAGAAGCGGACTTCCCGTTCGGTGAGCAGTTCCAGGACCCTCACCACGGCCAAGTTCTTGAAAGTGCCGCCCTGCACCACAATATGGTCGCCCAGTTCTTTGGTCTGGCGTAGTTTCAGCACCTTGAAGAGGCAGTTCTTGATGACCGAATAGGCAAAGCCGGCAGAGATGTCCTCGGGGTGTGCGCCCTCGCGCATGGCTTGTTTCACTTTGGAGTTCATGAAGACGGTGCATCGCGTGCCGAGGTCGTAGGGATGCCGGGCATTGCAGGCGATCTGTGCGAACTCCGACACAGTATAGCCCATCATGCGGGCAAAGGTTTCGATGAAAGAGCCGCAACCGGAGGAGCAGGCCTCGTTAATCTCGAGGCGGCGTATGGCCTTGTTCTCCACAAATATGGCTTTCATGTCCTGACCGCCGATGTCAAGGATGAAAGAGACGTCGGGCGAGACGCTTCGGGCGCCCATATAGTGCGCCATCGTCTCCACCACGCCGTAATGCAGTCCGAAGGCCGTCTTGAGGAGGTTCTCGCCATAGCCCGTGACGGCACTGCCGGCGATGGCAGGCTTGAACCCATGTTCGTCGCAGGCATCCTTGAAGCCTTTGAGCACATTGAGGAATGTGCCGAAACTGTCGCCCTGGTTATTGCGGTAGTCGCGGTAGAGCATACGCCCCTCGCGGTCCAGCACTACCAACTTCGTGGTGGTGGAGCCGGAGTCCACCCCTAAAAAAACGGTATTGTCGTTGAGTTGCTCCCATGTCACGCGCGGCACAAAGAAGTTCTGCTTCTGCCGCTTCCAGTCCTCAAAGTCCTGCCGGTCTTTGAAGAGCGGCGGCAGGCTGTTGTTCTTGAGCGCTGTGTTGCGGTCAATGGTCAGGTTTTCAATCTTGTATATAAGATCTTCAAGAGAGAGATCCTGTTTGCAGGCCGTTTCGGCCATCAGAGCCGCACCATACGCCGGCACCACCTTGGCATCAGGCACCGCTATGCAGTCCTCCCCGGTAAGGTGGAGATTTTCGAGAAACACCTTCTTGAGCATCGGCAGGAAAGCGAACGGACCGCCGCAGAAGAAGACGGGCGGCTTCACGTCGAGACCTCTTGAAAGGGTGCCGATGACCTGGAGCGAAACGGCATGGAATACCGACAAGGCCACGTTCTCTTTGCTGACATGACGTGCCAACAGGTTCTGGATGTCTGTTTTGGAGAATACGCCGCAGCGCGAGGCTATCGGATAGACCGTCTCGGCATGCTCCGCCAAGGTGTTGAGTTCTGACGGCTCGATGTTGAGAAGGCTGGCCGTCTGGTCGATAAAGGCGCCAGTACCGCCGGCGCAGTTGCCGTTCATGCGGATGTCGGGCACTCTGCCCTGCTCAAAGAAGATCATCTTGCTGTCCTCGCCGCCGATGTCAATGAATGTCTTGGTTTCAGGGAAGCGGCTTTTCACCAACGAGGCGGCCGCAATCACTTCCTGCACAAAAGGCATCCCCCAACATTCGGCATAACCCATACCGACGGAGCCGGTGACGGCGACCTTGAGACGGCTGCCCTTGCAACGCTCCGCCATCGGCGAGACTGCCTGCTGCACCGTTTCGCGGATGTTCATGTTGTGGCGTCGGTAGTCGGTATATAATACGTTTTTGTGACTGTCCAGAACTACTATTTTCACTGTCGTGGAACCTATGTCTATTCCAACGTTGATCATCTCATTCATCAAGTTTCGTATTTTCAAAAAAGCCGGCAAAGGTACAAAAAAAGGTTCGATGCCTACAGCATCAAACCTTAATTATTTATCAATCAGTTATTTTCATTCATGCATCAAGCACATTGCATTGCGATGTGGCTATCGGACACGTACCATGACTTTCTTGTCGATGGTTCTGCCGTCTGTAAGCCTGATGCGCAGCATATAGTAGCCTGTAGGCAGGTTGCCGACATAGAGTCCGGTGTTCGTGTCGCTGTCGGCGCGCTTGGCTGCCACCAATTTGCCATTCATATTGTAGAGGAAGACCTCTTCCATGAACATGCCTTCGATAAGTATGTTTGTCGTAGCCGGGTTCGGGTAGATGGTGAACTGCATCGTCTCGTCCGGGTCGTCAATGCCGTAGTTGTAGGCCACGTGGAGGGTGAGTTTGACGATGCTGTCGCAGCCCTCGGCAGTGTAGTACTGGATGGAGTACACGAAGTCGCCCTCTTCCATCGGCGTGAAGTCAAGGCCGTAGTTGGTATAGGCATGTTCGCGCATTGCGGAATCCTCGACCAACACCTCGTAGGTGGGATTGAGTGTCAGCATAAGCACAAGTATGCTGTCGCAGCCCGTGGAAGCCTGCAGCGTGTCATAGTAGGTACCGGCCAGTTCATATTGCCCGCCGCGCCATTCGTAAGGCACATTGTCGCAAGTGGCTGCCACCGTAGGTATCACGTAACTTCTGTGTACTGTAAGGATGAGGTTCACGGTACTGTCGCAGCCCTGGGTAGTCTGCAGCCGTTGCTGCATATAGACCATGCCGTATTGTGCAGGCAGCGTATCGAAGCCGTTCTGCTGGTAACGGTCGCCTTGGCAAATGGTATCCATGATGGAGGTCACTACACCCCGGTTCACCGTAAGGTTCAGCATGTAGCGGTCTTGGCAGCCATAACTGTTGGGCACCGTGTCGGTATAGATGCCCGTTGCCGTCAGCTGGCGGCCGCGCCACAAATAAGGCAACTGGCTGTCACACACCACGGCGGTGTCTGCCTGCGAGACGGACGGATTGACCACAAGGTTGAGACGATAGACGCTGTCGCAGCCGTTCACCGTAGTCAGGCTGTCATAGTAGGTGCCCGAATCAGAGAGACTTCTGCCGTGCCATACGACAGGCGTTTCAGTAGCGCAGACGGTGATGTTTTCGGTGTAACTGTACGACGGCAGCACCGTAAGCGTGAAGGTGAGGATGCTGTCGCAGCCGTCTGCCGTCTGCATGTTCACCGTGCGTGTTCCGCTTTCGTTTATCGTGTAGTTATGCCATACGTAAGGCAGTACACTGCTGCACACCGTGTCGGCCATTGCGATGTGATAAGAGGGATGTACCAACACATTCACAGTGTAGTAATCAAAACAACCGTAGTTATTGCTCACCGTGTCGGTATAGATGCCGCTTTCAGTGAGCGTGCGGCCGCGCCAGGTGGCCGTTTCACCCTCACAAAGTTCGATGTCTCTGCTGCGGTAGGTGTTGGACGGGTTGACGGTGAGACGGAGCACATAGACGCTGTCGCAGCCGCTGGCGGTGGTCAAGCTGTCGTAATAGACGCCTGTGGCTACCAGAGATTTGCCACGCCACAGATAGGGCGTTTCGCTGGCACAGACAGTTACATTCTCGCCTGTAAGGTAAGCCGGCGACACGGTAAACTTCAGACAGAAGACGCTGTCGCAGCCGCTGACGGTGGTCAGACTGTCGTAAAGGGTGTAATTGCCCGGAAGCGCCGGTATCCGCACATTGCCATGACCTTCCCAAACGTACTGTTCATTGTCGCAGACCGCAGCCGATGTTTCAGTATAGTAAACGGGATTGACCGTCAGCGTGAGTTTATAGACGCTGTCCATACCGTCGCTTGTGAGCAGGCTGTCGTAAAGGGCGTAGGTGCCCGGGGCTGTCGGGATCTGTATGCGGCTATGGCCTTGCCAAACGTAAAGCTCGTTCTCGCAGGTGACAACGCTGCTCTCGTGATAGAACGTCTTGAAAATGGTGAGGGTGAGTTTATAGACGCTGTCGCAACCCTCTGCGGTCTGCAGCCTGTCATAGAGGACGTGGGTGCCGGCAACGGTCGGGACGGTCACGCCGGCATGTCCCTGCCATACGAACGGCCTGTCTTCGCGCGCGGAGGCGGTATCCTCGAAATGGTATGCACGGTTAACGGTGAAATTCAGCACGTGAACGCTGTCGCAACCGTTCACCGTGGACAGTCTGTCGTAAAGCGTGTAAGTGCCCACAGCGGTCGGGATGGTGACGTTGGCATGACCCTGCCATGCAAAAGGCTCGCCCTCGCAAACCTCAACGGTCTCCACTATGCTGTAAATGCTGTTTACCGTCAAGTCCAGCGTGGTGATGCTGTCGCAGCCGTTGACGCTGGTGCGGCGGAACACATAGTTGCCGCTGTTGGTGCCCTCCATAAAGGTGGTGTCGCGCCAAGTATAAGGCAGCTCGCTCTGGCACAGGACAAGGTTCTCCGTGGCATTGTATGTAGGATAAACCACAACCTGAAGCGTGACGATGCTGTCGCAGGCATCCGCACGGCGGAATACGACTTCATACCGGCCGGCTTCTGAGATCGACTGGCCGCCGTACTGCAGCGGGAGGTCGTTCTCACATACATAACGCATGTCTGAAGAGGTAGGATTGGGCTGTACATACAAGGTCACAATCACGGTGCTGTCGCAACCCTTGACGGTGCGGTAGTGAATGGTGTCGTTGCCGGCGTGTGTCAAGAGACGATTGGCGTCGTAAAGATACGGCATCTTGTTCTGGCAAACGGTTAACGTGTCGTAGTGTTTGTATGACGGATTGACCGTGAGGGTCAAGGTGGTGATCACGTTGCAGCCGTTGTCCTGGATCTCTGTGATTTCGTAAACGCCCGACTGCGTGTAACTTTGCCCCTTGAACAGGTACGGCAGTTCGTCGGAACATACCGTTGCCCTTTCGGCGAGGCGAGCATAGGGGGTTACAAACAGTTCGATGCTGTAAACGCTGTCGCAACCGCTTTCCGAAGTCAGCGCAACGGTATAGTTGCCGGCCTGGGTGAAGACATGGTCGGTGTCGAACGCATACGGCAATGCGCCTTGGCAGATGTAGATGGCGGTGTCGATGTGATAGACGGGATTGACGGTGAGATGCAGTGTCACTACAGAGTCGCACATTGCGGAAGAGGTGAACGTTGCACTGTAGTCGCCGGTTTCGTCATATACCATTCCGTTGAAGGTGTAGATGTCACCAAAGCAGATCTCAGCATAGACATCTTTGTGTTTCACGGACTTGACAGTCAGGTTGAGCGTATGGATGCTGTCGCAGCCGTTCTCCGTGGTCAGCCTGTCGTAAAGGGTGTAGGAGCCCACTTCTGCCGGGATGGCGACGTTGCTGTGTCCGCGCCACACGAAAGGCACATTTTCGCAGGTCTCAGATTCCTCTTCTATGCTGTAGGTCGGATGTATGGTGAGGGTCAGTCTGTAGATGCTGTCGCAGCCGTTCTCCGTGCTCTGCCTGTCGTAAAGCGTATGGACTCCCGCTTCTGTCGGGATGCTGACGTTGGCATGGCCTTGCCACACGTAGGGCTCGTTGTCGCAAGCCTCGGCTTCCTCTGCAATGCTGTAGGTCGGATGTATGGTGAGGGTCAGTCTGTAGATGCTGTCGCAGCCGTTCTCCGTGCTCTGCCTGTCGTAAAGCGTATGGACTCCCGCTTCTGTCGGGATGCTGACGTTGGCATGGCCTTGCCACACGTAGGGCTCGTTGTCGCAAGCCTCGGCTTCCTCTGCAATGCTGTAGGTCGGATGTATGGTGAGGGTCAGTCTGTAGATGCTGTCGCAGCCGTTCTCCGTGCTCTGCCTGTCGTAAAGCGTATGGACACCCGCTACTGTCGGGATGCTGACGTTGGCATGGCCTTGCCATACGTAAGGCTCGTTGTCGCAGGTCTCGGCGGTCTCCTCGAAACTGTAGATCGGATTGACGGTAAGCGTGAGAGTCACGGTGCTGTCGCAGCCGTCGGCAGTGCGGAGGTTGCGCTCGTGCCGAGTTGTGCCCGCCTCGGCGGTCTGGATGTCAAAGCCGTTCTGCGTGTAACGCTCGCCTTGGCAAACCGCTTCCGTCAGGTCGGTGGTCTTGACCTCGTTGACGGTGAGGGTCAGTCTGTAGATGCTGTCACAGCCGTTCTCCGTGGCCAGTCTGTCGTAAAGCGTGTGGACTCCCGCTTCTGTCGGGATGCTGACGTTGGCATGACCTTGCCACACGTAGGACACATTGGCGCAGGTCTCGGCGGTCTCTGCAAAACTGTAATTCGGATGTACCGTGAGGGTCAGTCTGTAGATGCTGTCGCAGCCGTTTTCAGTTGCCAACCTGTCGTAAAGCGTGTAAGTGCCCACAGCGGTCGGGATGTTGACGTTGGCATGACCTTGCCAAACGTAAGGCTCATCGGCGCAGGTCTCGGCTTTCTCCTCAATACTGTAAGTCGGATTTACGGTAAGATTGAGCGTCACTATACTGTCGCAGCCGTAGCGGGTGGAAAGACGGAGTTGATGTTGTTCTGTGCCTGCCTCTTCGGTCTGGATGTCAAAGCCGTTCAGGGTGTAACGCTCTCCCTGACATACCGTTCCGCTCAATGTGGTGACGACGGGCTCGTGTACGGTTAGGTTGAGCTCCACAACACTGTCGCAGCCGTTGACCGCAGTCAGTCGCTGTTGGTAAATGCCCGTAGCCGACTCGTGGAAGCCGTTGGCGGCATAGACCATGCCGCTACAGATGTGCGCCACAATGGTTTCGCGATACTCATGGCTGATGGCAAGAGAGAGTCTGACAATGCTGTCGCAGCCGTTGACGGTCTGACGTTTGAAAGTATAAGTGCCAGACATGGTATTGGCGGCAAACAGCGTGTCGCGCCACGTGTAAGGCAGTGCACCGGTGCAGATGGTCAGCGAGACGTTCTCGTTGTATGAGGGATTGACGGTCATGGTGAGCACGGCGATGCTGTCGCAACCCGTGACGGCAGACATCAGCTGGCGGCGGTACTCAAAGGTCCCGGCCGAAGTCGGGGTCACGTCAAAACCGTTCTGTCTGAAGGTTTCGCCCAAGCAGATGGTGGCCTGCAACTGTTCCGTCACAGGATGGTTGATGACTAAATGCATCGTCACTACGCTGTCGCAGCCGCTTACGGTGCGCATGGTCTTGGTGTAGTCGCCCGACTGGGTGTAGGTGTCGTTCTGCCAAATGTATTGGTCGCAAGCGACGGCATCAAACTCGAAGGTCTTGCTCTTGTTGATGATGAGGTGCATTGTCACTACACTGTCGCAGCCGTTCACCGTCCGCAGGGTCTGCTGATAGTCGCCCGACTCGTTATAGATGTCATTATTCCACGTGTATTCGTCGCATGCAACGGCATCAAACTCGAAAGTCTTGCTCTTGTTGATGATGAGGTGCAAGGTCACCGTAGAGTCGCAGCCGTTCACCGTCTGCAAGGTCTTGGTGTAGTCGCCCGACTGGGTGTAGGTGTCGTTCTGCCACGTGTATTGGTCGCAAGCAACGACGTCAAACTCGAAGGTCTTGCTCTTGTTGATGATGAGGTGCATTGTCACTACACTGTCGCAGCCGTTCACCGTCCGCAGGGTCTGCTGATAGTCGCCCGACTCGTTATAGATGTCATTATTCCACGTGTATTCGTCGCATGCAACGGCATCAAACTCGAAAGTCTTGCTCTTGTTGATGATGAGGTGCAAGGTCACCGTAGAGTCGCAGCCGTTCACCGTCTGCAAGGTCTTGGTGTAGTCGCCCGACTGGGTGTAGGTGTCGTCCTGCCACGTGTATTCGTCGCAAGCGACGGCGTCAAACTCGTTGCGTTTGCTGTTGTTGACGGTCAAATGCAAGGTCACTGTAGAGTCGCAGCCGTTGGCGGTGCGGAGGGTCTGCTGATAGATGCCCGTCTCGTAATAGGTCTGGCCGTTCCACTCGTACTCGTTGCACACGGTTTCGGCAAATCTGGTTGCTTTGGCAGGGTTGACGCACAACTGCAGCGTGACGAGGCTGTCGCAGCCGTGCGATGATATGCGGTTGAGTGTAACGGTGTAGTTGCCGTCCTGCTCATAAAGGTTGCTGTGCCCATAGTTGCTGTATGCCACGCCTTGGCAGACGGTGTCATAGAGGGTCCTGGGTTGATATACGGGATAAACGTTGATCTGGAGTGCGCCGCGCTGCGTGCTTTCGCATACGATGCTCTGATAGTCGATGTAGGTGCTGAGATAGTAGGTGACACTTTCGCTGACAAGGTCGATGGCGTTCTGTTCTATGCCGGCAAGCGGTTCTGTCGCATTGGCAGCGGCATACCAGCGGTAGTTGCCCGCCTCTGGACGATTGAGGACGAGGGAGCCCTCTCCGCAAAAATCGTAAGTGTCAAAGGAAGGGGTAGCCGGGATGTCACGAACCATTGCCACAACCTCCCGACGGTCGCTCTTGCACTGCGTTTCGGCGTTGTAACTCTCCACATAATACGAAGTGGTCTGCGAGACTACGGGAGCGTAGGTGCTGCCCGCGCCGGCAATGGCCACGGCAGCATTAGGAGACGGATACCAGCGGAAGGTTATATTGGTCTCCGTGGACGGTGCAACCTCAAAAGCAAACGTGCCGCCGCCGCACTTCTCCAGGTTGTCAACCACAGGCAAGGCTGGGATGGCGTTGACAATGGCCCTGACCGGGACGCGGCCGCTCTCGCAACCGGTCACGGCGTTGTAACTGCTGACATAGACGACGGTGTCGCGCTGCACATTGCGCAACTCCAACGATGCGCCCTCGGCCACGCTCTGCATTGATTCTGCCGTGCTGTACCATCTGCAGACGGTGCCGTTCTGCCCTACCGAGGCACGGAGGGTGAAATTCTGCCCTGCGCCGCACTTGGCCACGTCAGACACGACGGGACTTTCAGGCTGGGGATGAACAGTGACAGTGAGGTGGATGAGACTGTCACAACCTTTTTTGTTGAGGATGTGTACCTCATAACTGCCGGCTTCCGTAACGGTAAGGCTGTGGAATGTCAACGGCAACTCATCGCTGCATAGCGTCATGGTTTCCTGCGAGGCGGTAGAACGGTTGACGGTGAGATGCAACGTCACGGTAGAGTCGCAGCCGCTGACCGTCTGCAAGATCTTGGTGTAGTCGCCCGTCTCGGTGTAGGTGTCGTTCTGCCACGTGTATTCGTCGCAGGCGACAGCATCGAATTCGGTGGTCTTGCTGCTGTCGACGGTCAAATGCAAGGTCACGGTAGAGTCGCAGCCACTGGTGGTATAAAAAAATTTAGTATAGTTGCCCGACTCAATATAGGTATCGTCATCCCACGTATAACGGTCACAGACGATTTCGCTGAAAGAGGTGTTATATACGGGGAAAATCTTGGCAGTGACGGCAACTTTCCGGCTTTCGCAGCCGCTCTGTATGTCGTGCTGGCAAACGTAGTAGGTGGCGGTGCTTGTGGCATCCTCTATGGTGAGGCGGTCGCCCGTATGCACCAAATGGTCGTTCAGATACCAGCGACATTCCACATTGTCGCGGTCCGGACGTGCGCCCAAATAGAGTGTGCCGGGACCACAGATGCTGTCGGCCATAGTGAAAGGTGCAGACAGCGGGGCGGCTACGAGTACGTTCACCGTGGCCGGTTGGCTTTCGCAACCCGTTTCTCCGTTGTAGGAAGTGACGTAATAGATAAAGGTGCCTTCTTCGAGGCTTTCGGTGGTGAATGAACTGCCATTGCCTACATTGAGCATATCAATGTCGTACCAACGGCAGACCGTTCCTTGTGCGGGATAAGCTGTCAACCGGGCCTGACCCGGTGTGCAAAGTGTGTCGTCTTGGGCAGCGGGTGTGGCAGGTATGTCGTTGATGGTGACGGTAACAGGCACCAGCCCGGTTTCACATCCGCTATGATTGGCGGCCACATAGAAGACGGTGGTCGCGGAAACGTTGCGGACTGTGCAGCTGTTGCCCTCTGCTATCAAGGTGCTGCCCAAAGCATCGGCATACCATCTGTGGGCATTGTTGCTTGCGTCTGCAATGGAGAGTTCAGCATCGCTCGTGCCGCAATAGGAAAGGTTGGCGACTACGGGCAGTGTGGGCATCATCTTCACCACGGCATAGACGGGTACTCGCCCACTCTCGCAGCCGGTGGCAACGTTGTAGTCAGAAGCGAAAAAGGTGGTCGTTCCCTCGTTCAGGTTCTCCGGACGCAGCTCGTTGCCTTCTGCCAGCACCGTAGTGGCGCTGCGGTTGGCATACCAGCGTACCGTCAACTCCGGCTCCTGCGGCTGGGCACGCAGCACAACCTGACTGCCGGCACAAACCGTGTCGTGATAAACAACCGGTGCGTCTGGAATGGGGTGTACGGTGACGTTGACGGTAACGGTCTCGCTCTCGCAGTTGGTGAGGTTGTCAACGGCCGTCACGGTGACGACGAGATCCTCTTCTAAACTTTCAACATTGTATGTGTTTGTAATCATATTAGGACTGCCGAACCATTGGCAGTGGGTGGCAGAGGGGTTGCTCAACGTGGCCGTGAACATGGTGCCGTGACCGTAGCAGACATCTGTAGCACCCGTAACCGTGGGTGCGGCAGGCAGCGGATTGACAGTGGCGGTGACCGCCGTGCGCGGACTCTCACATCCGTTCACCAAAGCGGACACATAATGGATGGTGGTTGTCGGCAAGTTCTCTATGGTGTAAGCAGAGCCCGTATGGAGCGGCTCGCCGCCTTCGGCCTGGGCATACCAGAGGTAGGAAGCGGCATCAGCCTGGTTGGTGATGTTCAAGGTGACTTCACCGGCACCGCAACGCTCCACACCTGCGGCAACGGGAGCGTCAGGAGTTGCGTTCACCGACACTTGCACGGGAGCGCTCTCACAATGCTCGTTGTACGAAGAGACGCTGTAATTGCCCTCCGTGCGGGTGGTGTACGTTGTGCCTTGCACGGGTGCGTCTTGTGTGGGCAAGTACCAGTGGCAACCCGTAGCGTTCGTTCCGGGCTCGGCCGTCAGGGTAACGCGGCCGCCGTCAAGACACACTTGCGCGGCCGTGGCAGGCACGCCCGGCACTGGATGGATGGTCACGGTGAGCGGAGCGGCTGCGCTGCGGCAGGAGGTCTGGGGGCTGACGGCAAAAGCATAGAATGTGGTGGTGGCTGAAACGGTCTGCTCTGTGTTGTTCAATGCCTGCGTGCCTTCTTCATCGCTGAACCATAAAAGCGTATAGTTGCTGCTGGCTTCAAGAGTGACGGTCTGCGTGCCGCAATAACTATGGTCTGTCGTGAGCGGAGACTCGGGAAGTTCCTGAACAAAGCCATAGACTTCAGAGCGTCCGCCAAAACAACCCGCTTCTGAACGCGCTGCCACATAGAAGGCTTGCGTCTGCGAGATGGTTGTTGTGAAAGTCGTACCCGTGGCTATCGGTTCGTCCGTGGCTTGGGTGGCGTACCAATAGGGTGTGCCGTCTCCGGAAGCCTGAAGCGTAACCTCGCCGGCACCGCAGCGTTCATCATTGATCACCTCGGGGATGCCGGGCACTGCATTCGTGGTGACAGTGAAAGCCAAGCGCTCACTGGCGCATCCCTCGAGATGGCCGGCGGCATAGAACGTGCGCACGGAAGGTTCCTCGGAACCCCACACAGGCATAACGGAACCCTGATAGGCAACATCTTCCCCTTCGGCAGTTTCATACCATAATATGTATGTTTGCGACGCCGGCGTGGCTTCCAACTCGACAGAAGCATCCGGTCCGCAGAGCGTCACGGATGTCTCCGTGGCGGTAGGCATAGGCACGGAGGTGATGACCCTTGCCTCCACCTCGGTACGTGCACTGACGCAACCCGTGGCCATATTGTAACGCTCCACATAAAAATGGGTGGTCTGACTTATCGTTGTCGTAAAGCGTGTGCCGTAGTTGTCAACTGTGGCCAATGGCGTGCCGCCGCTGGGACTGTCGTACCATCTGAACTTGTCCGAATCGCCCATGTCGAGCGTCGAAACCCAGATGGTAATCTCCCCCGCACCGCAACGTGAGGCCGAATAGACCGTAGGGGCGGTCGGAATCGCATTCAGCGTAACCGAAACATTGCGTACGCTGCTATGACAGTTTGAGTTGGCAGCGTTTTTAGAATAACATTCGTAAGTGTAAGTGCCGGCGTTGTCGTTCTCGGTAAAGGTACGCGTGAAGGTGCGCGGGCTGCCGGCGCTCACCAGCACGGAGTCGGCCACGATGCCGTTGATCTTCCACACCACCACCTGGTTGGCGGTAGTGGTGGCCGCAAAGGTCACCGTGCCGGAGCCGCAGATGCTGGCGGGGGCAACGGTGGCGCTGGAGAGCGGCGTCACATAGTCAACCGTCACGGCATAGACCTGCGAGGCGGCGGTGCAGCCGCTGTTGTTGAGGGTGCAGGTGTATTCGTAGGTCTGCGAGGCTGCTGTCTGGCTCTCGTAGGAAACGTTGAGACTGCTGGAGGTGTCGCCCGGGAGGACCTCGCCGAAGCGGTACCACTGGATGGCATTGTTGCCCGCATTGGACACCGACAGCGTGAGGGCATCCGTAGCGCAGCATGCATGCACATTGCCCGCCGTGGCTATTACGGGCGTGGCGGGCTGTTGATGTGCATTGGTAAAGTTAATGGTATAAACAAAGGTTGAACCGTCATTGTGGGTGACGGTGATGGTTGCTTTGGGATTGCTTATGGTGGCCTGCGACACCGTGATGGAGGTGGCCAGCGAAGAGCGTTTGGTGGCGCTCACCTGCGGAAAGTCGCTGTCGGAGGAGTAGCATACCAGTTGCGTGCAGTTGGCGGAGGCCGTGCCCGAGTTGGTGCCGCTGCCCGTAAGCCCCGAGTGGGTGGCGAACTCCGCATTGTTGAACGTGGCCAGCATAGCGCTCTGGCTCACCCCGCCGATGGTGAGCGACGCAAGACCCTTGTCGTAAATGCAACGGAGCGCATCGACATCGAGCTTGTCGCTGCTGGAACCCTCGCCTGCCGCTTCGTTGGTGGAGAACGAGCCTAAAATCAACTGCGGTGTGGCGGTGGTGTTTGACCAATTGACCGCCTTAACAAAACGCCCCCACGAAGAGGTGGGATGAAAGGCGATAATCATCTGCCCGTAGCAAGTTCCTTGCAAGTCGCCGTTCGCCTTGTCGTAAAAAGTGTTGCCGTCGTGGATGAACACCTTGAAGAGGGCGTTGCCGGAGATGCCGCCGCTGCTGCGGGCATAGAAAGAGATGGAATCGGGGCGGCCATTGAAAGTCCAACGGTATCCAGATGGGTCAAAATTGTAGTTCTCGCTATTACCGGCATCTGTGGATTTCACCCTGGTGCGCCCTGTGGTCATGGCGCCGTTGGCGATGACGCCCAGCACGCTCTTGGCATACATCTGTAAGGCATAGCCGCCACCATCACGTGTTATACGGTTGCTGTGGTTCGTCTTGGCGGTACTGCAGCCAATGCCCCACATCAAGTCGCACTGCATCGTGTTAAACGTGTGCCATTGGGAAGGCACGGCATCGCCGCTGTCGTAGGAATCCCAATTCTCAAAATCGGCGTTGGGGAACTGATAGACGCCCTGGGCTTGTGCCGTGGCTGCTGCAAAGAGCAGGCAGAGGGCAAACAATGTGAATTTTTTCATTTTGTATAGATTTTTATTACTCTCAAAAAAATATTGCTTGCGCGCCGGAAACAGACCTCCCGCAAAAACGGCGGCAAAAATAAGACAAAAGAGCCTAACAATCGCCCTTTTTGTTTTATTAAAATACTTATAACACTAATTATCAACTAAATAAAAATGTTAATGAACGTTAATGGAAATATGGGGCTCTTTCCGTCCTGCGCACAGACCGCGGACTGACGTGATTATATAAGATGAAAGCGAAATACAGGCGTAACGCCTCTAAACTCTAAAATCTAAATATTACTTTTGCCGCCAAATTCAGATTCAGCATGCACTACACCATCAAAAAGACCATCATTGCTGCCATGCTCGCCGGTGCAACCGCCGGCATGGCTATGGCACAGACTATTACCCCTTCCGGCTTCTCGCGGCTCGACCAATGGACCGAAGAGTGCCTCAACAAGCGCAGCCTCTCGTTGGGCTATCCGGGCAACAACGACATCAAACTGCAGGAGTTCTACCGGTGGTACACCGCCAACAATATGGAGGCCATGATCATCAACAATGCCGGCGACCCTTTTGCCGGCGGCGACCACACCCTTTCATCGCTCGATTTCGAGCGCGAAGTCATCGAATACTTCGCACCCAAGTACGGTTTCGACAAGGAAAACACCTGGGGCATCGTCACCATGAGCGGCACCGACGGCAACAACCACGGCATCTACTTCGGCGTGAACTGCCTGAAGAAAACGACCGGGAAAATGCCCGTTGTCTATGTCTCTGACGAGGCGCATTACAGCAACTACCGCCTTTGCGACCTCCAGAACCTTGATGTGCGTCTCGTGAAGAGCGACCCTATGGGGCGCATGATGGCCGACTCGCTCGAGACTGCACTCGACACGACACGCCCTTGCCTCATCATCTATGCCATGGGGTCAACGCTCAAGGGCGCCATTGACAACCAGGAGGAACTGAATGCTGTACTGGCACGCCACAAAGGTATGGCCGTTTACCGCCACGTCGATGCCGCCCTCTTTGGCGGTTATCTGCCTTTCACCCCATACAAGGATATGGTAAACCGCCGCAAAGAAGGCTTCGAGTCCATCAGCGTGAGCGGCCACAAATTCTTCGGCATTGACAGCCCGTGTGGGCTTTTCATCACCACGCGCACCATATACGACAACCAGACCACGTTCGACATACCTTACCTTAACGCCAACATGCGCATGATCGGCTGCTCGCGTTCGGGCATCGAGCCGCTCAAGTTCTGGTGGCTCATCAAGACCATTGGCGACAAGGGTTGGAGCGAACAGGCGCAGACACTGCTGGAAAACACGGAATACCTGAAAAAAGAACTCAAACGTATAGGTTGGCCCTGCTGGAACAACGACTACAGCAACACGGTGCTCTTCCGCCGGCCGTCGGATGCCGTTGTGCGGAAATACAACTTGGCCTGCGGCGAAGATGCCGCTTTCGGCGGACGGGTGTCGCACGTCGTCGTGATGCAGCACGTCACCAGACAATCCATCGACCAACTCATCTCCGATCTGGAAAAAGAGTCCGCAAAGAGCCATTGACCTCTTGCATCTTCGCTGTCACACGCCCATCCCGCAAAGTGTGAAACGAACGATGTAGGTAAAGGTAGAGCCGTCGTTGTGCGTCACCGTGACGGTGGCTTGCGGGTTGGCGAGGTTGGCCTGCGTCACCATGACGGAAGTGGCCAGGGGCGATCGTTGTATGGCGCCCACCTGAGGAAATTCGCAACTTGCGTTGAAACCAACGGGAAGCGTATAGACAGCGGAAGCGAAACCCGAGTTGGTGCCGTTGCCCGTAAGCCCTACGTGCGTGGCGAACTCCGCACGGTTAAAGGCGGCGAGCATGTCGGGCTGGCTCACGCCGTCAACAGAGAGCGAAGAGAGGCCTTTGTCGTAGATGCAGCGCAGGGCATCCACATCAAGCTTGTCGCCGCTGGAGCCGCCGCCGGCCTTCTCATTGGTGGAGAATGAGCCCAAGATCAGGCTCGGGCGTGTGGCGGCATCCGTCCAGGAGACTTTCTTGGCAAAGCGTTTCCAGTCGGAGGTGGGATGAAAAGCGATGATCATCTGCCCGTAGCAAGTTCCTTGCAAGTCGCCGTTCGCCTTGTCGTAATAGGTGTGGCCGTCGTGGATGAACACCTTGAAGAGGGCGTTGCCGGAGATGCCGCCGCTGCTGCGTGCGAGGAAGGCGATCGAATCGGGGCGGCCGTGAAAAGTCCAGCGGTAGCCCGCAGGGTCATAATTGTAGTTCTCGGGGCTGCCGGCGTTGAGGCTTGCCACGCGGGTGCGTCCTGTGGTCATGGCGCCGTTGGCGATGATGCCCAGCACGCTCTTGGCGTAAATCTGGAGGGCATAGCCGCCGTTCTTGCGCGTGATGCGGTTGCTGTGGTTCTTCATGGCCGTGCCGCAGCCGATGCCCATCATCAAGTCGCACTGCATATTGCTGAACGTGTGCCAGTGGGCGGGCACGGCATTGCCGCTGCCGGTGGATACCCAGTTCTCAAAGTCGGCGTTGGGGAACTGATATGCACCTTGCCCCGAAGCATAGCCTGCTGCCAAGAGCAGGCAGAGCGCATAGAATGTGAGACGCTTCAACTGCATAGTGTGTGTTGTCGGAAAGGCGCTGTGCCGCATTTTGCGCCGACACAATGACCGGGACAAGCGCGCAAAAGTACATCAAAAGGATGTCACTTTCGCCATAGCCTCACATTAAAACATCTATAGTGTTTTATATCAAAGAAATAAAAACGTTAATGAACGTTAACGAGAACTCTGCAATTCATGAACGATGCCTCAAACAAGTCAATGATATGATTGTTTGGGCGAGCAATGGGGGCACACAGCGCCATTTATGCAAATACCAACCGGAGCGTTTCTTGGTGTGCTTCAACCTGGCATAACGGTGTGGGTTCAGAACCCGAACTTCCAGCGCCGGTGACTCCAAAGCCAATATTGCGGCTTGCGGCAGATGGTCTGCTCCAGCAGTTCCACATACCGTTGCGTGATCGCATACTCGGACATCTCTGCGGGATTCTCAGCAATCAACTCAAGTCGGACATGATAGAAGCCCGGCCGGTCTTTGATGACCTCATAATAAAGCACGGGGATGTTGTACTTCCTCGCGAAGTGCTCGGCCCCGAAGATGACGCCCGTCTTCTGATGCAGGAATTCGGTCACATAGCAGCGGCTGCTGCTGTTGGGCGACTGGTCGCTGAGCATCATATAGGCGGTCGGATGATGGTTCCGCTCATAATGCTCGAACGTTTCCCGCACGGTGTCGGCGAACACCACTTCGGTGCCGTAGCGCGTGCGCGCCCGGTTCACCATCCGTTCAAAAGCCTTGTCGGTATTGGCTTTCCCAACCCCTACCCCATGCTGCCAGAACATGGTGTCCAAAGCCAGGATCATCCACTCCCAGTTGTTGTAATGGGACGACATGAGGATGACACTCCGCCCTTCTTTGAAAAAACGGTTGGCGATTTCGGGATTCTGGCAGCGGTAGCGACGCCTGAGTTGCCCGGGGCGCAACAGCAGCATCTTGATCATCTCTACGGCAATTTGGGAGAGGTGCAGATAGTATTTGTTGCACAATCGGCGTATTTCCCTGTCCGCCTTTCCGGGAAAGGAGTTCTTGAGGTTTTCCAAAATGACATTCTTGCGGTAACGGACAGCATAATTCAAGATAAGGTACAGCGGCAGTGAGAACAGATACAGCACGCACAGCGGCAGCATTGCCAGCGGATAGAAAACGACAACATATAGAAGACACCTGACTTTCATTGCCTTGCAAAATCCAACAGGGAGTTAAAATGTGAAACGGCCAAACTGCGGGCAAGTTCATGTTCGGGCAGTCTGACCTTGCCGATGTGTACGGGCATCATGCCGGCATTGATGGCGAACTGCATGTCCGAAGGGCTGTCGCCGAGCATGATGGATTCGGCGAAATCGATGTCAGGGAAATCCCGTTTCGCCATCAGAGCCATGCCGGTGGCCGGCTTGCGGCAGCCGCATTGTTCGGCGGCGAGATGAGGACAGCAATATACCGCATCCAACGGGGTGTTTTGTGCAGCCAACCGTTGCCGCAGATAGTCATGGATGGCATCCACCTGCTTGCGTGTGCAAATCCCCTTGCCTATACACTGCTGGTTGGTGACCAGAATGACATGGCAGAATCTGGGACGCAGCAACTTCATAGCCTCCAAAAAACCGTCGGCAAAGACAAACTGCTCAATGGTTTCAACATAGCCGCCGACAATCTGCACATTCACCACGCCGTCTCTGTCCAAGAATAGGGTCTTCATTCTGTCCGTCTTTTATAAAAACCATTCACGGGGAAATCCGTGCTTGGCATCTGCTTTTCAAAAGAGGCAGCAAAAGTACGCAAAAGATCGTTGTGGCCAAATTCCCAATCGCAGTTCACGCCGGAGCAGACACTTTACGGCAACGCAGCAGCATCTTTTCTCCTCCATAAAATGTTGTGCCAAAGAGAAATAGTTCACCGCCGTCTTTCAAGGAAAGCCTTTTCTGCAATTCGGGGGCGGTCAAAGGGAAATTGCGCACGGCGACGTTGGCGGCATCTAAGCCTTTGAACCGTTCGGCGCATTGTTTCTTGCCGAAAGTGAAAGCATCCGTCACTTCGAATACCCGTCCGGGGAAGTCGAGGAGCAATTGTTCGGAGGTGTAGAGGTGGGAATTGGGGTGTAGTTTGCGCAATTCAAAGCGCACCGCCACGCTCCGGAAAGCACCGGCTTTCATCAATGCCGCATTAGGTTCATAGAGGTACTTTGCGGCATTGTCGGCCCAAAGGGGGTGCGCGTCCGTCTCTTCCTGCGGCGTGAAGCGGAAGGTGACGGTCTTCCCGTTACGGATGTCGGCTGCGACGAAAGGGCGTTGTTGCGGATGCACGGGCTTGTGGGAGAGCACAAGCAGCAGTTCGCGGCACTCGCCCCCGACAGAAACGACATGCACGGCGGCGGTCTCGGGCAGGCGTGCGAGGGTGTCACGGATGTCAAGCATCGGCGACAGCTTCACCATCACTGCATTGCGGGCAAGGGCAAGCAACGTCTCTTTGTAGCGCTCAATGTCGGGGGTGCAGTCGGCAAGGGAGACGACACGCCGCCCATGGCTGTCGCGGCGCGAGGGGTCTGCAAAGAGGCAGTCGGCGGGCGGGGCATGCCGGAGGTAGTCTTCCATCGTCTTACAGCAGAACTTGACATTGTCGATGTGCATGGTTTTGGCGTTGTGGCGGACTGTTTCGCAAAGTGTCTGTTGCGGCTCCACATACACGCAAGTGCCGAACCTGTGGGCAAAGGCGAACGTGTCAACGCCGAAACCGCCGGTAAGGTCAACGAGCGTGTCGCCCTGCAGCAGGGAGGCTTTGTATTGCGCTGCGGCCCAGGAGGAGCATTGCTCCATGGCGAGGGCGGGCGGAAAGAGCACGCCGGCGGCGGCAAAATGGGCGGGCAATTTCCTTTCGGCTTTCTGCATGCCATGTATCTGCTGCAAGGCAAGGCTGAAGTCAACCGCATGGTCACGGCATCCGGCCAAGGCCAGCGCATTGACATCCTGCCGCCAGTGCTTCAGTATGAAATCCTGAGTCTCCGGGTTCATCTTGGACTAATTACGGAGGATGTGCTGTTCCATCTTTTCCAGCCAATGCATGGCCGACTTCACCGAGGGCGTGTTGCGTATGGTAAGGAGAAGTTTGGAGTTCGACTCTTTCAATTGAACGGCAGGATGATTCTGCTGCACAAAACCGATGACCTTGCCGAAAGTGTCTGACTGATAATATTTGGATGCTGAATTGCCGGTGAAACAGCCCGTAAGCGTATTATTCTTGAGTATGATTTTCTCAAAGTTCAACTTTGCGGCAAGGAGGCGCAACGGAATGATACGGAGCAGTTCTTGGGTTGGTTTAGGCAACGGCCCGAAAATGTCGAGCAGTTTTTTCCTGAACAGTTCCAGTTTCTGGAGGTCTTTTATGCTTTCCAGCTCCTTGTAAAGGCTCATCCGTTCGCTCACATTGTTGATATAGTCGGAGGGAAACAGTGCCTCGATGTCGGTTTCAATAAGGCATTCGCGCAGCACAAGGCCGGAGTTGTCCGCCCATTGCACATCATCCACATCAGCGTCTTTCATCTCGCGGATGGCTTCGGCCAGTATTTTCTGGTACATTTCATAGCCGATCTCGTTGATGAATCCGCTTTGGTCGGCGCCTAAGATATTGCCGGCGCCGCGGATGTCGAGGTCGCGCATGGCAATCTGTATGCCGCTGCCTATGTCGGAGAAATCCTCGATGGCCTGCAGGCGCTTGCGCGCCTGGTCGTTGAGGGTGTCGTATGGTTTGATGAAGAGGTAGCAGTATGCTTTCTGGTTGTTGCGCCCCACCCTGCCGCGAAGTTGGTGCAGCACGTTGAGCGCGAAGTTCTGCGCATCATTGATGATCATCGTGTTGGCATTGACGATGTCGAGGCCGGATTCAACTATCGTGGTAGATACCAGCACATCGAACCGGCGGTTGATGAAGTCGGTCATCACCTGTTCGAGTTTCTCGCCCTCCATCTGACCGTGTGCCACCGCTATACGGGCGGAGGGCACCAGCCGCTGTATGAGCCCGGCCAGTTCCGAGATGTTCTGTATTTTGTTATGTACGACAAACACCTGCCCTTGGCGGTCGAGTTCCGACTGCACGGCCGTGCGCAGGATGTCCTCGTCGAACACATGCACCTCGGTCTGTATGGGCTGCCTGTTGGGCGGCGGCGTGGAGATTACGGATATGTCGCGGGCTCCGATGAGGGAGAACTGCAGCGTGCGCGGTATCGGCGTGGCCGACATAGTCAGCGTGTCGATGTTGACGCGCAGTTCGCGCAACTTCTCCTTGGCCGCCACCCCGAATTTCTGCTCCTCGTCGATGATGAGCAGCCCGAGGTCTTTGAACACGACATCTTTGCTCAGCAGCCTGTGCGTGCCGACCAGTATGTCGATTCTGCCCTCCTTGAGCCGCTGCAGGGTCTCCTTGATCTGCTTCCCGGTCTTGAACCTGTTGATGTACTCCACGCGGCACGGCATGTTCTGAAGCCGTTCGGAGAACGTGGTGTAATGCTGCAGGGCGAGCACGGTGGTGGGCACCAGCACGGCTACCTGCTTGCTGTCGCACACGGCCTTGAATGCGGCACGTATGGCTATCTCCGTCTTGCCGAAGCCGACATCGCCGCAGACCAGACGGTCCATCGGGTGCGAATCCTCCATGTCGCGTTTCACGTCAGCAAGCGTCTTGGTCTGGTCAGGCGTGTCTTCGTAAATGAACGAGGCCTCCAGTTCGGTCTGCATATAGTTGTCTGGCGAGAATGCAAAACCTTTGCCCGCCTTGCGCTGCGAATAGAGCCTGATGAGGTCGATGGCCAGTTCCTTGACCTTTTTCTTGGTGCGCTCCTTGATGCGGTCCCACGAGCCGGAGCCAATGCGGTGCAACGTAGGCGGCGTGCCGTCTTTGCCTACATATTTGCTGATTTTGTGCAAAGAGTGGACACTCACGTAAAGCAGGTCGCCGTCCTTGTACGAAAGCTTGATGACCTCCTGCTCTTTCCCGTTCATCTCTGTTTTTTCAAGCCCTTGGTAAATGCCGATGCCATAGTCGATGTGCACCACATAGTCGCCCGGCTGCAAGTCGTATATCTCCTTGAGCGTAAAGGCCTCGCTTTTCTTGTAGCGGTCGCGGATGACGACACGTTCGAATTTCTCCATGAACTGGTGGTCGGTATAGAGCGCCAGTTTGCGCGCCTCGTCGCGGAATCCCTCGTGCAGGATATAGCGGATCGGATAATACAGCAGGTCAAGGCGGTAGCCCGTTTCGTTATGTCTGTTGTATTTCTCAATCATTTCAGACATTATCTTGTCAAGACGCTCTAACTGCCCCTCGCTTTCGGCCAAGAACACGCTCTTGATGCCCCGCTCCATATTGTCGATCCATTCGAGGAACAGATAGTCGAAACTCCTGCCGAAACTGTTCTGCGGCTTGATGCCGAAGTCAAAGGTGCTGCCACCCTCCAAGGGGGCGGCATTGAGGAGGCAGCTACGGCGCGACGCACAGGCCTGTTCAAACTCCTTCTTGCGGATGAAGAAGTCGGCGGCTTGATGCTCCCCGACCTTGAATTCCTCTTCGGCACGTTTGTACAAGGCATCGACCTGCATCGCGACATCTTTGGGGCTGTCCGTCCAGACTATCGTGTCCGCCGGCAAGAAGTCGAAGAGCGATATGCGCTTCTCCTGCCGGTCGAGCGACACCACCTTGGGCATAATGCTGATCTGCCCCTCTTCGCGGACAGAAAGCTGCGTTTCGGGGTCAAAAAAGCGGATGGACTCCACACGGTCGCCGTCAAGTTCGATACGGCAGGGATACTCGTCGGAATAGGAGAACACGTCAAATATGCTGCCGCGCCAGGCGAACTGGCCGGGCTCGAACACGAAATCTTCCCTCTGGTATTCAAACTCGTACAGGAACTGCAGGAAACCGTCTGTCGAGATTTCCACATCTCGCCTGATGGAGAAAGAATTGTCCTGCACGAACTTTCTCGTCACGACTTTCTCCGCCAAAGCTTCCGGCGAAGTGACGACAATGCAGCCCCGGTCAGACCCGACTGAAATGCGGTTGACGATCTCGGAGCGCAACTTCACGTTGGAGTTGTCGATTTCGTTGGTGGTGTGTGCCCTTTTGAACGATGAGGGCAGATAGTGTATCCTGCGGGTTGCCAGCGGCATGTCGTGCTCACCGAGCAACTTTTCAAGGTCGTTGTAGAAATAGACTGCCTTTTCGCGAGACGGCAACAGGAAAAGCTGGCTGGCATCGATGCCGGCAGCGACGTTGGCGGCCAATAGCGGGAACGATGAACCGGCAAGCCCGTTGAGCACCAGCGGACTGCCGGGCTCCTGCCGCCGCAGCGTTTCCACGATTTCAGCCGTTTCGGGCGAGCAGAACTGCGACTTTAATTCTTCTATTGTCATTTAGCATCCTAATCTTCAGCATTTATAACACTCTCGCCTACAGAGAAAGTCTCCTCCTCTTCCCAATAAGCACGTATGTTGATGGTCTTGCCATAGACAAACACGCGTTCGGCCTGCCGGCGGCGGCGGTAGTCACCGGCATCCCAACGTCCGTTGCGGTTGGCATCCTCAACGACGGTGACTTTATAATTGCCGGGGACAAGAGCGCCATAAGTTATCGTGGTGTCATATTCCAACACATCCTCCTGCACCGGTTGCGAGCCGCGCCACAGTTGCGCAATGTAAGCGCTTCCGCCATCCGGGAAACGGTAATTCATGGACAATGTCCCATAGTCTTTCTCTGACTTTGTGGTGAACGAACAACGCAACGTGTCATTGCTCTGTCCGTCATATCCGAAGAACACAGAGTCCGGGATCATGACGGAATAACTTTTCTTCGTCTCGAACGTTATCGGGAGGGCGAGTTGCATGACAAAGCCGTCGGGCACTGCGGTGCGCCAGCATACCGAGTCGCGCACGCCTTTCTGCTGCGTACACACAAAGATGCAGAACGAGTCGGTTGGCATGACAGGGTATGGAAACGAGAGTGCAAGCGGTTTGAACGCATGTCCCTCGTTCAGGAAACGGACGGCCATTTTCCTGTGGTCGTGGCGGTCACCACGAGCCGCCGTTTTCTTCGGCTGATATGGTGTCAAGGTTACGGTGTCTTTTGTCCCGTCGGCTTCGAGCAGGTAAACCATCGTGTCAGTCGGAAGGGTCTTGAAGTACCAGGTCACCGTATCGGCGGTGCGGCTCATGGTTTGGAAATAATCGTGCGGTTTGCCTAAAGGCGTGGCAGTGAATTTGGTGACCGCAGACTTATAGGGGAACTTGTAGATGCCGGCAGCCGGATTTTCATAGCGCAGCAGCACGGGCGCCGGGGCGGCGGCACAAAAGGCATACAGCACCAGGGAAGTGTCTGAAACCGTTTCGGAAGTCGTGTCGGCGCTGCGGGCAAGCACGGGGCGGTCGGCAAAGGCAATGGTCTCGTCAGGGAGATCATAGCGCAGATTGGCGTTGATGTCTTTCAGCGCGAACACCTTGTATTGCCCTTCTTTGATGTTCCGGAAAATGAAACTGCCGTCAGCCGCGCTCTTGGTGATATAGGTGGGGCGTGAAGTGAGTGGCAGTGAGTCGATGTCCCGGTCATAAAGCAGTACAAAAAATCCGTCATCGCCAGCGTGTGTCTGCGCATCAAGCACCTTTCCGGACAATACAGCAGAATCGATGACACTGCCAGTCGAGAAGCTGTAGTGGTAATATTTCAGCGCGTTGCCCTCATGGTAGTCGAGAATGCTGTTTGAAAACACGATATTATACGTCGTGTTGGGCAAAAGGGAATCCTTGAACCTGATGACAAGACTCTTTTCGCGGATCTGATAGTCGGGCTGCACCGACAGCGGCGGCGAGATGAGGATATTTTCCGACGGTTTGTTCAGCGTGAAGAACTCATCGAAGGTTATCTTTATGGATGAGTTTTTGAAATTCAAGCACTTGTTGGCCGGGTGCTCCTTGACGACCTCCGGAGGGTCCGTGTCTTTTGGACCGCCCACAGGGGTCACCACTTTGGCGCAGGAACCCAGCAGGAAAATCAATGCTGCAAAAAGTTCAAGTCGTTTCAATCAATTTGATTTTTGGGTGGCAAAAATAGAATAAAAAAAGACAGGTCAGTTGTTTTTGCTGTAGTAGGTCACATCGGTACGTTTTGTCCAGCCTTGTGACTGCCAGAAGGCGTTGCCGACAACATTGTCATTGAGGACCAGGAGCCCGTTTTTCTTGATGCCGGCAGCCTCAATTGCTTTATAGGCTGCGGCGAGCAGTTTTTTGCCGATGCCCTTTCCGCGCAGGTCGCGGCGCACGACCGTATGGTAGATGTAGGCGCGGCGGCCGTCGATGCCGCACAGCAGCACACCTGCAATCTCGCCCTCCACAAGTGCGACGAAATTGGAAGTCGGGTTCTTCTGCAGAAAGTGCGCAATGCCCTCTTCAGAATCGTCATAACTGCGCAAGGCCATACCTTCTGTCGCCGTCCACAAGGCATAAACAGGCCGGTAGTCTTCGGCTGTCATCAGGCGGATGACGGGGTCAAGTGTCATTTCAGTTTCATTCATAGTCTTTCATTTTAAAGTTGCACAAATCAGGTATCTTGTCCGCTTTGACACAGGATGGAGGGCAAAGAAGCCGCTGCGCCATCTGTGGTCCTCCGATTTCGGGGGCTGCTGTTGCCGCAGGAATTGTTGCAGTTTCTCTGGAGATGCGAAACGTTTAAGTTCAAAAGTCCCGGCGGCCTCCGGGTGAACGTGCTTGCGGTATATCGCATGTGCCGCCAAGCCCATCGTCACACGCAGGTTTATTTCGACCATAGGATGCAGACAGAAGACGTCGCCGGCATGGTAGATGAACATATCCACCCCTAAAAAGCCCGAGTAATACGGGGCGATGCGCCTGTTGATGAACGTCGTCACCAGTCTGCGCACCTCGCGGAGCAAATCGAGGCTTACATATTGGCGAATCGTCTGTTCCATCTGTTCATCGGCACTAAGGCTATTGCCGGCATAGCCGTAATGTTGGGTATTAAAGAGCGAATAGCCCAGGAAACGGCAGTTCTGGCGGCGGCACTCAAATTCCATGGCGAAATCCTGCACCACCTCATACAGTCGCTCGCCCATGATAGAGTTTTGTTTGCGCAACACGCCGGCGCATTGCCGCTGCAACGTAGGCGTAAAGTCGCCGTGGGCATAGAGATGGCCTCGCCCGTTGCCTGAATAGGGCGACTTGAACAGCACGTCGTGATATTGGCGTACGAAGCGGCGGACTTGGTCAACCGAAAAGAGTTCTGCAGGCGTTTGAGGCAACGTAGATTCAGCCGGGAGATTTTGTTTGAGGAACTCCAGACCCTCGGCGGCGGTACGGCGGTGGGCCAGAGTGCGCCAATGCGAAAGCGTCGCCGCATCCGGCAGCGCAATGCCGGGGAGAGCCTCGCGGCACTGCTGCGCCACCAAAGCGTTCCAGCCCCACGGACGCACCCCCTCAACCGCAGGCGGCGTGTCCGTATATGTGCCGTCAGACACGACATAAAAGCGCGAACGCTGCCTATATGGCAGGAATATGCAACTGTCCGCCCCCACCAAATGCGACAGAAACAGGGCACAGTCGTCCGCGAACTGCATCGCCGAGGCCGGCGGCACAAAATGCGCCCCGTCGTTGGCCAAGGCATAGTCGTGTTC
The DNA here is from genome assembly GCA_963620035.1 of Oscillospiraceae bacterium. Lineage (GTDB taxonomy): Bacteria > Bacteroidota > Bacteroidia > Bacteroidales > WCHB1-69 > F23-D06. The sequence goes on along the minus strand of CAVEXN010000015.1, from coordinate 8,346 downwards.
CGGATTGAAAACATACAAGTACATAAGGCGTTATCGCATCGGTGGCTTCTCGTCCGCCGTTTTTTGTTCGAGCGGCAAAGATAAAACTTTCCCGAAAGGAAATCAGGCTGAAAAAAACTGAATAATGCCGCGGCAAAAACAACCCGTACCATTCAAGATATTGTGCTATCTTTGCCGCTTTGAGTAAAACTGCCACTATTTTTATAAAAAAACAAATCAAAACCCTGTGAATCCATGTCGCTTTTCGAGCGTATTTTTGTAAATGGCAAAAGAAAGGACGCTGACAACAACGCCAAGGAAAACACTGCGCAAGACATTGACTATGGGGAATTTGAAGACAATCCCTATAGTAGGCGCGATGCCGGCAGATGGGCCATTTTGGACACCGAAGTCGGCATTTCGGACCATAAGGTTCACGACATCGGAGCGTTGCGCTATGACGGGGCAACCTTTCACAAAAACGACAGGAAAGCGCTGGAAGAATTCCTCGATGATGGGCATGTCGCCTACCTTTGCGGACACAACATCGTACACTTCGACGCAAAATACCTGTTCCATAAAGCCGAACCGAGTTCTCTCTGGCATAGCGCTTCGACAAAAGGTTTTTTAGTAGATACGCTCTACCTCTCTCCCCTGCTCTTTCCCGAACACCCTTATCACCGATTGCTGAAGGATGACAAGCTCATCAGCGAACAGCTGAACAATCCGGTAAACGACTGTGAAAAAGCCCGCGATTTGCTTATGGACGAAATTGCCCATTGGCACCAGCTGCCCGAAAGGAGGCGCAACATTTTTGCGGCACTGCTTAGTCGCGAGCCGGAATTTGAGGGTTTCTTGAGAATGGTGAATGCGCATACCCGTTTGAGTCCGGACTTCCTTGCCGGCCGGATACTTGACGAGTATAAAGGCTCGATATGCGCCCATGCCGGACTGTCCTCCATCATACAAAAATGGCCTTGCGGATTGGCGTACGCCTTGGCGCTCATAGGGACAGGCGATGGACAATCGGTAACGCCGGGTTGGGTGTTACATCATTACCCCGAAGTGGAACATATCAGCAGGACACTTTGCCATACACGCTGCAAGGACGGCTGCGAATACTGCAACCGCAAACTCGACATCCGACACAACCTCAACCAGTTCTTCGGTTTCGACAATTTCCGCACATACAACGGCGAGCCGTTGCAAGAGCAAGCAGCGCAGGCGGCGGCAGACGGCAAGTCGCTGCTGGCGATATTCCCCACGGGCGGAGGCAAGTCGCTCACCTTCCAATTGCCTGCATTGATGGAGGGCAAGTCCGTACACGGCCTCACGGTGGTCATCTCGCCCCTGCAGTCGCTTATGAAAGACCAGGTGGACAGCCTTGCCGACCGCGGCATCGCATATGCCGAAACCATCAACGGACTGCTCGACCCCATCAGCCGTTCGAATGCCATCAAGCGCGTGCAGGACGGTGAAGTGTCGCTCTTGTACATTGCCCCGGAAATGCTGCGTTCAAAGACGATAGAGCGCATCCTGCTGTATCGCCATGTGGTACGGTTCGTCATAGACGAGGCCCACTGCTTTTCCGCCTGGGGGCAGGACTTCAGGGTCGACTATCTCTACATCGGAAAGTTCATCCGCGAATACCAGAAAAAGAAGTTCGGAGACAAGTCTTTCGGCCCGATACCCGTTTCCTGCTTTACCGCCACCGCCAAACAAAAGGTAGTCCAAGACATCTGCGACTATTTCAACAAAGAGCTCGGCATCACCATGCAGTTGTTCGCCTCGTCAGCATCGCGCACCAATTTGCGCTATTCCGTCATACATGTGGAAACTGACAACGACAAGTATTCGCGGTTGCGCGCTATCGTAGAAGAAACCGATTGCCCCACTATCATCTATGTCTCTCGCACCAAACGGGCCGTGACGCTTGCCGAAAAACTGACCCGTGACGGTCTCCGCGCACTGCCCTACCACGGCAAGCTGGAGGCAGACGAAAAAATCCGGAATCAGGAAGCCTTCATGTCGGGCGAGGCAACCATCATGGTAGCCACTTCCGCCTTCGGCATGGGCGTTGACAAAAGCGACGTGGGATTGGTGGTACACTACGACATTTCCGACTCATTGGAAAACTACATGCAAGAGGCCGGACGCGCCGGAAGAGACCCGCACCTCAATGCAAAATGCTTCGTGCTCTACAACGACAAGGATTTGGACAATCACTTTATACTGCTCAACCAAACAAAATTGAGCATCAGCGAAATACAACAGGTATGGAAAGCCATTAAAGAGTTCACGAAATCACGCCGGCATGTCAACTGCTCTGCCCTGGAGATTGCCCGGAGAGCCGGTTGGGACGATTCCGTCCTCGACATCGAGACCCGGGTTCGCTCCGCCCTTTCTGCCCTGGAACAAAGCGGCTATATTGAACGTGGCAGCAACGTGCCGCACGTCTATGCTACCGGCATCACCGTCAAGGATATGGATGAGGCCCGGCAACGTATCACGAAATCGGCGCTCTTCTCTGAAGGTGAGGTCGAAAATGCGGTTCGTGTCATAAAATCATTGCTCTCGGAAAAGTACATCGCCAAGGCGCAGGACGGCGAAGCAGAGTCGCGCGTTGACTATCTTGCAGACATCTTGGGACTTGGCAAAAAAGAGGTCATCTCTGTCGTGGGACGTATGATACAGGAAGGCATCCTTGCCGACACCCATGACATCTCCGCCTTCCTGCAAGACATCAGCAACACTCCCAAAAAGCCTTTGCAAATATTCGAACACTTCGCCAAACTTGAAAGATACCTCCTCGAGCATATCCCCGACGATGAGTCGCCCGTTTCCTACAAACAACTCAACGACAATGCCGTACGCTCCGGCATCGAAAAGTCAACCGAGAAAAGTATCAGAACCCTGCTCTATTTTTTGGTCATAACCGGGTACATAAAAAAGAGAGCGGTTGATGCCAACAACTTTATCATCACTAAAAACCTTGTCGAAGAACGCATTAACACAAGATTTGAAAAAAGGATAGATACGTGCCGGTACATCATAGAACGCCTATATGCCCTTTCTGAACAAAAAGAAAAGGAACATTCCGCAAAAGAGGATGCCGCCCAACCGAAAAACGAAGCGGTGCAGTTCTCGGTGATTCAACTTCTGAAAGAGATGAAAGCCAGCGGGCAGACGCAATCCTTGTATTTTGCCCAACTGCAACTTGAAGACGTAGAGGAAGCGCTGCTCTATCTTTCCAAAATAGAATCGCTCAAACTTGAGGGGGGCTTCCTGGTGCTTTACAACGCCATGCACATCCGACGCATTAAGGAATCGAAGTCTCGCTACAAGGTTGACGACTACCGTATGCTCGACGAGTTCTACAAGCAGAAGATACAGCAAATACATATCGTGGGAGAATACGCCAACCAGATGGTGAAGGACTACGACAAGGCGCTGCAATACGTGCATGACTATTTCCAGATGGACTACCGCCAATTCATAAGGAAATACTTCAAGGGCGAGAGGGAAACGGAAATACAGCGCACCATCACCCCGGCAAGATACAAGAAACTCTTCGGAGAGCTTTCGGACCGTCAGAAAGAGATCATCAATGACAAAGAATCGCGCTGCATCGTGGTGGCCGCAGGTCCCGGAAGCGGCAAGACCCGCGTGCTGGTACACAAACTCGCCTCGCTGCTGCTGCTTGAAGACGTGAAACATGAGCAATTGTTAATGCTCACATTTTCAAGATCCTCTGCGACCAACTTCAAGAAACGCCTGATAGACCTGATCGGCCATTCCGCCTATTTTGTGGAAATCAAGACTTTCCACTCATTCAGTTTCGACCTCATGGGGAGAATCGGGAATCTTGAGGAGACCGATGACGTGGTGAGGAAAGCGGCCGAAATGATAAATGCCGGCGAGGCCGAACCCAACCGCATAAGGAAGACCGTGCTGGTCATCGACGAGGCACAGGACATGAGCAAGGACGAGTTTGCGCTGGTGACGGCATTGATGGAAGCCAACGAGGACATGCGGGTGATTGCCGTAGGTGACGACGACCAGAACATCTTTGAATTTCGCGGTTCCGACTCCCGGCACATGTTCAACTTGAGCAAAAGAGAGGGCGGACGGCTGATAGAAATGACCGAGAACTTCCGCAGCGCCCGTCATATCGTTGATGCCGCTAACGCTTTTGGCCAAGGCATCCGCCAGCGTATCAAGAGAAACCCGATCGTCTCGATGAGTAAAGATGCGGGATACGTGAAAATCACCCAACACACGTCGGAACACCTGTACGAACCTGTGGCTGAAGATGTGTCGCACCACAGCGAAGGCACCACCTGCGTATTGACCCAAACCAACGAAGAGGCCGTCATCCTCCTCGCACTGCTCTGCAAGCGTGGCCTGCAGGCCAAACTGATACAATCCGCTGAAAGTTTCAGCATCTGGAATCTGGCAGAAACAAAGTATTTCATCAAAACCATCAATGCCGGCATAACGAAACTCAAGTCCCCGACCATCACCGACGAACTGTGGCAAGAGGCCATGGGGCTGACTTTTGCAAAATATGACGGCAGCACTGCATTGCCCTATCTTCAGCAATGTCTCCGGGCCTTCGAACAGACCAACCCCAAAAAATTTTACAGTGACCTTTGTGAATTCATATTCGAATCGCCTGTAGAGGATTTCTGCGACGTGTCAAAAGAGGACATCGTCGTAAGCACCATCCACAAGGCAAAAGGGAGGGAGTTTGACAACGTGTATATGTTCGTTGCCGAACCGAAGTATATTTCAGATGAAAGACTGCGCCAGTATTATGTAGCGATGACCCGTGCCAAGCAAACGCTCTCCATCCACACCACTTGCAGTGCCGCCGCCGGCAACCGAGCCGTCAGCAATCTGTTCTCCGGAATGATTGACTCATGCCCTACCATCGACTCTTTTGTCACGGACAGGAAAACCTATGACCTGCCGGATGAGATTGTGCTCCAGACATCGCACAAGGATGTTTGGCTCGATTACTCGAAAGATTACAAACGCGAAATCCTCTCCTTGAGAAGCGGCGACCGGATAACATTTTGCGAAGAGGGGCTATGTATGCCGAAGACAGGCAGACTGATTGTGAAACTATCAAAAAGAATGAAAGGCGAACTGGCGGAATGGGAAGAGAAAGGCTACCGTGTGACCGATGCCGCCGTACGCTTCATCGTGGCCTGGAAGCCCAAGGATGCACCGGAAGGGGAGCCTGAAACCGCAGTGGTGCTGGCAGAATTATCGATGCGCCGCACGGCGACAATAATTTGACAACCATCATTCGAGAAAACGATAATAATGCTACTTTTGCGCGCCCGAATGTGACAATTAACAATCAATACATAATTTAAACAACAGTTAAGAAATGAAAAAGGCTTTTTTCCCGCTATTCGTCTTGCTGGCCTTTGCAGCCGGCATTTCAGCGCAGACTGTCATCCTTGAAGAGGACTTCTCACTGGTCACAGACAGCAACAGTTACTCCATCGCCACCAGTATCGACTCGTTCACGCACGTTCCGGGATGGACTGCCGACTGGGTTCATCCCAGCACCGGAAAAGTGAAAATAGGAAAGGCGTCGGCAGCGGGTTTCATCCAGACCCCGCCACTTGACCTCTCCGGCAACGGAGGCCAGTTTGTCATCAGCTTTGACGCCGAAGCCTGGTACAACGACAGCAGGACGCTCAACGTCTATGTGGACAGCACCCTCTACACCGCCACCAACATGGACAATGACGGTTCCTACGGCAGTTACAAGCATTATGAAATACAGGCCACGGGCGGCACAACGGCTTCTACCATCAAATTCATGAGTTCCACAGCCAGCAAGGGCCGCTTCTTCATCGACAACATCCGTATCGTTTCGCAGGTGGACACCACGCCACCGGCTATCAGTTCCGTGAATGCCGGCGAAAGTACCGTTGAGGTCACCTTCAGCAAGGCATTGGATTCCGCAACTGCTCAAACCACAAGCAACTACACGATCGACAACGGCATCGCAGTAGCATCCGCCACCTTGAACGGCTCCGCCGGCAACACCGTCGTGCTGGACGTGCAGCCCAACCTCACCGAGGGCACCACCTACACCCTCATTGTCAGCGGCGTCGCCAACATCAACAACCGCGTGATGACCCCCGACACCCTCACGTTCACATACGGCGTGCAAGACCAGTATATCGTACACTCCATCGCCGAACTCCGTTCCAAACTCGACTATAGCGACAACAGCGCGCGCGTGTCCGATGATGTGGTCTATAAACTCAGCAACAACGTTGTCGTCACCGCCGTGGCCGCCTACAACAACCAGAAAGTCATCCAGGACTCCACCGGCGCCATCCTCATCTATGACAACAGCGGCATCTTCGGCGACCTCTCCGTAGGCGATCAGGTGTCGAACATCTACGGCACGCTCACCAACTACTACGGCTTCCTGGAGTTCATCCCCACCAAGGCCCACGACGAGGTTACCGCCATCTTCCAGGACGTCGCACCGCTTGAGGTCACCCTGTCACAGCTGGCCGACAACAACTTCATGTACAACCATCAGGCCGAACTCATAAAACTCACCGGCGTGCAATTCGTCAGCACCGGCACATTTGCCACTCTGAGCCGCTATGTGGTCAGCCAGAACAGCGCAAGCGACACCGCCGTATTCCCCTACTTCCAAGACGTTGACTACATCGGCAGCGACATCCCGACCACACAGATTGCCTTGACGGGCTTCAACTTCGCCACCGGCAAGATCGGCAACGTCTATCCGGAGTTCCGTTACTACATCGTGCCGCGTTCCTCCGCTGACATGAACGCCACGGGCATTGAAGAGCGCATCGCAGCAGACGCCATCGTTCTCTACCCCAACCCCGTGCGGGAGACGCTGCACGTGACACCGGGCAGCGAGGCCGCCTCCGTCTGCCGTCTGTCCGTGTATGACCTCAACGGGCGTATGGTGCAGTCGCAGACCGTAAACGCCGCCGACGGCACCTTTACGGTCAACTGTTCCGCCCTCCCTTCGGGCACCTATTTCATCCGTCTGTCCGACGGCAAGCGCGCCTTTGTAGGACGCTTCGTCAAATAGCAACCCGTTACCGACAATACAGCGAGGCGCGGGGCAATGTCTCTAAGTATCGGGCATTGCCCCGCGCTTTCTTTGCATGATGCGTTTCAGGTTTCAACCTTTGCGTTTTTCTGATGGTCGTCATCCCCAATATGCCTGGGACAACAAATAAGCATATTGCTATAATCGAGACACTTGTAATGACAACTTTGCTTCAATTATTGCTCCCCCGTTTTTATAACTTTCCAAGTTGAACTTATTTGTAGAATGAGGAATGAGGAATGGGATTTTGAGAGGGAGTGACGCATTGGCGTATTTTCTCCTCCTTGTACCTGTTTGTTTGCACCAGATATTCGCCGGGCGTTGGTATTTGAAGGACCGCCTCCCTTGCAGGGACTGCCAGATTGACGGCTTTTAACATGGTAAAGGCAGCAGTTTTCTCCTGTATATATTCGTGGTCATTGATCCTGTTGCGGAGGGTTAAGATCCGCCGTTGATCCTTTCCGGTATCGTCAATCGTAATGTGGGTGATGGGAGCGATACAAACTGTCCGCTTTAATATACGTACTCTTCAATATAGGTTATTTCAAGGATTTTTTTTAATGAATGTCTGCTATCATCAGTTCTAAAAAACCCGAAGAGAGCATCATCAAGGTATGCGTGTTTTATCACAAGGCGCATTTGACCAATTGAAGGATGCCCTGCAAATTTTAAAAGTCCTTGCAGCAGTTCTTCTTCATTCTCTTTGGGTTCAAAGTGCCAAAAAGCCTCGCTTTTGAGATACCAAAATGGTGTCCATACAGATGGCGGTTTAACATCACCATAATATTTTCTCCAAGTTGAAGCAAAAGCCAGTGCTATTGTCTTGTCAAGTCCAATTTGATTCTCTGCAACAATACCATTTTCAATAAGATTCATAATACTGATAAGTAGAATCGCTTTGTGGGGCAGCTTCTTTCCATTTACAACACCAACAGAGAGATTTGAAAATCCCCTTACATAGTCATCAAAGTCCTTATCTCTAATTTCAAGTTCTTCTTCACGGACTTTAGGACACCCTTCCCCTTTTTCTATAATGCTACCCTCTTTATAATGTTCTACTTTCTCCTTAATCGCATATTCAAGGATTGGAGATACGGGAACCAAATTCTTTGAGCAGCCGTACAAGTGTATGCAAGTCTTCAAGTTTACTCATTGGCAGACAGCCCTTTTACTTTAGGGAACCTCTATTATTAACTTTTTTACACCTCACCTTCAGACTATGCGAGGTTCGTTAAACATAA
>CAVEXN010000014.1:0-52023 GCA_963620035.1 Oscillospiraceae bacterium | reverse complement strand
GACTACGTGAAGCACGCCAAGTTTGCCATCCTCTACGACTTTGAGAAGCGCATCAGCCGCCTTTACACGTTCCGTGTGAAGAACACCGGCGAGATGAGCAAGGAGAAAATGATGCAGACAGGCTACGAGAATCCACGCCACGACCGCTACTTCTGTTATTTCTTCGACGAGGAAATCACCCTTGGCAAGTTCGACCTTGAAGCCATCTTGGATGAAGCGAAAAAGAAAGAATGTTATATAGAGGGGCAACCTATCTACTTGACCGGAAAGGAGTTGATTGCATATAGGAAGTAAAGATACTACAATAATAACCAAAATAATAGAGGTATGAAAAAGAATGATGAAAATCAGATTACGTTGTTTCACCAAGAAACTAAAAGTCGAACAAAAACAGTCTTTGTCTACACGGAAGATTTAGAAGGGGATGGTGAACTTTGTCTGAACATTGACTACGACATCGAGTATTCAAACGGTGATGGTCAGCAAGGAAATGCTTTTGTGGAACTTGATGATGCACTTAAAGCGTATCAAGTAAGTTCATTCAAAGAGTTGGCGGAAAATCTGTCTGCACGCTACCAAGGTGACGAGAAAGCATGGCAGAAAATAGTAGAAGAAATGAAAGGCAAGGGTCTTGACCCCAACGAGGACGAAAGCGAAAGTGAAGGATTTGGCGCTATCATGACAAATATAAAGTAGAAATAACTATACACGAATGAGAGGGATGCTCCAAGTGGGCATCCTTTTTTCGTGCCTTTACAAAAACACCTCCATGCCGTTCACCTCGAAGATGCAAACGTCACGGAGCTGCCGGATTTCATTAGAATCCAGCAGTTTCATTCGTCTTGTGCCCTTATAAAAATCGTAACGGAGGGAGATGCAGCGGTGCCAGTGCTGGATTTCGCCAGAGCGAGTCCAGAGGGTGAGGTCGAGGGGCTCGGGGGATTGTAGGAGTTTGCGGAGGGAGGAAATGTGGATGCTTTGCATTATAGGGACGAGTTAAGAGTGAAGAGGGACGAGAGGTGGGAAGCATCAATCGAATGGTCGTGCAAAGGGGTCGTCAAAGACGTTGGAGGGGTATGGGACGGTGTGAGGGAACTGGGGCGTGCGGTACTTCCACTTGAACTTGACGGTGTTGGTGGCGTTGTGGGCATCGGAGATGTCGGAGGTGAGGTCGGTGACTATTATGGGAATTGGGGATTGGGAATTGGGGATTGATATGGGAAGGGATGTTCCGATGTCAGTAAGGGCGGCTTTGATGGTGGACGAGAGGAGGAGACGGGAGAGGCGGCGTGCTTCGTAGGGAGTGAGCATGGCGGTCTCGGACTCGTATTCGTCGGCGGAGGTGTCGTCGTAGAACGAGAGGGAGCCTTGGGAGGTGGCGAGGGAGCGGTCGAGGGAGAGTTTGGTCTTGGTGACGCAGCGGAGGTGGATGTACTCCGGGACGAGGAACTCGTTGAGGAGCTGCAAGGTGAGGTTGGGTGCGGTGTCGGTGAGGTAGAAGGTCTTGGAGCGTGAGCCACGGTGGACGGTGAAAGCGAGGAGCGTGCCGTCGGCGGCGACTTGCTCTTGCAGCGATTGGGGCGAGACGAGGACGGAACAGATGTCGTCGGCCTTCACGGAGAATGTGCCTTCGGAGACGGCGCGGCTGCTGCAGCCGCAGGACGGCAACGCGCCGGTGCGGTGAATTCTGGCCGGAAGCGTGAGGGCACTGCCGCGGCGCATCAGTTTCCAGATTGACAGCGTCGACGGGATGGTGCTGTGCGAGATAGAGGCGTCCGTGATTGGATAGGAGGAGGTGACTTATTTTCCGTCTTTGTCTTGTTCAAACCTGAAACCCAGGCGTTTGCCGGTCTTCAGCAGCATGTTCTGATCTTCAATCTGTAGCATATCGTTCACCGTTACGATCTTCATCTCCTCATATTGCGGCACAAGGAGGTCGAAGTTTATGGTATATTTTATGGCGGATGTCAGGATGTTCTCCGCCGCCTCCTTTGAGATGCGGTTTGTGCTGAAGTCGTTGAGCACCTGCGCCAGTTCACGTTTGCCTTCCATATAATAATGACCGTCCTTGTTGATGAGTATGCGCCCGATCATATAGCCCAGGTCGTTGACGCGGTTGTACTTGAAAGAGTCGCTCAGGAAATTGAATATCTGTATCATTCCGCAATAGGAGCGGTTCCTGTCCTCCTTTATGTAGGCCGTGCGCATCACTTCGTGGTCGCGCGGGAACTCGAAGATATTGCTGTGCATAAGGAATATGAGCACATCGCCGGCGAACCTGAGTTGGAACTGGTACTGGTACTTGCTGGTATAGAGCACCTGTATCTTCTCGTGTTCTTCGGCATAATTGGTTTTATAGTAATCGTTGAAGCCCTTGGCGCAGTCCTTGAACATCTGCATCGCATCCGCGGTGATGGAAAAAATCTCTTGTTTGAGTTCTCCTTTTGAAATCAGGAGATTGCATAAAGAATCATTCATGTCGCAGTGATTTAACAGACGGCAAAGATATGGAAAAAAAGGTATGGTTCTTTTTTTCATAAAAAATGCCGAACGTTTTTACATTAAGAATAAAATGTTATTTTTGCAAATTCAAATTCGGAACAAAATTTGATATAATAATATATCTTAATTCAATTAAACAACAAAAAAATGAAAAAGTTTATCACGTTTGCATTGATGATGTGCGCCGCATGCGCACTCAATGCACAGACGACCCTCCTTTCGGAGAGTTTCGATTCAAACACCCTTCCCTCCGGATGGACAACCGTTGACGCCGACGGGGACTCCTACACCTGGGATGCTACCATGTCATTCGAAGACCGGCACGGCACAGCCTACGGCTGTATAGCCTCCGCTTCCTACATTAACAACGTCGGAGAACTCACGCCCGACAACTGGCTGATTTCCCCTGCCGTACAGATCACCGGAAACGCTGACCTTACATTCTACATCAAAGGTCAGGATGAAAGTTACGCTGCCGAGAACTACAGCGTATATGTAGCCACATCCAATACGGTTGCCGCTTTTACAGCCACCACGCCGGTTCTCACGGCAACGTCAACAGCCGACTGGGAGCAAAAGACCATCAGCCTGAACGCCTACGTTGGCCAGACCATTTACATTGCCATCCGTCACTACAACACCACGGACATGTACTGGCTTGACCTCGACGACTTTGCCGTTGTTTCCCAACCTACCACCGCTACAGTTGCCGCCAACCCCACGACCTTGACCTGGACTGACGTTCACATGAACAATTTCAGCGTTCAAGAAGTTGCTGTTATGGGTTATGTGCTCACGGCCGGCATCACCGCCACCACAGCGGCCCCGTTCTCCGTTTCGGCTGACAACACCACGTTCGGAGCAACAGCCACCCTGCCCGCAACCGGCGGCACACTCTATGTGAAATATGCCCCGACTACAGAAGGCGCCCACACCGGCACGGTTACGCTCTCTTCCACCGGTGCCACCGATGTCACCGTCACGCTCAACGGCACATCTATCAACTGTACCAACGCCATTGTCACGCTTCCCTACGTTGAGAACTTCAACTCCCAGCAAGTCATTGTACCCAACTGCTGGAGCACGGACGGCAGCACATTCCTGCGTCTCAACATAGACACAGCGGCCGGCAACTACGGCATCGCCTATCCTTCTTCCGGCTCCTACCTGATGACCCCGGAAATCAACGTCACACCTGCCAGCGAAATGCGTCTTGAGTTCAAATACAGAACCTATGTCGGCAGCAGTTCCTCTTCAACGTTCCGCGTAGGTTACGGCACAACTTCAGACATCAACGCCTTCACCTGGATTGACACTGTCACGGTTGATACGGACATCGACTTCACTCCTTGGCGCGGAGTCGTTCCCGCCACCGCAAAATACGTCGCCGTGCAGGCCACTGAAATCGGGTCCTTCACCTACTGGTTCTGGACATACGACAACTACATTTTCCTTGACGATTTCAAACTCATGGAGAATGTGCCTGCCATCATCGCCGACCAGGACGCGCTCAACTACGGCAATGTCATCATTGGCAATGACGCCACGCTCTCTGCCAACGTCTCAGCTTTCATGCTGACAGGAAACATCACGGCCACCACAACGGCCCCGTTCTCCGTTTCGGCTGACGGCAACACGTTCGCCACGACTGCCACACTTCCCCAGGCCGGCGGCTTGCTGTATGTGAAATACACCCCGGTTTCCGAAGGCACTGACAATGGCATGGTCGTTCTCTCCAACACCGGAGTCTCCAACGACACCATCACCCTGACCGGCACAGCACTCGACTGCAGCCAGAACCCCATTCCTTACACCTGCAACTTTTCCGATGCCAACCTGACCGACTGCTGGACCGTGAAAGACGCCAACAACGACGGTTCCACATTCGCATTCGGCAACACCGCCGACGCCGCTTACGCTTCATACTCTTACAACAGCGTAAATGCTGCGGACGACTGGTTGGTTTCGCCGGTCTTCACCCTGGACGGCACACAGTATGTTTCATTCCAGTATAGAGCGGCAAACACCGTCTATGCGGAGAAATTCCAGGTATATGCCATCAGCACCACCGACACTGTCGCCCTCTCCTCTGTCATCAATGTCACGGACGCCACATACCAGACGATGTTTATCAGCCTCGCCAACCTGAACGGCTCTTATAAGATCGCATTCCACTGCACCTCTGAAGCCGACATGTTCCGCCTCTACATCACCGACTTCAACATCAACATCATGCCTGAAGGCGGACTTATCCACACCTCCGCCGAGACTGTTGACTTCGGCAGCACACTGATTGGCTCAACCGTCGAAGCAACCGTCACTGTTACAGGTCTGGCTCTGACCGGCGACATCGCTGTGTCCACCGCGGCCCCGTTTGAGGTTTCTGCCGACAACACCACATTCGCCGCCACCGCTACGCTTCCCGCCGCAGGTGGCACACTGTATGTTCGTTACAACCCCACGGCTGAGGGCACACAAAACGGTACGGTTACCCTGACCAGCGGCACGGCCAATGCCACCATCGCCGTCACCGGCGCCGCAATTGACTGCTCCGCTCCGCTTTCCCTTCCGTTCACCGAGGATTTCGAAGAAGAACTTTCCCAATGCTGGCAAAACATTGACCGCGACGGCGACGGATACAGCTGGCAGCCTTACAGTGACGAGAATTACGCCCACACTGGCGATGGTTTCTATCTGTCTGCATCCTACGACAACGATTTCGGCGCTCTTACCCCTGACAACTGGCTGATTACACCTACCATCACTATCCCGGCACAAGGCGCAACCCTCAAATGGTTCGACGCTCCTATGGATCCCGATTACTTCGAAGAACATTATCAAGTTAAAGTCTCCACTTCAGGATACGATGTCAATAACTTCACGACAGTCTTTGACGTCACACTCGATGGATCAGACTACGTTGAAAGAACGGTCAGCCTTGCACAATTCGCAGGACAGAACGTCAACATCGCATTCGTCCACAACAACATCACGGACATTTTCATTCTGAAAATTGACGACATCAGCATCACCGAAGGCGTCGGCGTTGAAGACCTGAGGAACTCTCTCAACATCTATCCCAACCCTGCTTCCAGCATCATCAACGTGAATGCCGGCGGCAACATCGAGAGCATCCGCATCGTCAATATGGCTGGCCAATGCGTCTATTCTGCAAGCGAAAATGACAGCAACGCCACGGTCAACATCTCCAACCTTTCCAACGGAATGTATTTCATGGAAGTGACGACTGAAGCCGGTATCACAACCCAGAAAATCACGGTTGCCCGCTAAACTGTCACGAATCATCCAACCATAGTCCTGAACATTTCAGGATTATAGAAGAAGGGTATGTCAAAAGGCATGCTCTTCTTCTTTTTTGTCGTCCGGTGAAAAGTCATCACAGGACGTTTTTTGTATATTTGCGACTGAATATTTCCCAAAAGCATGACAACACAATTCACACATCTTCACGTCCATACAGAATATTCGTTATTGGATGGCATGTCCACCATCCCCGGCCTGGTGGAGAAATGCCTGCGAAGCGGCATGAACGCCATGGCCGTGACTGACCATGGGAACATGTTCGGTATCAAAGAGTTCTTCAACTATGTCGATAAAAAGAACAAGGAGTGCCAATCAGAGATCGAAGAACTCGAAAAAGCGATGCTTGAGATGACGGACGAGAGCGACAGGCTGCAGCAGCAGGAAAAGTTGGTGCAGGCGCGGAGCCGCATTTTCAAGCCCATATTCGGATGCGAGGCATACGTTGCCAGACAGACCAAAAGCAACCCGACCGGAAGCCGGCTTGTTCACGAGAACAAAGAGAACTACAGCGGCTACCACCTCGTACTGCTTGCCAAGAACGAGAAAGGCTACCACTCACTCTGCAAACTCATATCGTATGCCTGGATAGAAGGCCGGTACGTCAAGCCGCGCATAGACCGTGAATTGCTGGAGAAGTACCACGAGGGGTTGATCGTCTCCTCGGCTTGTCTGGCCGGCGAGGTGCCGAAAGCGCTGCTGAACAACGACTACGAAAAAGCGAAAAAAACTGTGGAGTGGTACAAAAACCTCTTCGGCGACGACTATTATCTGGAACTGCAGCGACACAAGACCGACAAGCCCGGCGGCGACACCTCCGTATTTGAGCAGCAGGAAATCGTCAACCAAGGCATACTCCGCCTTTCCGCCGAGACCGGCGTAAAGTTCATCGCCACCAACGACGTGCATTTCGTAGAAGAAGACGATGCGGAAGCGCACGACCGGCTCATCTGCCTCAGCACCGGCAAAAAACTGAACGATGCCGACCGCCTGCACTACACCAAGCAGGAGTGGCTGAAATCGCCGGAAGAGATGGCAGCGCTGTTTGCCGACCTGCCCGAGGCCTTGGCCAACACCCGGGAAATAGTGGACAAGGTGGAGACCTATAAACTCAAGCATGACCCTATCATGCCTATATTTGACATACCGGAAGAGTTCGGGACGCTTCAGTCTTATAAGGAACGTTTTTCGGAAGAAGACCTGAAAAAGGAGTTCGAACATGACGAGGAGGGGAAAGGGCGCATTGAGAAACTGGGCGGCTACGAGCGCGTTTACCGCATCAAGCTGGAATCCGACTACCTCCGCAAGCTCACTATGGAGGGAGCGCGACGCCGCTACGGTGAGACGTTAGCCGATGACGTGCAGGAACGCATTGACTTTGAGTTGAGTGTAATGCGGAACATGGGCTTTCCCGGATACTTCCTGATTGTTTATGACTTCATCGATGCTGCAAGGAAAATGGGCGTGTCCGTAGGTCCCGGCCGTGGTTCGGCGGCAGGCTCGGTTGTGGCTTACTGCTTAGGCATCACCAACATAGACCCACTGAAATATGACCTGCTGTTTGAACGTTTCCTGAACCCGGACCGCATCTCACTGCCTGACATCGACGTGGACTTCGACGATGAAGGACGCTACCGCATCCTCGATTGGATTACCGAGAAGTACGGTGAGAAGCGTGTGGCGCACATCATCACCTACGGGACCATGGCCGCCAAGTCGAGCATCAAAGACGTGGCGCGCGTGCATGACCTTAGCCTCAAGGAGTCCATAGAACTGACGAAACTCATACCCGACAAATTCCCCGAAGACCCCAAGACGCACAAGGCCCCGAAAGTGAGCATCAAAAACTGTCTCGACATGGTGCCGGAACTGAATGAACGCTATGAGCACGGCAGCCAGAACGAACATGACGTCCTTAAATATGCCGCAAAACTGGAAGGCACGGTCCGGCAAGTCGGGGTTCACGCATGCGGCATCATCATCGGCGCCGACGACCTCACCAATTTTGTCCCGATGGCAGCCCTCGAAGACAAAGGCAGCAAGCAGGACGTGATCGTCACCCAATACGAAGGCTCTGTCATCGAGGACGTAGGACTCATCAAGATGGACTTCTTGGGCCTGAAAACCCTCTCTATCATCAATGAAGCCTTAAAGAACATCAAGAAATCGAAAGGCATCGACCTCGACATCGACACCATACCGATAGACGACCCCGCGACCTACGAATTGTTCTGCAACGGCGACACCGTCGCCACTTTCCAATTTGAGTCCCCGGGCATGCAGAAATACCTCAAAGAACTCAAACCGAGCAAGTTCGAGGACATCATCGCTATGAACGCACTTTACCGTCCCGGCCCTATGGACTACATTCCGCAGTTCATACGGCGCAAGCAAGGACGCGAAGAGATCCGGTACGACATCCCCATCATGGAACGTTACCTGAAAGACACCTACGGCATCACGGTATATCAGGAACAGGTGATGCTTCTTTCGCGCCTGCTGGCCAACTTCACGCGCGGCGAGTCAGACACGCTCCGGAAAGCCATGGGCAAGAAACAGAAAGCCATGTTGGACAAAATGAAGCCCAAATTCATAGAACAAGGTTCCGCCAACGGTCACGACTCCAAGGTGTTGGAGAAAATCTGGGGTGACTGGGAAAAATTCGCCTCCTACGCTTTCAACAAGTCGCACGCCACCTGTTACTCCTGGGTCGCCTACCAGACGGCATACCTCAAAGCACACTACCCGGCAGAGTTCATGGCGGCCAACCTTACCAACAACCTCGACGACATTGCCGAAATCAGCAACCTGATAGAGGATGTGCAGCGCAAGAACATCAAGGTTCTCGGGCCAGACATCAATGAGTCGGACGCCACTTTCACCGTGAACAAGCAAGGCAACATCCGTTTCGGACTTGCCGCCCTCAAAGGCGTGGGCGGCAGCGCCGTGGACAGCATCATCGCCGAACGCGCCGAACACGGGCCCTTCGCCGACATTTTCGACTTCATCTCACGCGTAAACACCCGCAACTGCAACAAACGCTGCATTGAGGCCTTGGCCATGACCGGCACTTTCGACTCTTTCCGGAGTATGCACCGCGCACAGTTTTTCTATGAAGACAAACCCGGACATAACTTCGTGGACACCCTCATAGCCTTTGCCGGGAAAAAGCACAACGACCAGAACCAGTTCACCATCTTCGATATGGACACCACCTTGAAAGAGGATACGAACCCCCAAATACCGGAATGTGAACCTTGGAGCACCTACGAACAGGTGAAAAACGAGAAAGAGATTGCGGGCTTCTACATTTCGGCACACCCGCTTGACGAGTTCAGACACATCATACAGAGTTATGCCAACGTCAACTTGGCACAACTCGGCAGACCTGACGAAATGCAGAAAAAGTTTTCCGGCAACAAGAAATTCTCATTTGTAGGCATCGTCACCGACATAAAGCGTGGCGTCACCGTCAACAACAAAGATTACGGCAACATCACCCTCGAAGAGTACGACAACACTTGGAAATGGTATCTCTCCGGCGAAGATTTCACCAAATACAGCCACTTCTTCGACAAAGGCAAGCGGCTTTTCATCAGCGCCATCCTCGACATCAAGCATTGGCGGAACAAAGACGGCACAGAAACCACACGGACGGACGTCAAGCCCGTGCAGGTGCTCTTTCTTGAAGATGTTTATGAAAAATACTGCAAGGAGGTGCGGATTGTCATCAGCGTGCAAGACCTCTCTATGGAACTGTCGTACGAACTGAAACAACAGCTTTCCGCCAATCCCGGGGACACGCCGTTCTGCTTGCGCATCCTCGAAAACAATGGGGTTTACTATTCCGATTTCGCCAACCACAACACGAAGGTCAACCCCGAAAAGTTCCTCAACAACCTGACCCTACCCGTCAACTATTCCGTAGAACTGAATTGAAAACCGCTATGAAAAAGACCGCTTTATTCCCCGCTCCCTGCAATCCGACCAATAATCCGGCTGCCATGAGTGCCCGCAACCTTATCTGTCCCATCCTGCTGTTCGTCCTTGTCATGGCGGCCGTTCCGGTCTCCATTGCGCAGCATGCCGACAAGATTTACTACTATGCCATTGACGACAACATTTCCAAACCGGCCTTGCGTCTGACAGAGCAAGCCGTAAAAGAGGCCGAAGCGCAGCGGGCCGACTTCCTGTTTCTGGAGTTGAACACCTTTGGCGGTGAACTGGAGGCTGCCGACAAGATCCGCACCCTGCTGCTGAACGCGCCGATGCCCACCATAGTGTTCATCAACAACAACGCGGCCTCTGCCGGCGCACTCATAACCATCGCATGCGACAGCATCTATATGGCGCCCGGGGCTTCGTTCGGCGCCGCATCTGTCGTGAACCAAAGCGGTGAAATCTTGCCCGACAAATACCAGTCGTACATGCGTTCCCTGATGCGCGCCACGGCTGAAAAGAACGGACGCGACCCCGACATTGCACAAGCCATGGTTGACCCTGACATTGTGGTCAACGGCATAAGCCCGCAAGGCAAGGTGCTGACCTTCACCGGCGAAGAGGCTATGGACAACCACTATTGCGAAGGACTCGCCGAAAGCCGCGAACAGGTGTTGGAAAAGGCCGGCATCAGCCCATACGTGTGGGTTGAGCAGGAACTGTCGTGGATCGACCGCCTCATCAACTTTCTGGTAAACCCTGTGGTAAGCGGACTGCTGATAGCCTGCATTGTAGGCGGCATCTACTTTGAACTGCAAAGCCCTGGCATTGGTCTGCCGCTCGCGATTGCCCTGACCGCCGCCCTGCTCTATTTTGCGCCGCATTATCTGGAAGGACTCGCGCAGCATTGGGAAATCCTGGTCTTTCTCGCCGGACTTGTCCTGCTGATGCTGGAGTTCTTCGTCATCCCAGGCTTCGGTGTCGCGGGCATCTCTGGCATCGTGCTCATCGTCGCATCGCTCGTGCTGGCCATGGTCTTCAATGTCAATTTCCACTTCCGGTTCGACCCCGACCTTGACGCCGCCCTCCAAATCGGGCGCAGTTTGCTGATTGTGGTTCTCTCGTCCGTCACCGGCTTCTTCTTTTCGCTGTGGCTGGGCAAAAAACTCATCTCCGCCGACACCCGATACGGATCGCTTGCCCTCAAGACCAATCTGGACAACGACAATGGTTTTGTGGCCCAAGATATGCAGATGTCGCAATATATAGGCAAAACCGGCACGGCGGCGACCTTTATGAGACCTGCCGGGAAAATAGAAATTGACGGAACGATTCTGGAAGCCACCGCCGAACACGGACTGATTGACAAAGGTGATGCCGTCATGGTTGTTCGGTTCGAGAATGCTCAGCTAATTGTCAGAAAAGCATAGGGCTACCGGCGAAGAAGCAGCGTTTTCAGGTATTTGCGGTTCATCATAGCCAGCATCAAGCCATAGACTGCCAACAAAACCGTATTGACCGTCAGGCGGATGCCTACCCGCTCGATGTGCAAACCGCGGTTTATCAGGAGACTCAACCCGTAAACGCATACAGCCAAAACAATGTAGAACAGTATCCTTTTCAGATTGTAGTTTACATGATAATGCTTCTGCCCCAACAAGTAAGAGACGACCATCATAAAGAAATAGCAGGCAAACGTGGTCCACGCCGCACCCATATAGTCGAAACGCGGAATCAGCAAGGCATTGAGAGCCAAGGTGACCGCTGCGCCCATCAAAGCGATGTACGCCCCATATCTCGTTTTGCCGGTCAGTTTGTACCATATGGAAAGATTATAGAAAATCCCTAAGAACAGATTGGCAAGCAGCAGGATCGGCACAATAGGGAGACCGACACGGTAAGCCGGCCCCACAAAATACTGCACAATGTCGATATAGAGCATAATGCCCACAAATATGACAGAGCATACGAACACAAAAGCGGTCATCACCTCGGCATAGGTCTCTTTCGCATCTTTGTCTTTGGCCTTGTTGAAGAAAAAAGGTTCTGCCGCATATTTGAAAGCCTGTACAAAGATGGTCATCATGATGGAAATCTTGTAACAGGCGCTGTAGATGCCCACCGAAGCCTGCGGGTCGGGACGGGTAGACAGATACTTGATCAGCACGCGGTCCATCGTCTCGTTAACGATGCCGGCCAACCCGAAGATAAGGAGCGGGAAAGCGTATGCAAACATCTTGCGCCACAGCGCGAAGTCAAAGGCATACTTCTGTCTGAAGAAACCCGGAAGCAACATCAGCAACGTAGCCACCGAAGCAATCAGGTTGGAGATGAAAATATAGCCTACCCCGATTTGAGGATTATAGATATGCCGGACAAAGTAGAGTTCGGGATGATTCTTCAGCAGATAAGGACAAAGCAGCAAAAAGAACAGGTTGAACGAAACATTGATGAGGATATTGGTGATTTTCACCGCCGCAAACCGCATGGCCTTGTTCAGATAGCGCAGCCGTGCAAAAAAAATGGAGCATAATGCGTCAACGCCGATAATGACGGAAAACCACACCACATACTCGGGATGTGCCGGATACTTGAGCCATACCGCGATAGGGGTTGAGAAGCAAGAACACAGCACAATGAAAACCGTAGAAGTGACCATAAGAGAGGTCACAATAGTCGTATAGACCTTGTCCTTGATTTCCTCTTTGCGGGAAAAATTGAAGAATGCCGTCTCCATGCCGTATGTGAGGATTACAATGAAAAGACTTGTCCAGGCGTAGAGTTCGCCCACGACCCCATATTGTGCCGCATCTGAGAAAACATATGTATGAAGCGGCACCAGCAAGTAATTGAGCAGCCTACCGATAATATTGGTTGCCCCATAAATGACGGTTTGACCCGCTAACTGTTTTAGTGACTTTGACATGAGAGACCTGATCTACTGGTGATAACCTTTCTTCTTCCCAAAGTCGTAAGCAATATATGCGGCAAGATAGCATTTGCGGGCCTTATTGAAGGCCATCTGTTGCACAAAAGGGAAAATCATGTCCACGCTTAACCCGACTTCAAGCGCCTGCAGTTTATAATCGTTCTTGGCAAAATCGAACACAAAGCCCGTCTTGGCATAGAAACCCGGGCGCACAATCGTACCGAGAATGCCCGTATAGAGCGGTGCGCCGCCGATGATATTGTTCAGATCATGTTCGTCGGGGTCATACCGTTGTATTTCAGAATAGCCGGTATTGTAGTTGATGACCTCCACATAATTTGGGACTCCCAAACCTGCGGAAAAGCCGGCAGAGAGCGTATAGCGGATCTGCACCCCGCCCCAATAGGGCTTCGTATGCAGGGTCCGCTGGTATCCGTAACCGGCTCTGAGAAAAAACAGCGTATAGAGCTGACCGTACCGGCATGGACGGACGCCTTCATACAGCGAGTTGACAGAGCGTACCGACTTGGGGTGCTGGTTGTACATGAAATCCATCTCCCAAAAATGCTTGTTGTAAAGGTCGGGGGTACGACCGTGCTGGAAACCTGCACCCACACCGCCCGTGTTGACGAACAGGTCGAAATTCCATTCCTTTAAGGTCACATCATGGTAATACTCCCCCACCTGCTGTGCGCAGGACAGGGCGGCAAAGCAAGCAAAGAGAGCGGTGACGGCTATTTTGCGTGTTCTCCCGCCACCGATTCCGCGGGGCAAGAATATGGCCTTATTCTGAAACTGCATCCTGATTCTGCCCCTCATAGCAGGCATAATGACCGTATGCGGCACATTTTTTTTGCGTGTCACATGCCGTGAACAGCGCCCCCGCAAAGAAAAACATCACTATCAGCACAATAATTCTTTTCATTGTCGTTATGGAATTAAAAAAACGTGCAAAGATACTAAAATTCAAAAGAGATTGTTTTCCCTGGACCTGTTTTTCATTCCATTTGCAGCACAACGTCACACATATCATATTCATTCTCTTTGTCCTTTTACGCGGCGGACCGCTGCTGGCCCAGCACGAAAAGCCCGCCGTTCCGTTGGAGGCCGAGTTGTCCGACTTTCCCGGGAAGGCAGAAAAGACCTTGCAGAAGCTCGAAAACAGCGGGTATCCGTTTGCCGCCGTCTCCCTGAAAGCGGCCAGCCCCGAAACCGGCGACATGACCCCGGTGCTTGTAATCGACTCCGGACTCTTTGTCACGTTCGACTCCATCATCGTCAAAGGCACCGTCAGACTTTCCAGAGACTTTCTCTATCCCTACCTCGGCCTGCGGAACGGTATGCCCTACTGCGAAGAAATCATACGGAAAGTGAACGGGAGACTGGAAGAACTTCCATACGCCACCGTTGCCGGCAAAGCCGATGTGGCGTTCGTCAAAGACAAAGCCTGCCTTTACGTTTACCTGAACAAGAAAAACACCAACCTGTTTGACGGCTACATCGGTCTGGTCCCTGTGGACGAAGAAAAAGGGCGCACCACCGTCAACGGAGAACTGACGCTCTCGTTGCAGAACATCTTCCGGCTGGGCGAAAGCATCGGTCTCCACTGGTACAGCAGCAGCCTCTACTCGCAGCACCTCGACCTCTCCGCAAGCTTCCCGTACCTGTTCCGGACCCGTTTCGGCATCAACGGGTCCTTTGTGCTCGACAAGCGCGACACCTCCTACCTCAACCTCAACTTCCATGCCGGACTCCCTTACGCATTCGTCAGCAACAGTTACATAGAGCCTTGCTTCGACCACACCGGTTCGTCGGTGCTGGATGCCGGACTTGTCCGTTTTGAGGACGACTCGAGTTTCATCGACTACCGAAAGACCCTCTTCGGGCTACGCTTCCGCCACCGCCGACTCGACTATCTCTTCAACCCGCGGAAAGGCATTGACATCTCCGCCAGCCTGTCAGCCGGAAGACGCAAGATTATCAAGAACAGCCAGATAGACGACATTTTCTATCAAAAAATCCCTTTGCAGAAAACCAGTTACTGCATTATGGGGAGCGTTCAAGGCTATCTGCCGATCGGCAGGCGCTGGACGGTCGCCGCACGGCTCAAGGGCGGCTCGCTGCTGTCAGGGCCGCACTGCCGCAACGAACTGACCGACATCGGAGGTCCCGGCAACATCCGCGGCTTCAAAGCCAACGACATCAGCGCCTCTACGTTCCTGCTCTACTCGGCCGAGCTACGCTACCTGTTCGGGAAAAAATCATACGTCTGCCTCTTCTTCGACGGCGGCACCTACGAACAGCAGTTGAGCGGGCGCTACATGCAGGACTCTCCGTTCGGCTTTGGCGGCGGAATACATCTGGCCGTCAAGTCCGGGCTTTTCTATCTCGAATATGCCTTAGGACGGCAGCAAAAAAGCCCACTCTCTTTCAAGAGGGGGCTGATACACTTCGGCATTCAGGTTACTTTCTGAATTTACGGGTTATTTCACGACCACCTTGCGAACAGTGGTATCATTGATGCGCACCATATAAACGCCCGGAGCATAGCCGGAAACCGGCACCGTTATGTGTCCGTCCAAGGCATTGAAAGCTGCAATCCGCTGACCTGCCAGACTGAAAATCTCCACAGTCCTGACCGTCTCGCCCTCAATTTTCAGGAAATCGCCGGCGGGGTTGGGATAGAGGCGGACATCCTGTTTGTTTTCGGTTATTCCGGTCAGCGTGCTGAACGGGATGATTGTCAGCGTGCCCCATTCGCCGTTCGCATTCTTTCCTCGGGCGCAGGCATAGTAATCGACATCGCGCAGTCCTTCCCAAGTCCACTCCTCGTACGTATAGGCGTTGTGCAGATCGTAATTCTCCCAATAATCGATAAGGAACGAATCCAAGACACTGCCGAGGGAGTCGTGGAGGTGTTTAGTAATCAGCCCATACTTATAGACGGCGGTAGAGCTGTTCGGGGTAGTTTTTGTCAATACAGAAGAATCGGACAGCACAACAACCTCCATCTCGACGACAGAAACGCCCTCGTCGCCCATCACCAACGTAGTGACGGGAGCGGTAACCATAGTGCCGGCGGCGTTGTCGGCGGCGTAAGGAATCACATAAATCGTGTATTCCGTTGCGGGGGACATGTCGTTCCAAGTATAGGAAGTGACGCCATTGGCTGTAATGCCCCACATCGGCACCAGCGTCTCAATGGTGGTCTGGAACGCAGCCGCCCAGGCCTGCATCTCCTCTTGGACGCCAATCACATAAACGTACGAGGCACAATCCTCATTCGGGGTGAAAGTCGCCGTTATGGTAAGGGGGGTCACATTGTCAATAGTGACAGCAACAGAGGGGTTCTGGGCCTTGACCTGTAAAGACAGTGCGAAAAGGCAGAGCAAAAAATAAAGTTTTTTCATGACAGTTTTTTTAATAATTGATTTGTTACTTGTTTGACGGCGCAAAGATACAGTTTTATGTGAAATGTGAACATCAATGACTGAAAACGTATCGAGGAAAAACCATCTTTCCCTGATTTTCAGTCATCCATATCTTCTTCAACTTCATATAGGACAAAGACCTGTTGCCAGGATATGGCTTTCTGACTTGATATTATCATCTGAAAAAAGAGCGGAAAGCATTCCGTTGTGAATAATTCATTATATTTGCCGCGTTTTTAATGCCCTCTTGAAAACATGGGCAAGCATCACCTTAAATAAAAGCAAACTATGGCAAATGAATTAGACGAAATGAATGCGACCGTAAACCCGGCCGGACGCGACGTCAATGTTATTGAGAAACAGTTGCCCGTCATCATCGGCGTAGGCTCTACCATTTTCGAGATCCTGCTGTGGGTCTGCGGAATCCTGCCCGGTCTCATATTCTTGATTATGAAAGTAAAGGCAAAAAACTACCTTCAGCAACTGGAGCAGAAGATACAGGCGGATGCCTCCACCATCGACAACTACTTGGAGCAGCGTGTGCAAATCCTCCAGAATGTTGTCCCGTTGCTTGAAAAGGCCATCGACCTCGACAAGGACGTGATGAAGACCGTAGCGGCCTATCGCGGAGGGATCAACCCGGATGCGGACCGCAACACGGTGGCCCGCAACATCGACCAGGCTTACGCCCGCCTGTTTCCGCAAGTGGAAGCCTACCCCGAACTGAAAGCCCATGCTGCCATTGCCGACGCCATGCAGCAGAACTCCTATCTCCAGAAAGAAATCACGGCTGCCCGCTCCCTATACAACGACACGGTATATCAATGGAACCGCGACATATTCGACTGGCCCACAAAAATGATTGTCGCCGCCCGCGCAGGCTACACCACCCGCATTCCATTCTCCGTCTCCGCCGAGACCAAAGAGCGCGCCAGACAGGTTTTCTTTTAAGTCCACCCCACATGCTGCGTTTCAGGATGTGCCGAATGCAGCACTTCCCGCCTAACCCTTTCATGCAGAAATGAGCACCATGGACGACATACACGAACCCTTAGAGCGTTACCGGGACGAATTGAAAGATGCTTTCCGCAAGAATGCCGAAGAAGCATTTGCAGAAATGGAGAAGAAGTCGGCCGTTGACAAGGATGCAAACAAAGAAACCTGCCGGAAAATCGGATATGTCAACGAACTAATCATCAATAACAATGACAAACTAACCGGTTTCAGATGGCTGAAAGGACTTATGATTGCAGGGGCTGCCGTATTGTTCCTGCTGCCGTTCATCTCCTACACAGTCGCCGCGAACACCTGGATGATTGTCTTGTTCATCGTACTCGGAATCGCTTTGCTTACGTTGGCTTTCACCGCCGTGCAGAACAAGATCAGGCAAATAAAAGCCGCCGTGTCTGCCCTTGAAGCACAACACCAAACACTGGTGCAAGAAGCACAAGCACAGATGAAGTCCCTCAATGCCCTGTTCAGTTGGGACATCCCGACGAAACTTATAGAGAAGACGGTGCCGAACATCCATTTTGACCCATACTTCAACGCCGCAAGAGTCAAACAGTTAAGCGAAGAGTTCGGTTATGCCGGCTCTCTGAATAAAGACGCATCGGTTCTTTTTGCCCACAGCGGTGAGGTAAAAGGCAACCCTTTCGTCATCGCAACAACCCGCAATTTCCATTGGGGACTCAAAACCTACACGGGATTCCTGACCATCCAGTGGGAAGAAGAGGTCACCGACTCGGAGGGAAATTCACATTACGTGACCAGAACCCAAACGCTCACGGCGACGGTCACCAAACCTCACCCTCAATTTGATGACAAAACATTCCTGATGTATGCCAACGAGGCCGCCCCCGACCTGTCGTTTTCACGAAAGCCCGAAGGGCTCGCCGAAGATGTTCCGTTCGTCAGTCTCAGGAAGAGAATGAAACTCAAAAATCTTGAACGCTTTTCACGCAAACTGAACGACACGAGCAACTACACCATGATGTCCAACCAGGACTTCGAAGTGCAATTCTCCACCAAAGACCGCAACAACGAGGTGCAATACCGGCTGCTGTTCACGCCATTGGCCCAAAAAGCGCTTTTGACGCTTATGAAAGACAACCGGTATGGCTATGGCGACGACTTCACGATAGTAAAGAACAAAATGATCAACGTCGTCTATCCCGACCACCTGCAGAAATTCGACCTCAACACCGACCCCGAAAAATGGATGGATTACAGTTTCGAGACCGTGAAACAACGTTTCTTGCGGGTAAACCAGGAATATTTCAGAGCCGTCTATTTCGCTTTCGCTCCGCTGCTTTCCATCCCACTTTACCAGCAGACACGCACGCGCAAAGAGATTTACGGACGCGACCTCATAGGGGATTCTTCATTTTGGGAATGGGAATCTATTGCCAACTACAAAGGGGAGGCTTGCTTTATGCACCCTCGGAGTGTAACACACAACATTTTGAAAACAAAATTGTTGCGCAGCAACGAGGACGGCACAAAAGAGATTGCGGTAAATGCGTGTGGCTTCTCCGGCATCGACCGTATGGACTACATTCCCGTCGGAGGCAATGACGGCAACATACATTATGTACCCGTGCCTTGGGTACAATACGACCCCGTCAACCGACGCAGCAGCATGTCTATCAAGGAGTGCCCTGACACTGACAAGGAGGTCATCCGCGACAACAGCCGCCCTACTCGACTTTTGCGCCGCAGAATAGCCTTTTGCGACTGATGTTCGCTAAAGGACAGTCACTTGTCCGACTATGCCGATGTCGTGAAAAGAAGTGGCAGCGAGAGTGTCGGCAAACGGAATATTATGTAACTTTGCTGCGTTTCCTTTTCTGGCTTGCATTAAAATGTAACTTGCAAGTTATGAAGATGTAACAGTATAACAACAAACACAGATTATCCTCTAAAAACACATTCAAGATGGGAAAGAAAATAGTTGTTCTCTCCGGAGCGGGCATCAGTGCCGAGAGCGGCATCAAGACCTTCCGCGACAGCGACGGGCTGTGGGAGAACTACAGGGTTGAAGACGTGGCCTCCGTTGAGGGTTGGCAGCGGGATCCTGACCTAGTCACCGACTTCTACAATGCGCGCCGGGCTGAACTGTCGAAGGCGGAGCCAAACAGGGCGCACCGGCTGGTGGCAGCGCTGGAATCGTACTACGATGTGGCGGTGGTTACGCAGAACATCGACAACCTGCACGAACGCGGCGGTTCCACACACGTCATCCACCTGCACGGCGAAGCCACCAAGGCTTGCAGCGAGAACGGCAAACAATTCGTCGAAGACATCGGCTACCGTCCCATCGGCCATGCCGAGCGCACCCCCGACGGCGCACGCATGCGTCCTTTCATCGTCTGGTTCGGCGAGGCTGTACCGATGATGGACCAGGCCGTGGCCGAGGTGGAGAAAGCCGATATCCTCATCATCATCGGCACATCACTCAACGTTTACCCTGCGGCCGGGCTGCTCTATTATGCTCCGCGACATGCTGACATCTACGTCATTGACCCCAAAGAGGTGCAGCCCATCAGCCGTAAAGTTCACTTCATAAAAGAAAAAGCCACCTCCGGGATGCAGCAACTCTATGACCTGCTGAAACCGGAAGTTCAACCTCAAGAACCTTGACCCCTATGAAAAACTTCAGAACCGTATACGCCGTGTTCTTTGCACTTTTCGTCTTGGCGGGATGCCGTTATCCCGAAGGACCCGGCTTAAGTTTCCACGACCCCGAATACCGCATTGTCGGCTTCTGGCAAATCACACACACCTACCTCAACGGCACGCAGATAGACTCCACCGCAAGCATTGCCGTCAGCGAGACAGGTTGTCTGGCCAACAACCCCGGCACCTATTATTACATCTATGCCGACTACATCCTTCAGGTGATGGCCTACCACAACGGCGAGTACCGAAAATCCACATACGGAAGCTGGCATTTCGAAAACAACTACCGTAACTTGGTCATGCAGTTCACCGTATTGGGCAAAAAATACAGTTACAATGCCTCTGTGAAGAAGCTTTCGAGGCGTGAGATGATTTTCGAGTACACCGACGAGCAGAACAACGAGTGGCGTATCGTCATGAACTCCCGATCCGGTTATTAGGTGCGGCCGTCATCACGCTTTCCGCAACAACAGATAAAAAGATTATTTTTGCACTCCGATAAAAAAACAGACGAAACAATTATGTCAGAACATGTCAGATGCCTTATCATAGGCTCAGGTCCTGCCGGTTACACCGCCGGAATTTACACCTCACGTGCCGACCTCAACCCGTTGCTGATTGAAGGCGTTCAGCCGGGCGGGCAGTTAACCATCACCCCTGAAGTGGAGAATTTTCCAGGATACCCGCAAACGGCTTCCGGTGCCGTCATCATGGATGACATCCGCCAGCAGGCACTCCGCACGGGCACGCGCATGCTTCCCGGCTTCATCACCAGCATAGACTTTTCAGCGCGCCCGTTCCGCTGCATGCTTAACGATGAGAAGGAAGTCATGGCCGACACCGTCATCATAGCCACCGGTGCGCAAGCCCGCTGGCTCAACCTTCCCGGCGAACAGGAATACCGCGGCTTCGGTGTTTCCGCATGCGCCACCTGCGACGGCAATTTCTTCAGGAACAAAACCACCGTAGTCATCGGCGGCGGCGACACAGCCCTTGAAGACGCGCTCTACCTGTCCAAACTCTGCACCAAAGTCTATATCGTACACCGCCGCAACCAGTTCCGCGGCACCATATCACTACAGAAGCAGGTATTTGCTGCCCCGAACATTGAGGTCTGCTGGAACACGCTTCCCCTCGAAATCACCGGGGAACGGAAAGGGTTCATCAAGAAAGTGACCGGGTTGCGCATCAAGAACAAAGAGACGGAAGAGGAAACCACCCTCGCGGTGGACGGCGTTTTTGAGGCCATCGGCGTGACACCCGTCACCGACCTTGTCGCAGGAAAACTCGAACTTGACAGCCAAGGCTACATTGTCACCACACCCGGCACCTGCCGCACCGCCATCGAAGGCGTCTGGGCGGCCGGCGACGTGCAAGACCCCGTTTACCGCCAAGCCATTGTTGCCGCGGCTTCCGGTGCCGTGGCCGGCATGGAAGTCGCCCGTTTTTTGATGGAACACGAATGAACACCGTCCAGAAACACCCATCAACCCAACAACAATGAAAGAAGAAAACGACCAGAGCATCATCAACGAGATAACCACAAACGAATACAGATACGGATTCGTTTCCGACATCGACATCGAAGATTTTCCAAAAGGCCTCAACGAACAAGTCATCCGTATGATTTCAGCCCGCAAGGAGGAGCCCGAATGGCTGCTCGAATTCCGGCTGAAAGCATACCGGCACTGGATTACCCTGAAAGAGCCAAAGTGGGGACACCTCGACTTCAAACGTCCTGACTACCAAGACATCACCTATCTTGCCATTCCGAAGAAGAAAAAGCAACTGAACAGCCTCGATGAAGCCGACCCCGAGTTGGTTGACACGTTCAACAAACTGGGCATCAATCTCCAAGAACAGAAAATACTGGCAGGTGTGGCGGTGGATGCTGTCATGGATTCCGTTTCTGTCAAAACCACCTTTTCAGAAACCTTAAAGAAGCAAGGCATCATCTTCTGCTCTTTTGGCGAGGCCATCCGGCAATATCCGGAACTGGTAAGGCAATATTTAGGTTCCGTGGTACCCTACACCGACAACTTCTATGCCGCCCTCAACTCCGCCGTGTTCAGCGAGGGCTCATTCTGTTACATTCCCAAAGGCGTACACTGCCCAATAGAACTCTCCACCTACTTCAGGATCAATGCAGCCGGCACGGGACAATTTGAGCGCACCCTGCTCATTGCCGACGAGGGCGCCTACGTCAGCTATATGGAGGGCTGCACTGCCCCGCAACGCGACGAGAACCAACTGCATGCCGCCGTCGTGGAACTGGTGGCCCTGAAAGACGCTGAAATCAAATACTCCACCGTGCAGAACTGGTATCCCGGCGACAAGAACGGGAACGGCGGCATCTATAATTTGGTCACGAAACGCGGACTGTGCAAAGGCGCCAACTCCAAAATATCCTGGACCCAAGTGGAAACCGGCTCGGCCATAACGTGGAAATACCCCGGGTGCGTCCTGCTGGGCGACAATTCGGCGGGCGAATTCTTTTCCGTGGCGGTAACCAACAACTTCCAGCAGGCTGACACCGGCACCAAGATGATCCACTTGGGGCGCAACACCCGAAGTCTGATTGTATCCAAGGGCATCTCGGCAGGCAAAAGCCAGAACAGCTACCGCGGTCTCGTCAAAGTGGCCAAAAACGCCGAAAATGCACGGAACTTCTCACAGTGCGACTCTCTGCTGATGGGCGATGCCTGCGGAGCGCACACCTGGCCCGACATCAAATGTGCCAACCCCTCGTCTGTCGTGGAACATGAGGCCACCACCTCAAAAATATCTGAAGACCAACTCTTTTATTGCCAACAGCGCGGCATCGACAAGGAGAGCGCCATCAGCCTGATTGTAAACGGATACGCCAAAGACGTGTTAGGCAAACTTCCGATGGAGTTTGCTGTTGAAGCCCAGAAACTACTGAGCATCAGTCTGGCAGGAAGCATCGGATAAAATGGGCGGCTGGATAAACGGGACGGTCATCCACGGCCTTAACAATGGGAAATCGTTCGGCTTCCCTACGGCAAACTTGCGGACAACAGACGAAGTAAGCCTCGACAAAGGCGTGTTCGCCGTAAAAGTGCGCATCGAGGACTCACTCTATTATGGCATGCTCTATGTGGGCAGCCGCCCTACCCTGCACATGACTGCCTTGACCGTCGAAGTCAACATATTCGACTTCAGACAAGACATTTACGGTAAAAACGTCTCATTCTACATTGTCCGCAAAATTCGGGAGGAGAAAAAGTTTTCAGACACAGACGAACTGATCAGGCAGATGGAGCATGACCGCGAATCTGTGAAACGGTTTTTCGCCACCCTCATCGGGATTCCAGAATCTGACAAAATCTGATTCTCACACACAAGAAAAAACTTGAAACCCCAACAACACGCCATGAGAAGCTTTGTTGGGGTTTCGGCATTGTGTGGTAATGAAAAGGTCCGTTAACGCACCACCTTTGTAAATTCAGCCTTGCTGCCGTCGGCAGCGGGTTTCACCACATATATCTTAAAA
This sequence comes from Oscillospiraceae bacterium, assembly GCA_963620035.1. Classification (GTDB taxonomy): domain Bacteria; phylum Bacteroidota; class Bacteroidia; order Bacteroidales; family WCHB1-69; genus F23-D06. The sequence continues at coordinate 28,706 of CAVEXN010000014.1, read as the reverse complement.
GACATGCTTTCGCCGTCAGGTCTTTTACTTTCAGTTGTAAAGCAATAGTACATGCATTCCTGGCCGTCGGCTTTGGCAACGTTCAAGGGGATGCCCAGCGGCATAGGATAGTCGCCGCAAGCCTCGTCAAACAGTGCTTTTTCGTCGGCCGTCACAGGGGCGGGCGTGCCGTATTGAGGCAGAGGCGCAGCGGTGCCTGGAAGGATTCCGAGCCGTATCAGGAACTGGTCCAGTTCGGCAGAGACCGCATCCATACGTGCAGCGCGGATACCGAAACCTTCTAGAACAGTGCTGTTGGGCTGTGCTGCTTTGAGGTTTGCAACACTCGACTCCAAACCGCCGCTTCCGAACGTGCAGAACGGAATCAGCACCTTGCCGGCAAAGTCAGTGTCCTTGACCAGCCTTCCCATCGGCGGGGCATACGTGCCAAACCATACGGGAAAGCCAAGATAGACCGTGTCATAATCCTCAATTCGGCTTTGCAACGGATTGATGTCCGGCAAGATATTGTTCTCAATCTCCTGTCTTCCGCGTGCAATCGTCTGGTCGTAATCGCCGTCGTACGGATTAACGGCATCTATGGCCTCGATGTCCGCGCCGGTTTTCTGGCTGATGAGTTCGGCCACTTTCTTCGTTGTTCCTGTCTGCGAATAGTAGAGCACCAGCGATTTAGTGCCCATTTGCGGTTCCGCGCCTTTCTTGTGCGACCCACAGGCAGAGAACATCGCAACGGCACAGACTAAAATCAATGATTTCTTCATAAGTGTGAATTTAAATTTTTGGTTCATAACGCAAATACGGTCTAAAGATTGTGCAAGAAAGTACACAGACTTTGAAAGCATAATAGGATTTTAAATAAACATGCTCATATACAGCGGCATATACAGGATGCCGTTGTCAGTTTCAAGGTTATTGCTGCTCATAACGATGCAGCGACCGATTTTGTCCGCAAAAAGAGACCGCGCCATATTGAGCGAAGCATGCCTCTTGTAGTTCTTTCCTGACTTAACCTCAATAATGGATATTTTTCCGTTTTCCGGAAAAACAAAATCCAGTTCGTGCTTGCTTTTCCTGTCATAGTAGTGTAGCGGAATGCCGTGCTTGACCAGTTCGCCGGCCACATAATTTTCGGTCAGTGCCCCTTCATTCACGTCAATTTCGCCCGCAAGCACTTTTGATTGAATATTGTCGAGCAGCGTGGCGCAAAGCAGCCCACTGTCCAAAAAGAACATCTTGTACAACTTCGTGTTCTGCTTGTCCGTAAAAGGCAGTTCAAAAGCCCCAACATTAAACGAGAAGTAAGAAATGCCGGCATCTGTCAGCCATTGGGCAGGCACACCATATTTCCTGTGCGAGGCATTTTTCTCGATGTCTGCCAAAAAAAATCGCTTGTTCTGACGGCTGAGTTGTCCTGGTATAGCATCAAACACTGACTTGACCAGCATTTTTTCGTTTCCGGCATACTTTGATATGTCGTTGCGATATCCATTTAGAATATCTTTCTGGTTTGAAATTGTCTTGGTCAGATCCTCGTTTTCGAGAAATGTACCTACCACTTCGGGCATACCGCCAACAATAAGGTAATGCCGGTACTTTTCAATGATTTGGCCATGTAAAAAGCCGGGGACCTGGCATAGATTCTGACAACAAGATTTGAGCGTTTCAACCACATCACTGCCAATACCATAAGCCCACAAAAACTCCTCAAAGTCGAGAGGATACATTTCAATCTGGTGTTCGTATCCCACAGGGTAGGAGGATACTTCTTTATAGTTTATTCCGAGAAGCGATCCCGATTCAATAAAGTCGTATTTGCCGTCTTCGACTAAAAATTTTATGGATGTTCGTGCTTTAGGGCACGACTGAATTTCATCGAAAAAGACAAGCGTTTTGTCAGGTTCAAAAGGGCCGAGGCCCATAGCCGAAAGATTGAGTATAATGGTTCTGGGGGCAAGATTTCCCTCAAAAGCCTGCTTGGCCAACGGCATCTGTTCAAAATTTATTTCAACAAAATTCTGATAATATAAACGGGCAAAATGCCGGACAACCGTTGTTTTGCCGACCTGACGTGCACCCTTGATCAGCAGGGCTTTTTTTGCCCCATCTTGTTTCCATTCTTGCAACTCTTTGAATATCTTTCTTTTAAACATAGAAATGCAACTTTTTTCCAAGTTTTACCATTATTCCGTACAACTTTTTTCCAGTTCTCAAAGCGCAAAATTACAACTTTTTTCCAACGATGGTTATTAATCTTTGTAGAAAAGCCTTAGAAGTGACAAAAAAACTGCGGTTTGCCAACCGTTACTTGTCGGACTTGAACAGCCTTTTGGCGAGGCCGTAAAGGTAACAACGGAAGCCAGGGCTGAAGACCAGCAACCAGTCGAACCAGCCGAGACGCTTGCCTGCGGCGCGCACCACCATGCCCACATAGACCATAGCGAAGAGCGTGCCCACGCCAACAATGCACCACTGCCAAGCACCGAAAAAGACATAGCATAGAATCACGGCCACGACCACGAGGGCAATGTCAACGCAGATTTTCACTTTCGAAAACTCAATTCCCGCAACGATGCCATTAGCCACTGGAAAACCCTCGCCGGGCATCGTGACAGTGCCGCACGGCTGCAAAGATACGGCTTTATCGGGGAAAGTGGAGAGATAAAAGTCAAACGAACAATATGCATGGTGCTGCAATAATTCCGCATCCGGAACGTTACATCGTCTTTGACAAAACGACTGGTTATGGAATCCATCAAAAGCATATACCGCATAGGTCATGGGCCCTCAAGCAGCCACACTATGGGTCCGCACCTCGCCGCGGAGCAGTTCCGGCAGCGCACCCCGACGGCGCAACGTTATCGTGTGACCCTCTTCGGCAGCCTTGCCGCCACCGGCAAGGGGCATCTTACGGACAAGACCATCGCCGAGGCACTCGCTCCAGCGCCGGTCACTTTTGTCTGGAAGCCCGAGATTATACACCGGTTCCACACCAACGCTATGTTTTACGAGGCCTTCGGGGCAGACGGCGGTCTGCTGGACTCGTGGACCGTCTATAGCATCGGCGGCGGCGCACTCTCTGACGGGCATACGGAACCATCGGCACACAGAGTCTATGAACACAACACCATCACCGAGATCTTGAAACACATCGAGCAGGAGGGCATGACTTTCTGGGAGTATGCCGAAAAGCATGAAGACCCGGACCTTTGGGACTACCTGCAGGAGCGTTGGGACATCATGCAAGCCACCATTGAGCGCGGGCTGCAGGACGACCGTGCCATTCCGGGCGGGCTACACCTGCAGCGCAAAGCGCCCTCGTACTATGTGAAAGCACGCAGTTACAAACCCTCGCTGCAGGGGCGTTGTCTGGTGTCAGCCTACGCGCTCGCCACTGCCGAAGAGAACGCTTCGGGCGGTGTTATTGTGACGGCGCCAACCTGCGGCTCTGCCGGCGTGCTGCCTGCCGTACTGTATCACCTGAAACACAGCCACGACTTTTCCGACAAGGCCATCCTCAAGGCCATGGCCACCGCCGCTCTGTTCGGCAACGTCATCAAAACCAACGCTTCCATCTCGGGCGCCGAGGTGGGCTGTCAGGGCGAAATAGGCTCTGCCTGCTCCATGGCTTCCGCGGCTGCAAGCCAGCTCTTCGGGGGAACGCCGCGGCAGATTGAATACGCTGCTGAAATGGGACTCGAGCATCACCTCGGACTCACTTGCGATCCTGTGTGCGGACTGGTGCAAATCCCTTGCATCGAGCGCAACTCGTTCGCCGCTCTTCGCGCCCTTGACGCCAACCTGTTCTCGATGCTTTCAGACGGCAAACACATCATCAGTTTCGACAAGGTGGTGAAAACCATGAACCTCACCGGCAAAGACCTTCCCAGCCTCTACAAAGAAACATCCGCCGGAGGACTCGCACTCGTAGACCGCGAAGACTGAAACGCAATGTGGAAAGGCGCAGACTACCGCCTTTCCACATTGCGTTTCACCCGTTTCTTGTCCTTGAACCACAAACCGTAAACCTCGCTCACGTTACCCGCCGTAATGAAAGCGTGAATCTCGTTCTTGCTCACAAATTCCATCAATTTCGAAAACTCATCTTTCGTCAGCAGGGCTTCCAATTCGATTGATTTTTCATTGGTGTAGCCGCCTATGACCTCATACAGCGTACAGCCTCTCACCAGATCGTCGATGATATAGCGGCGTATGCGGTCGTATTCTTTTGAAACCACGCACACGCGCTTGCGGTTGTTGAGCGTTGCCGTAAAATAGTCCACCACCAAACCGTTGATCCATGTGCCGATAAGACCAATGACGACCATTTGGAAAGGGTTGATGGCAAACGCCGTGCAGCAGATGACGGCGCCGGCCACGCTCACCGACTTGCCAATATCGAAATGAAGGTACTTGTTCACGATCTTCGCCAGAATGTCAAGGCCGCCGGTAGAGGCATTGATGGAAAACAGAACCGCCTGCGCCGCACTGAGCAGCAACACGAAACAGCAGAGGTCAAACCATATATCGCCCATCACGGAGGGATAGGCGGCATCGGGGCTGATGAAATTCTGATACGGGAAAAAACGTTCCAGCAGACCGGTGAGCGGTCCTAATATCAAGGCCGTGTAAACCGTCTTGATGCCGAACTCCTTGCCGATGAGGAAATAGGCAAGCACCAGCAGAATGGCATTCACCACAAAGATGACCACAGAAACAGGAAGATTGACGTGGAAAGCGCTGTCGGCGATGCCGCTGATTACAATCGACAAACCCGAGATAGTGCCGATAATGAGTTTGCTGGGGACGAGAAAATAATAGACAGCGCAAGCTGTTATCATCATCCCAACCGTCATAATAAGGAGTTCAACCCAGAATTTCTTGGTTTTGAGAATAGATAGTATATTCTTCATAAAACATTGTTTTATAATTAGATATGGAATATAATCCTGCTTTTGAAACAAGGCGCAAAAGTACGTTTTTTTGCAAGTGAATGACAGCCTCATTCACGGCTGTTTTTGCAGAAACGTCCTCTTTGGCATATCAAAGTAAATGTTATTTTTGCACCTCTATAAAAAAATGACATACAATAATATAATATGAAACCACGAGTAAGATTTGCCCCCAGTCCCACGGGACCCTTGCACATCGGGGGCGTACGCACTGCCTTGTACAATTACCTTTTTGCAAAGAAAAACGGCGGCACCTTTTTGTTGAGGATCGAAGACACGGACCAGACCCGGTTCGTTGAGGGTGCTGAAGAATATATCATTGAAGCTTTCAACTGGTTAGGCATAGAATTTGACGAGGGCATCGGCACCGGCCGCGGCGACTATGGTCCTTACAAGCAATCGGAGCGCAAGGCACTGTACAAGCCGTATGCAGAGCAGTTGGTGCTTGACGGCTGGGCCTATTACGCCTTTGACACGCCTGACCAGTTGGACGCACGGCGCAAAGAGGCCGAAAGCCGGAAAAAGACCTTCCAGTACGATGCCTCCACCCGAATGGGCATGGTGAACTCACTTACGCTCACGGAAGAGGAAACACAGCGGAGACTGACCTCGGGGGAGCACTATGTTGTGCGTTTCAAATACCCGGCCGACACCGACATCCACGTACACGACCTGATACGAGGCGAGGTGACAGTCAACTCCAACCTCCTCGACGACAAGGTACTTTACAAGTCTGACGGCATGCCCACCTATCATTTGGCAAACATTGTAGATGACCATCTTATGAAAATCACGCACGTCATCCGCGGCGAGGAGTGGCTGCCCTCGGCACCGCTGCATGTGATGCTATACAAGGCTTTCGGATGGGAGGCTCCGCAGTTCGCCCACCTGCCGCTGCTGCTCAAGCCCGACGGCAACGGCAAACTAAGCAAGCGCGACGGCGACCGCCTCGGCTTCCCCGTATTCCCGCTCCAGTGGCGCGACCCGAAGTCCGGCGAGATTTCCTCCGGATACCGCGAATCCGGCTACTTGCCCGAAGCCGTCATCAACATGCTGGCGCTCCTCGGCTGGAATCCGGGCACCGAGCAGGAACTGATGTCGCTGCCGGAACTGATACAGCTCTTCTCTCTCGACAAAATCAGCAAATCGGGCGCCAAGTTCTCTCTCGACAAAGCCAAATGGTTCAACCACGAATACATCCTCAACAAAAGTGCGGACGAACTCTATCCCTATTTTGAGAAAAACCTGAACGAGAAAGGTATCTCTTGTGATGCCGGATACGTCAAGAAAGTCATTGAACTGATCAAAGACAGGCTCAACTTTGTGGGCGACTTCTGGGAACAGGCCCATTATTTTTTCGTTGCCCCGACGGAATATGACCCTCAGTCGCTGAAAAAGCGCTGGAAAGAGGGGACCGGAGCCAGACTGCTCGAAATAGACCGCATCCTGTGCGGCAATGTTCCTTTCGACAAAGTTGCCGCCTCCGAAGCCGTCATGCAATACATTCACGAGAATGAACTCAACATGGGACAGGTCCTGAACAGTTTGCGCATCGCAATCGTAGGCGCGGCAAAAGGGCCCGAACTGTTCACCGTCATCGACCTCATCGGCATCGACGAGACACACCGCCGCATAGTGCGCGCCGTTGCTGCTGTAAACCTTTAATCTTCCACCCTCAAAATATCCAATCCTCACTTTCCAAATCATGCTTGACCAATATGCAAAACGGATTGCCGAAACGCTGACGTTGCCAGAAGCGCAAGTCAAGAACACCTTGTCCTTGCTGGAAGGCGGAGCCACCATACCGTTCATCTCGCGTTACCGCAAAGAGATGACCGGCGGACTTGACGAAGTGAAAATCGAAGAGATAAAGGAGTTGTACGGCAAACTTATGGAGTTGGACAAGCGTCGCGCCTCCATACTCGACACCATCCGGGAGCAGGACAAGTTGACCTCTGAGTTGGAAGAGAAGATCAACAGGGCGGCCACGTTGAGCGAACTGGAAGACCTGTATTTGCCCTATCGTCCGAAACGCCGGACCAGGGCATCTATAGCCAAGGAGAAAGGGTTGGCGCCATTGGCGGAGGCCATCTTCAAGCAGCCGGAGATGACTGAAAGTGCGTTCCGGGCGATGGTTGATTCTTACATCAGCCCGGAAAAACACATAGGCGACGCCGACGAGGCGCTTGCCGGCGCGCGTGACATCATAGCCGAGCACATCAGTGAAGACATCCGGCTGCGGGCACGGATGCGCAACGAGTTCCTGCGTTTCAGTGTATTGAGTGCCAGACGCATCAAAGACAAGACCGACGACCGGGAGAAATACAAAAACTACTACAACGCCCGCGACTTTTTGGCCAAAGCCCCGTCGCACCGCATACTGGCCATGTTCCGCGGCGAAGAAGACGGGATATTAAGCCTTTCTATCGCCCCGAAAGAGGAAGAGGCCCTTAAGATCCTCAAACGTGGTCTCATCCGTCACAACGGGCCTTGCGCCCAACAGGTGTGGACCGCTGCCGTGGATGCATACAAAAGGCTGCTGCAGCCGCAGATGGAAACCGAAATGCGTCGGCACTACAAAGAAAAGGCCGACACGGAAGCCATCAACGTGTTCACCCGCAACCTGAGGCAGTTGCTGCTTGCCGCACCGCTCGGACAGGTCACCACCTTGGCCATAGACCCCGGCTTCCGCACGGGCTGCAAAATAGTCATCCTCGATCCGCAAGGCAAACTGCTGCACAACGAGACCATCTATCCGCATCCGCCCGCCGCCCAATACAAACTCTCTTCCGACAAATTGAAAAGGTTGGTATTGCAGTACAAAGTCGAGGTCATCGCCATCGGCAACGGCACCGCAGGGCGCGAAACGGAAAACTTCATACGGCACATTCCCTTTGAGCGTGATGTCAAGGCCTTTATGGTCAACGAAGACGGGGCCTCCGTCTATTCGGCCTCGCCCATTGCGCGTGCAGAGTTCCCCGACTATGATGTCACCGTACGCGGGGCCGTCTCTATCGGCCGCCGTCTTATGGATCCGCTTGCCGAGCTGGTCAAGATCGACCCCAAGTCGATTGGCGTAGGCCAGTACCAGCACGATGTTAACCAGAAGCGGCTGCAAGAGAGTCTGGAACAGACCGTAGAGAGTTGTGTCAACTATGTAGGCGTGGCGTTGAACACGGCCAGCAAGGAGTTGCTTTCACACGTGTCGGGCATCGGGCCCGCATTGGCACAGAACATCGTAAGGTACCGCGACGAACATGGACCCTTCCCCTCTCGGGAGGCGTTGAAAAACGTGCCGCGTTTCGGGGCAAAGGCGTTTGAACAGGCCGCAGGCTTCCTTCGCATAAGGGAGGCGCGGAACCCGCTTGACGGCAGCGCCGTACACCCCGAAAGCTATGCCATCGTGGAAAAGATGGCCGAAGACCTACACTGTTCCGTTCCCGACCTCATGCACGATGCAACGCTCCGTGCCGACATCACCCTCGAAAACTACATCACTGCCACTGTCGGCATGCCGACGCTCCAAGACATCATGCAAGAACTGGCCAAACCCGGCCGCGACCCGCGCCGCCACTACGAAATGTTCGAGTTCGACAAAAACATCCAGAAAATCGAAGACCTTGTGCCCGGCATGGTACTTCCGGGCATCGTCACCAACATCACCGCCTTCGGCTGCTTTGTGGACATCGGCATCCATCAGGACGGACTCGTACACATCAGCAACCTTTCTGAAAAGCGCATCAACGACCCTTACGAGGTAGTGCAATTGCATCAGAAAGTCATGGTACGCATCATCGGCGTAGAGACTGAACGGAAGCGCATCAGCCTCTCCATGAAACCATAATAAAACCTGCAACGACAAACCTATGGATACCATTCAACAACAGATCATACAGTTGACCGAGGAAATAAACCGGCACAACTACCGCTATTACATCCTTGACAACCCCATAATCAGCGACTACGACTTTGACCAGATGCTTCAGCGGCTCATCGACCTGGAACATCAATATCCGCAATACGCACAGCCGGACAGTCCTACGCAACGGGTAGGCGGTACTGTGACCAAACAGTTTGAGACAGCGAGCCACCTCTACCCTATGCTCTCGTTAGGCAACACCTACTCGGAAAGTGAGTTGCAGGAGTTTGACGACCGCCTCCGCAACACGCTTAACGCCCCTTTCGAATACATTTGCGAACTCAAATACGACGGCGTGGCCATCAGCCTGATATACGAACACGGTCTGCTGACCAGGGCTGTCACCCGTGGCGACGGGGTCCGCGGCGACATCGTAACCGCAAATGTCAAAACCATCGGTTCCGTTCCCTTGCGGCTAATGGGCGACTGTCCGGACCTGCTGGAAGCGCGCGGCGAGATCATCATGCCATTCAGCCGTTTCCGCACCCTCAATGCCGAACGCGAAGACATTGGAGAGCCGCCGTTCGCCAACCCGCGCAACGCCGCCTCCGGAAGCCTCAAACTCCAGAGTTCCTCCGAAGTGGCCAAACGCGGTCTGGATTTCAAACTCTATTACGGATTAGGCGAAAACCTGCCCGAAGAAAACCATTACGACCGTCTCCGCAAACTGCACGACTGGGGTTTCCGACTTCCTGACGTCATGCAGAAAGCGAGCAGCTTGAACGATGTGTTCGAATTCATCAAGAAATGGGACAGCGCACGCAAGGAACTCCCCTACCCCATTGACGGCATCGTCATCAAAGTGAACGACTTTGCACAACAGCACACCGCCGGGGCCACGGCCAAAAGCCCGCGCTGGGCCATCGCCTACAAATTCAAGGCTGAACGCGTATCCACGCCGTTGCTCAGCATCGACTACCAAGTGGGGCGCACCGGCATCATCACCCCGGTAGCCAACCTTGCACCCGTGAGTCTCGCCGGCACCATCGTCAAACGCGCCACGCTGAACAACCGCGACTTCATACAAGAAATGGGCATCTGCCACAGCGACTGGCTGTTTATAGAAAAAGGCGGCGAAATAATCCCAAAGATCGTCGGCGTTGACCACACACACCGGAACGAGAACGCCAAAGCCGTGCAGTTCATCACACATTGTCCCGTTTGCGGCACGCCGCTGCTGCAAAATCCGGGAGAAACCGGGCTGTACTGCCCTGACGAACTGCACTGCGCACCACAAATAAAAGGCAAACTGGAGCATTTCATATCCCGTAAAGCCATGAACATCGACTCCTTGGGCGAGGGGAAAATAGAACTGCTGTACAACAGCGGACTCGTGAGAACCATAGCCGACCTGTACAGCCTCACATACGACAATCTGTTCGGACTGGAAAAAAGCATCGAAAAAGAAGACGGGAAAAACAGAACCGTCAGTTTCAGGGAAAAAACGGTACAGAACATCCTGAACGGGATTGAAAAATCGAAGACTGTATCCTTTGACCGCGTTCTTTTCGCAATCGGAATACGGATGGTCGGCGAAGTCACGGCACGCAAGTTGGCTCGTCATTTCGGAAACATCGACGCCATAGCGTCAGCCGGCACAGATGAATTGGTCTCCGTTGAGGACGTAGGTGAAATCATAGCCGACAACATCGTTCGTTTCTTTAACGACACCGAAAATCTGGAAATCATCATGAGGCTTCGACAGGCAGGGCTTCAGATGGAGATGAAGCACAACGAAGAAGAACAAGGGGCTGACATCCTTGCCGGACAAAGCGTTGTGGTCAGCGGCGTTTTCTCCATCCCACGGGACGAAATCAAAAAACTCGTCGAGCTGAACGGCGGCAGGAACGTTTCCTCCATCTCCAAGCAGACCTCGTTCGTGCTGGCGGGAGAGAAAATGGGTCCTGAAAAACGGAAAAAAGCCAAAGCCTTGAACATCCCCGTCATCTCCGAGGAGGACTTTTACCGGAAAATCGGAAAATCGTAACGCCGTGTGTGCAAACCGGAAAACCTTTTGCCGGAAAGCGCGATTCTCCGTTATGACCACATTGCCAAAACAAGAAAAGCACCGGAAAAACCAGTGCTTTTCTGACCCTGTGGCGGGAACGGGAATTGAACTCGTGACCTCCGGGTTATGAATCCGACGCTCTAACCGACTGAGCTACCCCGCCATTGGTTAAGCGGCTGCAAAAATACACTTTTTTCAATATCCTGACAATTGGTTGTCTTCTTTTTTTGTATATTTTACAACAATTTGATTATCAATATATTACAAACACTTGAACCTATAAACGGAAATTCTATGAATGTTTTTTGTTATTTTTGCCGCCAACAGTCATTTTTCAAAAAACATTTGCTTATGAAGATTACCAGACTTTTTGATATCCTCGAACATCTGAAAGAAAACTACCCCAAGAGTGACATCATCTGCGGGAGAGAAAATGGAGCATGGCACAAGTTCAGTGTGGACGAGTACATTGAGATTTCAGAGTCCATTGCCTGTGCATTGTTGGAACTCGGGCTGCAGAAAGGCGACAAAGTAGCCACCATCATGAACAACCGGCCGGCATGGAACTTCATGGACATGGGCATTATGATGGCAGGAATGGTTCATGTACCCGTCTATCCATCGCTCACCCCTGACGACTACCGTTACATCCTGAACCATTCCGACTCGAAATGCATCGTCATCGGCATTGAGTCCATCTACAAGCATGTGGCGCCGGCGCTGCCCGATTTGGAACTGCACCCTCACGTGTTCACGATAGCAGACATCCCAGGAGAGCGTTCATTCTTTGACTTGTTGCGCTTGGGGCGTGACAACCGTGAAAAGCGGCTTCCTGAGGTTGAGCAACTCAAAGCCGAGGCCAAACCGGAAGACTTGGCGACCATCATCTACACCTCCGGCACCACCGGCCTCCCCAAAGGCGTAATGCTGTCGCACAAGAACTTCCTCACCAACGCCCTCACGCTCACCAAAATGCAGGTGAACGACCACACGGGCAACATTCTCAGTTTCTTGCCGCTGTGCCACGTCTATGAGCGCGTAATCAACTACCATTATCAGATCTTGGGCACAAGCATCTATTATGCAGGCGGGCTCAACACAATAGCAAAAGACCTCAAAGACATCCACGCCGTGGGGTTCTGTGCCGTGCCGCGCGTGCTGGAAATGATGTTCGACAAACTGCATGCTGCCGGCAAAGACATGACTGGCATCAAACGGAGGATTTACTTCTGGGCATTCAAAGAAGCCACAAAATACGACTACTACAACCGCAACTGGTTCTATCTGAAAAAGATGCAACTTGCCGACAAGTTAGTCTATTCCAAATGGCGCGATGCTTTCGGCGGAAAGCCCATGATAGTTGTTTCCGGAGGCTCTTCCATACAGGAACGCATCATCCGGCTCTTCTCGGCCGCCAAGCTCCGCGTGTTCGAAGGATACGGTATGACCGAGACATCGCCGGTCATTGCGGTCAACAACCCGATGAAAGACGTGTTCGTCATCGGCACCGTAGGCGAAATTATGCCCTGCATAGAATTCAAACTTGCCGAAGACGGTGAGATCCTCACCAAAGGCGACTGCCTGATGATGGGCTACTACAAAGACCCTGACTACACCGCACAAGTAATCGACAGTGACGGATGGTTCCATACGGGCGACATCGGCATGATGGTCGATATAAACGGCAAAACAAAAGGTGACCGCCGCTACCTCAAAATCACAGACCGGAAAAAAGAGATCTTCAAACTTTCGACCGGAAAATACATTGCTCCGCAAGTGCTCGAAAACAAACTCCGGGAATCTCATTTCATCAACAACTGCATGGTCATTGGCGAGAACGAGAAATTCGCCTCCGCCATCGTCGTCCCCGACTTCGACACGCTGCATTTCTGGTGCGCCAAGCACAAGGTTCACTACGAGAACAACGACGAAATGATTACGCTCCCCGAGGTGACAAAACGGGTCCAGCGCGAAGTTGAAAGCATCAACAAAGGGCTTGCCGAACACGAACGCATACACCGAATCAAGCTGGTGAACGACACTTGGACCCCGCAGACAGGCGAACTGTCGCAGACACTCAAACTGCGCCGCGCCTTTATGCTCAAGAAATATGAAAACCTGTACCGCGAGATTTACAACCATGACAACAAGAAAAACTGAAAGTTCCGGCAAAGGGTTAGCCATAGTCACCGGCGCCGACGGCGGCATGGGCGCCATACATACGAAAACCCTGCTTGAAGCGGGCTACGATGTCATAATGGCCTGTTATGACACAACCGTTGCACGCCCCGTCTTCGAACAGATGGATGCTCTCAACAGCCGTGACGTCTTTCTGATGCAAGTCGATTTGGGCGACCTGCACTCCGTGAAACGCTTCGCCGACGAGGTGAAGTCGCAGTTCAAGTCCGTCAGAATCATATTGAACAATGCCGGCGTGCTTTGCCACTATGCCAAGCAAAGCGTTGACGGCTATGAATATACGGTGGCGGTGAACTACCTCGGGCACTACGTGCTCAACATGCTGCTGCACCCGCTTATGGGCAAAGGCACGCGCATCGTCAGCATGGTGTCGCTCTCCTATCGCTGGTTCGGCCTGAAACCCGGCTTCATGCAACCTAAGAATGCGCACAGTTTCAACCGGTTCGTTGCCTATTCCAACTCCAAGAGAGCACTTTACTACTTTACGCTCAAAGCCGCCGAGCAGTGGAAAGACGAAGGCATCTGCATCAATGTGGCAGACCCCGGCATCGTGAACACGGGCATCATCTGCCAAGGCAACAAAGTGATAGACTTCCTCTGCAACAAGCTTTTCCGGCCGCTGATCAACACCCCCGCCCAAGGAGCCGCTACCATGTTGGAAGCGGCATTGAACCCGGCATTTGAGGGAATCACAGGTTGTTATTTCAAAAAAAAGAAAACCGCAAAGCAGAGCAGACGGTTCTCTGAAAACGTCAAAGAGCAATCGCTGTTGGCCGAAGAGACCGAAAAAGCATTGAAAGAAAAAGACTTCCTGGCTTTATGTCCGCAATAAACAAAGAGAAATATCGTTCTCCTTATTGATTGGAACAGCGAACAGACCGCAACCGATCTCGCATGAAACGATAATGAAACATCTTAAAAACCACATTTATGAAAAGTAAAACCGCAAGAATCACAGCCGTACTGGTCATGTGTCTGGCTCTCTTCAGTTTTTCAAGTTGCGACAAAAACAACTCGAATATTCCCCAAGAGGTCAAATCCGCCTTCAACGAACAATATCCCAATGCCAAACGTGCCGTTTGGGAATCAGAGGGGGACTATTACGAAGTGACATTCAAGGAAAACAGAACCACCAAGATTGCGTGGTACGCCAACCGCAACAACGTGGAATGGGTAATGACCAAGACCTGCCTCCACACCCTTGACTTTTTGCCCGAGGCCATCCGCAATTCGTTCCGCAACAGCATCTATGTCTCCTGGCATATAGATGACGTGGACATCATCGAACGCCCCGGCGTCGAAATCATCTATGTACTGGAAGTCGAGAACAACAGCATAGAAGTGGAACTGCACTACAACGCTTCCGGTTTGCTCATCAACGTCATTACAGAAACCGACGGGCATCATCAGACTGACAGCAGCTATTTCCTTGACAACCTGCCCGACGGCATCATGCAGTACATCAACGCTTTCTTCCCGAATGCCATGATTCTTGACATCGAGATAGAGCACGACCATATTGAAGTAAAGATCCTGTTCAACAACATAGTATATGAGTTGGAGTTCTCTCATGCCGGGCTATTCATCCATTCGGAAATAGACGACTGAGTTCACGGGAAAGCACTGTCACAGACAAACTACCATGATTATCCCTCCCTATCTGAAAAAAGGTGACAAAGTGGGCATTGCAGCCCCGGCACGCAAGATTTCCGAAGAAGAGCTCTTGCCTGCTTTCCGGTTTCTCGAGCGGGAGGGATATGTCCCATTCTACGACGAGCGTCTGTTCGCCGAGTGCCATCAGTTTGCCGGCGACGACGGGCTCCGCGCCTCATATATGCAAGACCTTCTCGACGATCCTGACCTCGGGGCCATATGGTGTGCCCGCGGCGGCTACGGCACCGCCCGCATCATCGACCGGCTCGACTTCACCGGCTTTCGCAGGAAACCAAAGTGGATTGTCGGATACAGCGACATCACCGTGCTCCACTCGCATTTGAACCGGAACATCGGCACGGCCACCTTGCATGCGGCTATGCCCATAGACATTGCCTGCGGCACCGATGCTGCGCAAAGTTCCTGGCTTGCCGCTCTCCGTGGCGAGCCCTTGCACTACGAACTTCCCGCACACCCGCTCAACAGGGCAACGGGATTTTCGGCATCTATAGTAGGCGGAAACCTCTCCATACTCTTTGCGATGCTCGCCACACCCTCAGACCTGGACACCGACGGCAAAGTACTGTTCATCGAAGACCTCGACGAGTATCTTTACCACATCGACCGGATGATGAACAGTCTGGAACGCAGCGGCAAGTTACGCAATCTGGCCGCCCTGTTGGTAGGACATCTCTCCGACATGCACGACAACACAATCCCTTTCGGAATGAATGCCGAAGAAATCGTGGCCGAGCATTGCGCCAAGTATCATTTCCCTGTAATCTTCAACGTTCCCGCCGGACACCGCACAGACAACCGCGCCCTCAAGATGGGCTGCCCTTTGTACTGCCGCCTCGACGGGAACACCATAATATTGGAACAATAATATCATGGGAAACAAAAAATTCTACCTGTTCCTGCTGCGGCTTTTCCGTTTCAAGCCCATAGGATTCCAGCCGGCACCGGTCAAGAAATGTGTCATGATTCTGGCTCCGCACACCTCCATCCTCGACTTCTTCTTAGGGCATTGGATGCTGGAATATATGCACGCCAAAGGAGCCATCGTCATCAAAAAGGAATTTTTCGTGTTCCCTTTCAAACGCTACCTCTACCGGCTGGGCTGCGTGCCCGTTGACCGCAAACACTCACTCCGTTTTACCGAATTTGCCGTCAACCTGATCCACGAACGTGAAGAAATCGCTTTCATCATCTGCCCTGAAGGGACACGCAAACGGGTGGAAAAATGGAAACGCGGATTCTATCAGATTGCACAAAAAGCGGAAGTACCCATTTGCCTAAGCCACATCGACTATAAGTCGCGCACACTCGGCATCGGCAAAGTGTTCTACCCGACCGGCGATTATGAAAAAGACCTGGCCGAAATAGAAAAATACTATTATGGAATGAGAGGGCTGCACAAAGGCAATTTCAACCTCGAGGAGGTCCGTTCCTGAATGCCAACACAAAAAACAGACTCATCAAACGAAAAATAAAATAAATAATTATGAAAAACAACATTAAAACAAGCCTGTCATTGTTCCTGCTGGCAACCGTCATAATGGCTACATCCGTACAATCTTACGGGGAAAAAACATCATTCAAATCAGCGTCTGAAGAAATCATGCCTGACAATCCGGAAACTGTGACCCGAAACTTCAATTATACCGACTTCAACGGAATTTCAGTGAGCGGCATTGTCACAGTTCAGCTTGTCAAATCGAACAATTACAAAGTCAGCATCACCCTGCCCGAGAACCTAGACAAATACCTGGAAGTGTCCGTCAGCAAGGGTATCCTCAAAATTGGCTGGAGCCAAAACCTCCCGTCCAGACTGTTGAGCAACCTGAGTGGCAAACAAGTGAAAGCTGAAATCGCGATGCCGATGCTTCAAAGCCTCGAGATGTCAGGATCCACTTCTTTTTACTGCACCGACGAGTTCAACCTTGGGCATAATGAGTTGGAAATCCACACGGCCGGGAGCAGCAAGATCGGCACACTCAACGTCAAGGCCGAGAAACTGGAGGCCAAAATCACCGGAGCTTCCAAAATCAGCCTTTCGGGCAGTTTTGACGAGACCGACATTGAATTGGCGGGGTCGGCGAAAGCTGAGTTCATGATCGATGCAAAAGAACTGGAAATAGATGCGGCCGGTGCCTGCAGCGCCAATTGTTCCGGCAAATTCAACAAAGCCGAAATTGATGCTGCGGGAGCGGCTTCTTTAAAACTCAACGGGACCGCAAACTCCCTTGTCGTCGAATCTTCGGGAGCATGCAAGGTAGACGCCATGGACATTGAGGCTGACAATGCTGCGGTTTTCGCATCCGGTTCCTCTCGTGTCCGCATCAACGCAACCAAGTCGCTGGTGATGGAAGCCACGGGCACCTCAACCGTCAAATACAAGGCATCGCCTAATGCAAATGTGGTGCTGCGTGAAGTCACCCGTTCCGCATCCGTGTCAAGAGTGAACTGACAAAGGACATTTTTCCCAATCAATTGGAATTGTCAGAAATAGGTTATTTTTGAAGCAACTCACACAGTGCCGGGGAGGACTTGAGACTTTTTTCGTCCAACGCACAAGCCCGGGGCTGACGTAAGACTCTTTTCGTCCAACGCACAAGCCCAGAGCTGACGTAAGACTTAAGACTTATGATGAAAGTTGGAACAATATGCGTAACGCCTCTAAACTCTAAAATCTAAAATCTGTTTCGTGCGGTGGCCGTGGAGACACGTCCGGAACAGCCGTGTACAATTTTATTATCTTTGCACGCTTTAAAGTTATCCACTATGCAACAACGTACCAGCAACTATACCTTCATAACGGCCAAAATGAAAATGGCAGACGTTTTGGCCTGTTACAACAACCTGATCATCCTGTTGCCGAGGATGGGGATCTCTCTTGGATTCGGCGAAAAAACCGTCAAGCAGGTTTGCGAAGACAACGGGGTATCGCTGCCGCTGTTCCTGTTGGTCTGCAACGCCTACACGCAGGACGACTACATACCCGAAAGCGAAGAACTGCAGAACTGCAATATCGACGACTTCCTGAAGTATCTCAAAGCATCGCACGACGACTATATAGACAACGAATTCCCCCATATCGAGCATCATCTGCACGATGTAATGCAAGACTGGAACGAGAAATACCGTTCAACAATCCTGAAATTCTTCGAAGAGTACAAGAAAGAGGTCGTTTGCCACTTTCAGCACGAAGAAGACGTGATATTCCCGTACATCCAGGACCTCAAGGAGAAGCGGAAACCTCGGAGAAAGAAATTCAGCATAGCCGACTTTGACCGGCAGCATGACAACATTGAAGACAAGCTGCGTGATTTCACCAACCTGTTAATCAAATACATCCCGGCCGACGTGGCTCAAAGGGAGCGCATCTTCATGCTTATCGACATCTTCTCGCTGTCAGACGACATCGAAAAACATGCCATATTAGAAGAAAAAATCCTCATACCATACATCAAGACACTGGAGAACAATGAAATATAGAATCATCATCGCCGACCCGTCCCCCATTGTGCTGGAAGGTCTCTGCGCTATGCTCCAGAATATGCCCGAGTATGAAGTCGTGCTGAAAACGGACTATGCCAAGACCATCCTGACGCGTGTACACGCCATCTCCCCGGACATCCTCATCATCAATCCGGTCATGCTCGACTACAACAAACTTGGCAATGTACGCGGCATCTTCGAGGAACTGCCTGACATGAAGATCATCGCCTTGGTTTACGCCTTCTTCCAATCGCTACATCTCAAACAATTCAACGGGGTAATTGAGATTACCGATGACCTGAAGCATCTTCGTACAAAGTTGAACGACGTGTTAAAAGCCGGCCATCCCGACAATGAAGAGACAGACCCCTCGCAGCTTTCAGAACGTGAACGCGAAATCCTCATCAACCTCGTGAAAGGCCGTAAAAGCACTGAAATTGCCGAATTGCTCAACATTTCTGTACACACCGTCCTCACGCACCGAAAGAACATCATGAAGAAAACAGGTATCAAGTCCATTTCCGCGCTCACGGTTTATGCCATTTTGAACAATCTCATTGAAGAAAACGACATAATATGAGGAAAGATGGCCGTCATATCTTTCTTCCGTTCCTTTTCGGGGCAGTGCTGTTGCTGACGGCAGCCGGGTGCATTTTCATCGGGGCCATAAACATTCCGGCAAAAGCAGTCATAGCCGGGATCCTGCAGAAAGCCGACATACAAAGTGCCGTCGGGGCTGAAGCAGGACTCTATAACACCATATTGTGGCAATTGCGTCTGCCTCGCATCGTGGTAAGCCTGCTGGCCGGTGCCTCTCTGGCTCTTTGCGGCTGCGTCTTTCAGAGCATATTCCGAAACCCCGTCTGCGACCCCTATATGCTGGGCATATCGTCGGGGGCATCATTAGGTGCCGCCGTAGCCTTTCTTTTAGGCCTTGACGCACTCGTTTTCGGCATCACCCTGCCGGCATTAGCCACCGCATTGCTCACGCTCTTTCTGATAATGGGCATATCGGCAATGCAGCGCCGACATTCCACGCAAACCCTGCTGCTGATCGGCATCGCACTCAACTTTCTCATCTCTGCGGTCATAACACTCCTGATGGTCGTCAACCGGCAGGAATTGCCGAAGATTTTTTTCTGGACGATGGGGAGTGTGGCCTCAGCCACCTGGACGGATGCCGTATGCATCTTCATCACCTTGACGATAGTGGCACTTGTGCTCTTTTACTATGCCAAAGACCTGAACATCATACAATTGGAAAGCGATGCCGCAAGCACGCTCGGGGTGGATGCGCAGCATACCACCCGCATTACCCTCATTGCCGCCTCTATGCTTACGGCCGTGGTTGTCTCGTTTTGCGGGGTCATCGGATTCATCGGGCTGATAGTGCCGCACATCACCCGGCTGGTTTTCGGCAGCGACAACCGCCGTCTTTTCACCTACTCGCTGTTTTTCGGTGCCTTTTTCCTGCTCATTGCCGACACCCTTGCCCGAACCCTGGCGGCCCCTTCCGAGTTGCCCGTAGGAAGCATCACGGCCCTTGCGGGCGCACCCTATTTCATCTTCCTGCTGCTCAGGAAATCCAAATTATGACCTTTCGTCCCACATCCGTCCCCAAACCATCCTTATGCTATCTCACAGATGAAAGAGACTGACACTATGCATATTTCACAATTCATCAAAGAAGTCACACACTCAATGCGTTTACGTACGTTGCCGCTGTCTCTGTCGGGCGTGCTGCTGGGCGGTGCGCTGGCTTATGGGGAAAGCAACGCCAACGCTGCAACCATCGTCTTCCTGCTGCTCACCACTATGTCACTGCAGATCCTGAGCAACCTCTCAAACGAACTCGGCGACTTCCAGCACGGCACGGACGGCGAAAGGCGCGAAGGCCCGACCTATAGCCTTGCCCAAGGCGGCATCACCGTGCCGACATTCCGGAAACTGATTGCCGCCGCCATCGTAGCATGTTGCCTTTTCGGGACCCTGCTGGTACGGAGTTCCTTTGGCACGCTGCTGACCCCAAAAGCCATTGCACTGCTGCTGACCGGACTCTGCGCCATCTGGGGTGCGCTCCATTACACCTTAGGCAAACACCCTTACGGACATCGGGGGCTCGGCGACCTGTTCGTCTTCATCTTCTTCGGTTTGGTGTCAGTGTTGGGCGGTTTTTTTGTACTGGCGCACCACATCGATTCGTGGTTGCTTATACTGCCTGCCGCAAGCATCGGGTTCTTCAGCGTTGGCGTACTCAACGTAAACAACATCAGAGACATGCGTTCCGACGCAGGTATCCGGACCACCATTCCGCTCCGTATCGGCGAAAGGAACGCTCGTGTCTACCACAGTGTACTCATCATAGCCGGATGGAGTTGCCTGCTCATCTTCACCGCACTCGATTTCCACACGGGCTGGAATCTGCTCTATCTGCTTACCATTCCGCTATTTGCAAAGCATCTTGCCGGCGTTTGGAAACATTCGGGGAAACAACTCGACAAATACCTGCCGATGCTTGTGGTGTCAACATTCCTGTTCGCGCTGCTTGCCGGACTCCCCTACATTTTCTCCTAATGCTATGCCATCAAGAAAAATGATAAAAGCTCTGTTTGACGGCATTGCGCCACATTATGATTTGCTGAACCATCTGCTTTCATTTGGCACAGACCGCATTTGGAGGGCTCGTGCCGTTCGCATATTGACAAAGACGGATACACCGATAGAAATGCTTGACATTGCCACGGGCACGGGCGATTTCGCCATCGCCGCCGCCAAGAAAGCCCCGACAGGAAGCAGTATGACCGGCATTGACCTGTCGGTGAAAATGCTCGAAGTGGCACGCAAAAAGGCAGGAGGAAACATCATCTTCCGTCAAGGCGACTGCGAGGCGCTCGACTTTGCGGCGGGCAGCTTCGACAGGGTCAGCGTAGCCTTCGGCATACGCAACTTCGAACATTTGGAGACCGGACTTTCTGAGATGCACCGCGTGCTGAAAAAGGGAGGCATTATGGTCATATTGGAACTGTCGTACCCTGACCGAAAGTTTCTGGCGGAATGCTTCCGGCTTTATGCGCGTTTCATACTACCTGCCATCGGCAAAATCATCTCCGGAAACGGAAAAGCCTATCGTTATCTGCCCGAATCCATCATCAGATTCCCAAAAGAGGACACCATTGTGCCGTTGTTGCGCCGCATTGGATTCACTACCGTCAACTACCGCAAATTCACATTCGGCATCTGCATTATGTATGTTGCAAAAAAATGACGGGCGCACGATAATTTTTGTATTTTTGCAGCCGCTCTTGAAAAGAGTTCTACGGAAAGTTGGCCGAGTGGCTGAAGGCAGCGGTTTCGAAAACCGCCGAAGTGTCACAACTTCCGGGGGTTCGAATCCCTCACTTTCCGCTTAATCAGTGTAGATTCTGTCCGATGAACAGAAAGTTTCTCCTCTCCCTACTGTCTTTATTGATTGCCGGAACTGCCTGTCCGCAGCAGAAACTGACTTTTGAATATGCCGTCAAAGACACCAACCGTCTCTTGATGGACGTATATGTGCCGCAACAGCAGAATGACGAACAAAGCTGTATGGTTTTCGTTTTCGGAGGCGGTTTCGTGTCCGGGGCGCGCGACGACCATCAAATCACGAAACTGCAGCAGTATTACAACGACAAAGGCTGGGTTGTCATCGCCATCGACTACCGGCTCGGCCTGAAAGGATTCAAAAAATACACCTTGGTTTCAGGCCTGGAAAAATTCAAGCATGCCGTTGACATGGCGGGCGAAGACCTGATCTCCGCCACAGGCTTCATCCTTGACAGTCTTCAGCGCCGTTCTGACTTCCAAATCGATCCTAACCAAATCGTGACTCTTGGCAGCAGTGCCGGCGCCATCACGGTACTGCAGGCAGACTATTTTCTCGGAAACCGGATACACGGCGCAGAACATCTCCCCGATTCTTTCCATTATGCCGGAGTCATCTCCTTTTCGGGCAGCGTTTTGTCGCGTAAAGGCAACGTCAAGTACCGCATTCAGCCGCCTGCCCCTACCCTGTTGTGCCATGGAACTGAAGACCGTCTCGTGCCGTACAAGCAGATCCGCGTTTTCAATCAAGGCATGTTCGGCAGCAACGCCTTGGCCAAACGTTTCTGCAAATACGACTATCCTTTCCATATACGCAGATATACAGGACTGGCTCATGAAGTGGCCGGAATCTATCCTCAAGAGTTCAATCTGATTGACAATTTCATTGCGGAATATGTTTTCGGGAAAAAACAAATCCAGTCGGATGAGACTTATTACAACCCGGCCATAAAGAGATCGAAATACGGCAGTTACCGGATCAAGGACCTGAAAAAACTCTGATTATCGTCCGGAAATCCAGCCGCAAAGGAAAAGCTACTCTTTCAGGCCGCCTATCTTTCTGAACAGGGAATTGAAAGGCTCGGCAAGGACAGAAACAACCTGGTGAGTGACCGGATGCTCAAAACGGAGTTCGCGGGCGTGTAGCATTATTGATCCGTCTTCACAAGCGCGACGTGCGCCATACTTGACATCTCCTTTGATAGGATTCCCCACTGCGGCAAGTTGTGCCCTTATCTGATGATGTCGTCCCGTATGCAATTCAATCTCAAGAAGACTATAACGCTCTGATGTTCCAATCAATAAGTATTTCAATTCAGCACGCTGCCAGCCCTGTTTTTCTGCTTTGGACACATAACTCTTGTTTGTCCGCTCGTTTTTTTGCATATAATGCACCAATGTAGCCTCAACCTCGGGCGAAGTTCCTTCCACTATTGCCCAGTACACCTTGCAGATGCGGCGTTGTTTCACCAGTTCGTTCATTCTGGCCAAAGCCTTTGAGGTTCTGGCAAAAACCACTGCGCCGCTCACCGGCCTGTCGATACGATGCACCAGACCGCAGAACACATTACCCTTCTTTTGACACTTTTCGCGAATATAGCTGCGGGCAAGTTCCAACAGCGGCTCGTCTCCCGACTTGTCGCCTTGAACAATCTCGCCTGCCCTCTTGTTCAATATCAGCAGATGGTTGTCCTCATAAAGCACACGCCCCTCCAAAAGACGCATTGCCTGTTCAGTACTGCTCGGATTCATTCGGGAAACTGCAGTTCTTGACATCTTCAATATAATGCTCTATTGCCCCGACAATCTCCTCGCTCAAATTGAGGTAGCGGCGTAAGAAACGCGGAGAAAACTGCTGCGTGATACCCATCATATCATGAAACACAAGTACCTGACCGCTGGTTGCACCGCCGGCTCCTATGCCAATCGTGGGGATGGTCAGATTTTCTGTTACCGTCTTTGCCAAGGTTGCCGGTATCTTTTCCAAGACCAAAGAGAAACAGCCGTGTTCCTCAAGCAACTTGGCGTTCTCGACCAACTTCTCTGCCTCATCGTCAGTAGTTGCTCTCACTGCGTAAGTGCCGAATTTGTTGATGGATTGCGGTGTAAGACCAAGATGTCCCATCACGGGTATGCCGGCGCTCAAGATTCTGTCAATGGATTCCAACACCTCAGAGCCGCCTTCCAGTTTGACAGCATCTGCGCCCGACTCTTTCATGATGCGGACGGCCGAATTAAGCGCTTCCTTGGAATTTCCCTGATAAGTTCCGAAAGGCATATCCACGACAACCAAAGCCCTTTTTACGGCACGGACCACGGATGAGGCATGGTAAATCATCTCGTTGAGCGTAATAGGCAGTGTCGTCCGGTAACCCGCCATCACATTGGCGGCGGAATCACCCACCAAGATCACGTCAATCTTGGCCATGTCCAGCAAGGTGGCAATAGAATAGTCGTACGCCGTCAGCATTGCGATACGTTCACCTTTGCATTTCATTCGCTGCAGCGTGTTTGTCGTGATTTTGCTGACGTTTTCAGAAAGATACTGTGACATCATCCGTTAATTTTCAAGGCGGCAAAAATAGCATTTTCCGCAAAAGACAGTGCCTGTTTACATCACAAGTATCGATCCTTTGATGACCGGATAGGGTTTCCCGTTGTAATCCACTATCTTCAAGGTATATACATACACTTGATTGTTCCATCTGTCATCGTTTGACCCATTGCCGGAATGGTCGGGCAGGTCCTCGTTCTGGTAGCCGCCGCACCACTTGAAGTTCACGTCCTTGGTATGGTAAACCACCTGGCCGGCGCGGTTGAACACCGTGAACTCCAGCGACTTGATCAGGTCTTTCTGCGGTATCTCGAAGCAGTCGTTCAGACCGTCGCGGTTTGAGGGCGTTATCGTGTTGGGCAGGTTCATGAAAGGCTTACAGGCGGCTATACGGTAGGTTGCCGACGTGGAGCATCCCGTCTCTCCGATTTCCACCTCTGCCGTGTACATGCCGGCGCGTTCCACCGTCAGCAGACGACCCGTGGTCAACGAATCGCCGTTCCACTTCTTGACATTTATCTCATCCGCCTCAAAGTCGGACCCCGCCACCGGCACCACGCTGAGCACAGTCCGGAACGAGTCGCAATAGTCGCCGAGCTCAATGATCTCCACCTCCGGTGTCGTCACGCGGAGCGTCACCGTCACGATGCTGTCGCACCCGTTCCACGACTTGTCGCCGAAGTCCTCGCCGATACGGCACTCCATCGTGCCGGCGCGGTCGAAGCGGTACGTCTCCTGATATTTGGCGCGGTTGTAGAACCACGGCAGCTGACTCTCGCAGATTACCGTTTCGGTGGCCGAGCGGCCGATGCTCACAAACGAGGGGTCGAGGGCGATATTCTGCCGCAGCGTGTCGCTGCATTTCTGCAACGAGTCCTGAATCACCAGTTTGATCGTTACAGAATCATTGTCAAAGTCGAAGTTGTCGAGATTGATGCCCGCCGCGGTGGAAAAGTTCACCCTGGGGATAGTATCACCCGTGCCGAAAGCCTGGAAAGTTCCGTCGTCTTTCTGATAGAACCACTCTATGCGCTTCACGGGGCGCCATGTCGTATCATAACGGTCATCAGTGTTGTGAGGTGTCACCTCGCCGATGCGGCTCTGGTTGGTGAACTGAATCACGTGCTGGCAAGGGTTGTCCTGGTCAACCACCTGTTCGTAAGTGAACTTCGGCTCGATGTAGTAGCTCTTGATGTAGGCCTCGTAGGTGAACGGCACGCCCGTGTAGGACTTCATCTCGCAGCGGTAGTAAGGGTACACGCGTGCGCCGGCGGCTCGGTCGAGCACCACATCATAGACGCTTCCCCCGATGCCTTCGGCCTCCATATCGAGTGCGCGGACTGTGCTCTCGTTCACCAGGCCGTCGGCATTCAGCTGACCGCGCTTCCAGGTGTAGGTAGGCTCATTGAAGCCCCACGGCACCGAAAGCGTGATGGGCTCGTCGCCGCATGCATCCACGTTGATTTTGCCGGACACCATCTTGGCGGCGAAGAGGCCGTATGCCCAATGAGCGGTACAACTGCATGCCTGCGTTCTGATGCGCAGTTTGACCGCCCTGCCCTGCTCGGCATATGAGGTAAGGTCGAACGCCAGAGGCTTGTACTCGAACCATTTGATTGATACGCGGTTGTCACCCCCGTCGGCGGGCGACTGCACTTGGTTTCTCGGGCACACCCTCATGTTGAAAGTCGTGGGGGTGGCTTCAGGATAAGCCCAATAATAGGTGGTGATGCCGTAATCGTCCGGCGTGGAATTGCAATCGTTGCCGGCATCCACACCGCTGGGGACGGCAAGGAACCGGTTATAAGGCCAATTCGTGTTGTTGGTGGTGCCGGGTTCACAAGAGGTGGTCTTGTTCTTGTAGTAGCCTCCGGAAATCAGGTTGCCGGTCTGGCCGTCGAGCACCTCGATGTAGAAACGGGGATTCTTGCAGTATCCGCCGCCACCCGACATGCCGCTGCCGTGGTCGTTCACATCTTGTTCCGAGAACGAGAAATAGATGAGCAGCACACTGGAATCTATCTGCGGCTTGAACCAGTATTCTATCTCTGCACTTTTGGTGCAAGGGCTCTGTTCCTTATAGCAACCAATCTGTATAACCTTGTCAAGACGGTGGTTTGGGTCACCGTCCCATGCCGGCGGAAGAACCGGCTCGTGCGGGTACGTGCTGCCCGACTGATAACATCTTGTCGGGTCATCGGCCTGTTCCGTGATCAGTTTGTGGGTTGAAGTCACGCTCGTGCCGATTGAAGCGGCCTGGGTGTTGAAATCATTATATGAATTTCCTTTCCGGCACTTGACGTATGGATGCGTCTCATCGCCGAGGTTCATAAAGTTGAGTTCTCTGTCTTCAGGATGCGTGCTCGGATCCCAACAGCGGTACGTGTAACTTTGGGCCAAGGTCTCCGGACTAACCAGCGTCATGCAGAGCAATGCCAACAACAGCGCCGCTCCTCTCTTCTTTCCTGTTTTAATTTTCATATCTTGCATAAAAGTCGGTTTTAGCATTATATCATCGTCTATTGAACGAATATGCCGGGGCTTCTGTTGCATCGGAAATGCCGTCAAAAGGCTTTAACGCCATATCTGTTTCCATTCTGCTTCCAAACTCACCCGCACATCACATTCACGCCGCAAAAATAGTGTTTTTGACAAGACTATCAACAATATTGACAGGTTATGATTTTGAAAAATAGTGTATCTTTGCCGCTGTTCGCACAGCATACAAACGAAAACTTATTATAGTGTATTCCAACAACATACTAACCTTTCTCTTGACTTCATGACAAAATACATCTTTGAAATCATTATGCTTGTCTGCTTCGCCTGCAGTTGGCCGGTATCCATCGTCAAATCCCTGAAAACAAAAATTGTCATCGGCAAAAGTCCTTTTTTCATGATCATCATCATCATCGGTTATATTTTCGGCATCATTCACAAACTCGTAAACGAGCCCGGCAATTGGGTCGTCTGGCTCTATGCCATGAACCTCGTCATTGTCTCATGCGACCTTTTCTTGTATTTCAAATACATAGAGCAGAACCGGCGAGACTTACAGCAAAAACAACGATAACATGGACATACTGGTAATCCTGCTACTGATATTGCTCAACGGCTTTTTCTCGCTCAGCGAGATTGCCATTGTGTCTTTCAAAAAAGCGCGTATCGAGCAATATGCCGACAAACACCGCAAAGGGGTGCGTTTTGCCTTGAAATTGCAGGAAGACCAGGAGGATTTTCTGGCCTCCATCCAAGTCGGCATCACCCTCATCGGTCTGGTCAACGGTTTCATCGGAGGCAGCGCGGTTGCCAAATATTTCGTTCCGCTGCTGGAATGGACGAAGATGCCGGCGGCAGCGTCCCAAACCACGGCCGTGATTGTCAGCATCCTGTTGGTCACGTTCGTAACTATTGTTTTCGGAGAACTGGTGCCAAAGACGGTCGCGCTCTCCAACCCCGAACGGGCATCGCTGCGCGTAGCTCCCGTCATGTTCGTCATCAGCCGCATTTTCAGCCCCGTGGTCAAACTGCTTTCCGGTTCCACTAAAATTGTCAACAAGTTTTTGGGCATCAAGCACAACGACAACCTCATCACGGAAGACGAAATCAAAAACATGCTCAGAGAAGCAGAAGAATCGGGGGTTATCGAGGAAGACCAGAACGAGATTCACGAAAAGGTTTTCTATTTTGCCGACAAGCGCGCAAAACATATCATGACACACCGTTCGGAAGTGGAATGGATAGACTTCAACCTCCCGAAAGATGAATTCACCGCACAACTCTTCACATTCAAAAGCAGCAAGGTGCTGGTCTGCGACAAGCACATCGAGAACTTTTTGGGCGCGCTGAACGTGAAAGAGTTCTTCATGCACGAAATCAAAAAAGACGGTACTCCCGTCAACGATATGCTCTTCAAGCCGTTGGTATTCTCCGACACTACGGATGCCCAGGACATCCTCAACGAATTCCGCAAAGAACAGATCTATTTCAGTGTGGTGCTCAACGAGTTCGGCGAACTGGAGGGCATCATCACGCTGCATGACATTATGGAAAACATTGTCGGAGAAATCCCCGAGGAGGAGGAAATCGTGGAGCCGGACATTTATGTTCGCGACGACAATTCGGTGCTCGTGAACGGAAACGCCCCTATCGATGTCCTTCTGGATGTCATCAACGGTTTTGAAATCGATTTCGACGATGTGGACTACTCAACCGTGGCAGGCTTCGTGCTTGACCATATCGAAAAGACCCCCGAGATAGGCGACAATTTCGATTTCCTCAATTACCACATCGAAATCGTGGACATTGACCACAACCGTATTGACAAAGTGCTCATCACGCCCAAAGCATCACCGGCTTAATCCATATCCTTCATTATGTCAAGCAATGTCTGGTAGCTGTCCACCTTGTGATACCTCACCCTCGAGGTCGAAACATCATTGAAGAGCCGCTCCGCACACTTGATTTTCGCTTTCTCCACAGCCTTGAGCTGCATCGAATCCATGGAGCCCTTGGTCTCGGCGATGAAGTAGATGTGCTTCACCGCGCCCTCCCTGAAGGCGA
>CAVEXN010000013.1:0-59758 GCA_963620035.1 Oscillospiraceae bacterium | reverse complement strand
GCAGCAACAAGGGCTACGGGCATTCGGTCCGTTGCCTCAGGAACGCCGAGGGGCTGCCTGCCGTGCGCACGGCGGAAGCGGTGTCCACCTCATGCGGCTCCGCCGCCACGGTCACCGCCGTTGTGGAGAACCAGGGCACGAGCGGCGTCACGGAACGGGGCGTGTGCTACGGCACCTCGCCCGACCCCACTGTCGCGGACAGCAAGGTGGCGGCCTCTGGCGCCGGCGCCGACTACACCTGCAGTCTTGACGGCCTGGCCGCAGGCACCTACTATGTGCGCGCCTACGCCACCAACGGCGCGGGCACAAGCTACGGCAACCAGCTGACGTTTGAAGTCGGCATGAAAGACGTTGACGGAAACGCCTACAACACGGTGCAGATAGGCAGCCAGTGCTGGATGAAGGAGAACCTGCGGACGACGAAGTACAGCGACGGGACGGCCATTGCCTTGGGTTCATCCACCAGTTCCAGCACGGCCTACCGTTATGCCCCGAACGGTGACGTAAGCAACGTTCCCGCTTACGGATACCTCTACAACTGGGCGGCGTTGATGAACGGCGCAGGGTCGTCGTCCGCCAACCCGTCAGGGGTGCAGGGCATCTGCCCTGCGGGCTGGCATGTGCCCTCCGATGCGGAGTGGACGCAACTCACTGACTATGTAAGTTCACAGAGCCAGTACCAATGCAACGGAAGCAGCGTTAGCATCGCCAAGGCGTTAGCCTCCCCGACAGGCTGGAGCAGCAGTTCTACCACCTGTGCGGTCGGCAACAATCCGTCCGGCAACAACGCCACGGGCTTCTCGGCACTTCCTGCCAGCGACTACTTCGGCGGATACAACAACTTCGGCGACTTCGCGTACTTTTGGAGTTCTACCGAGAACAATAGCGACAAAGCATACTACCGCTACCTCGAATACAACATATACGACGTGAGCAGCAGCAGCAGCAACAAGGGCTACGGGCATTCGGTCCGTTGCCTCAGGAACTGACGGTTGTTGAATTATTGAATTAGGAATGAGATAGTTTAGAACTTAGAAGGGAGGAGATTTCAGTTATTTCAGCGAAAAAAAGGATACCGCATTCCGGTATCCTTTTTTTCAACTTAGTCACTCAAATAGTTCGCATTTTTGAATTTATTGATAGACAATATTTTGTGTTTTCGCATTGCCCGATGTGGGTGACACGAAAGTTTTTTTCTATGTTTCCTGACTTCATCACTTTTTTGTGCCATTACATAGCGTATATTGAAAATCAGCGAGTTAAACCTTGTTAAAGGGTGACGCAAGCTAAAAAATGCTTACCTTTGTGTCATGTTTGTACGCAAGAAAGTCAATCGCTCGGGCACTATAACTGTCGTAGTGGTGAACAAATCCCATGGAAAGTTTGCGGAAGTAAAGAATTTTGGCGTAGCGAAATCGGAATCTGAAGCCGACAAGCTATTCCAAGAAGTTCAATTGTGGCTACATACTCATGACGGACAGCAAAAGTTTGATTTTGACGACCGCTGCGGTAAGGAACATGAAGAAACAACTCGTGTAGTTGAGAACATGGACTCCGTACTGATTAACGGCACGCAGTTGTTGCTTAACAAAGTCTATGACAATATCGGTTTCTATCGCATACCTGACGAGATTCTTCGTCATCTCGTCATAGCCAGAGTGTCACAGCCACAAAGTAAGTCGGCCACAGTAAATCACCTGAAATCTTATTATGACGAGGATGTTGGCCTCAACCGTATCTATCGCTATATGGACAAGCTCTACATCACGCAAATGGAGCATGCGCAGCAAATCAGCGTGGAACATACGCGGAAGATATTCGGAGGCAGGATAGGACTGATGTTTTACGACATGACGACCCTATACTTCGAAACATCACGGACGGACGTTCTGCTGGAGCCGGGATTCTCAAAAGACGGCAAGACTGCCGAATCACAGACTGTACTTGGCATGTTGGTTTCCGAAGGCGGATATCCGCTGTCATATTCCTTGTTCAACGGAAGCAAATACGAGGGCTTTACCATGATACCGATGATAGACGATTTCAAGCAACGCTTTACTCCGGGTGACGATTTCATCGTCGTGGCAGATTCCGGCCCTGATGAACAGGAATAATGTGGCGCTGCTGCAAAAGGCAGGATACAGGTACATTGTAGGCGCTCGTTTAAAGAACGAGGACAAGGATGTCAAACAATGGATACTCTCACTGGACAGGAAAGACGATGTGTAGAATGAAATCAAGCGGCAGAACGGAGAACGCCTTATTGTCAGCTGTTCGGAGAAACGGGCAAAGAAGGATGCCTACAACCGAATTAGCAGAGACATTGATGTGTCTATCAGTGAGGACAAGATTGCGGAGGACAGCAAGAGGGATGGACTGAAAGGTTACATTACCAACACAGACATAGATGCAGGGCAAGTAATCACCCAGTATCACGGATTGTGGGTGGTTGAGCGTGCTTTCCGCATCTCAAAAGGAACCTTGGAGATGCGCCCGATGTTTCATTTCACAGAAAAGAGAATTGAAGCACACATCTGCATCTGCTTCATTGCCTATAAGGTCTATAAGGAAATGGAAAGGCTGATAGCCATCAATAATATAGGTATGAGTGTTGACAAAGTGCTTGATGCCGCAAAGACTGTAACGACAATCAGAATAAGAATGCCTGAAAACGGCACATCCTTTACGAAAACCCTGTTCCTAACAAAAACGCACCTCGCCATCAAACCGCTTTTCGAACTTCCAACAGGCAAATACTGATTTGGGTGACGCATTGACGAAGTCAGGTGGATGGTTCGGGGTTTCCGAACCGTTTTTTTTACAATGTTGTTTTTGTTGATAACTATTTGAATATCAGTTTAAATACTTTATAAAAAACCGCAGTGGCTTTCTTTCATAGAACAATTTGCGGCAAGCCGTTGTATTCGTGTCTCACCCACAACAATAAAGTCGTCAAAACGGAGCGTGAAAACTGGGGGTTTTTAGCACTTTGGAATCCCCGTTACGCCAAGACTCATTTATTCAAATTTTCGTCAATCCACTCCGAAATGTCCTTCTCTGATACGCTGCCACCAACAAAACGGTTGACTTCAACGCCATCTTTAAGCAACATAACGGTCGGAACTGTCGTTATGCCAAACCGCTTTGCCGTATGCGGAGACTCGTCAATATCCATTTTGAAGAAAGCCACCTTTTTGCGGTACTGCCGTGCAACGCTCGCTATGCGCGGTTCCAACAAACGACACGGGCCGCACCATCTCGCCCCGAAATCTATCAAAGCGTAACCTTTCCGCACTTTCTGGTCAAACACGACATCGGTGATCATTTCTACATATTTTGCATTCTTAGGTGCAAGTATCTCGTTGATTTTAAGGCTATCGCATTTTCTGTAAACTATATTTCCATTTTCATCTTGGGTGATTACAATGGACTTCTCCTCATCAGGAAGGGCAAACACGGTCGGATCTACATTTCCCCAATGTACGTTTTGCAATTCTTTGGTAGTTTTAATGGTTAACCCTTTCGTTTTCATTTCGGATTCGGATTTCACGACAAGTCCGTGTTCAAGGTCTGTATAGACACCGTAATTGAATGGGATTCTGAATGAGGTGTCTATCCAAAAGATGCTAATACCCTGCATCATCTCGTTCTCAATTTCAAATTCAATCTTGTGGCAATTATATCCATTGATGAGAGCGAATGTGTCTGAAAAGAGAATAGGCGTATCATCGGAGCCCTTTCCCATTGTTTTCTTTGTCACGATAGGAATCCCCATCATAGATTGAATGCTGACCAGTTCCTGTCTGTCGCCCTTATAAATAAGTTTCGTCTTTAAGTAGGGAATGTCACACGCGAAATCGTCCCCTTTGTAATACTCCGAAAACTTTGTTTCAACGCACATTCCGCCCGACATTTTCTGGGAATAGGTCAACTTTCCCTCGAACAATGTTTGAGGGAAAGTGCTGTTGACCGCAAAAGCAGCCAACAACAAGGATATAAGCAAAAAATGTTTCATCTTAAAATTAATTATGATGACTGTTGAGGTTTATGCACAATTCAGTACAAGCCAGGACGCAAGGAACGTAGAGTTGCCAAATAGACATACACGCCATTGAACAGATGAAAAGACAATCTCTCGGTTCCAACTTGTCAATTGTTTCTGCGCTGTTTCCACCATAATTGCTTACCACTCGGCCAACTTTCAACAAAGCATTTTGATTGCAATCCTCACATGGTGATTCGTTGTATTGTTCGCTAATGCCCGGGTGGTCTTCTTCAATATTCTGCATAGTTGTTATCAGTTCGGTTTTAAAGTAGTCGAAAAAAATAGAATCAAGTCCTGTGATTTCTTTGAATGTTTCAAAATCATTGTTATCGCATGCGCTCAAAAATGCTGCCCGATTAGAATTATATGCCCGATCACATGCCGACCAAAACGTATAGGAAAATTCTTTTGAAGTTTTGTAATACGAACTGAAATCAACCTGACATGTTGAAAATTTTGCATTATCTTGTTGACTAATTTCTTGTTCAGTATCTTTATTGCACGATACTATTGCAATACAGACACCGAAGACCATAAGAATAAAACTTGATGTGAATATGTTTTTATTACTCATTTTTTACCCTCTCGTCACGAATTTATGAGGCAAAAATATAAAAAAACTTATTGCGACCCTATTGTTTTTTCCCCTTGAGCAAAAAATTAAATGCGACGACTCACTAAAAGAGTTTTTCAAACAGGAGGTAAGTCTTGACTATAAAAAAGGCCGGGTCATTGACCCGGCCTTTTTCCTATCTTCAGTTGTTATGTTACTTCACGATGAACTTGTAGGTAACCTTGCCAGTTTTGGTCTGGAGGTTCAAGAAATAGATTCCGTTAGAAAGACTGTTCACCGGAATAGTATAAACGCCCTCGCCATTCTCGTGGTTGAATTGGTCAGTGAGCACAACTTTGCCGGCCATATCAACAACCGAAGCCGTTATTTTCTGCGCTCCTGCCTTGAAAGAGACATTCAGGTTTTCAGAAGCGGGATTCGGGTAAATATTCACATCCTGAAGGTCGCTGTATTGGTCAATGCCCAAAACGCCGTCAAATTCGAGTTCAAAGCCAGTGCCTTCTTTCCAGTTGTCGGTAACAAACTTGACGAGAACATCGTTTGTGGAAATCATAAAATGGTCGTACGGTCTGTTTTCTGCGGTATAGCGAACAATAAGGTCGTTGCTGTTGTTCACGTCATAGAACTCGATATAATCACCGGCTTTCAAATCAAATTTGTGGAAAAAGAAATTGTAGCCCGTATTGTACTGAAGACCACTAAGTCTGTACTGGCAAACGTTAGAGGGTTTGTAGAGGCCGTCGCCGATAGCGTTGTCTTTCTTGTCGGTCAAGGTCGTGTTGTAAACATTCTTATACTCCTTGTAAGAAGCGCAAGCATCAACATTGTTATAATTCCTTACTTTATATTCCATCACGAAGCCATAGTCGGTTTCGGCATCGGAATTGGATGTGAACTTGATCAGCACGCTGTCGGCTGTGATATTGAAAACACCCGGGAGGGGTTGTCCTTGGAAATCGGCGCGTACGCTGCCGCCCAGCCCTGTATAGTCGGAACAAGCAGGCATCAGGTAATCGCCGGAATACTGTACTCTGATGCCAGAGGCTTCGGTGCCGCCATTGTAAATAGTGATATTGTCACCTTCTTTTGTTTTGATTTTGTAGAACTGAATCTGGTATTGTGCAGCGTTAGGGCAAGCGAGCACCCAACTGCGTTCGGTATTAGGAGAATATTTCACATTGCCTGCACCATCAGAAATGGTTCCGTTGCTGGCTGTAATGCGGGTGTGTCCACTGGTGGGTTTCAAAATTGTGGCGGAGTCGCTCGTGTTAGGATAGAGGTTCACCATCATCGACTCGCTCCAGTTATAATTGAAGTTGCCGTAACTACTGGAGCACATGTTCTTGAGACGGTAGAAGCCGTTGTCTGCACCGCCCCAGCCCCAGTTGACGTGGAAATAGTTTATGTCGTTTACGGTTATATATCCATCTACAATCCAAGCGTGTCCGCCCGCAGAGCGGCTTTGGCCTGAATAGAAAATAGGACGGTGGGCATCCAGTTCACTCACCAGTTTAGCTTCCCATTCGGCAAGAAGGGTAGCGTTAGCGGTATCGGTCACCACATCGGTAATGTTCTGGAACTGTCCTGCGGCAGCGTAGGAAAAATGGTTCTGAAGTGCCGTCAAGGCATATTCAGACTGTGAACCGGAACCGTCGTGACCGTAACCCATACGAACAGAGACACCGCAATGATACAGCAGGTTGGCAAGTTCAAAGTTGTAACTTTCGAGGCTGTTAGGCATGGCATCATAGTTGTATGTGGCGCGGCTGAAGTTAGCCGTCTGGCAAGGATATTGGTAAATCACTTGGGAATAGTCGTCATTGTATTCTACGGGGAAATAAGACACGGCACCATATCCGCTTGTGGGATAACGGTAGTAGAACATAATATTAGCCATAGTGAGCGCGACGCAGCCTACCGGGGCGCGGTGTTCGGACGAATACTCTGCCAACGGGTTATAAGGGCATTCGGAGTTGTAGTACGGCGACTGGTTCCAGGTGGTTGTAACCAGCGGCTGAACCCCTGTCGTGGCATCCTTGCTGGATAGACTGAAATCGAAAGCGGAATAACGGGCCCAATCCGAATGGGCAGGCATGGGCTGGACCGACTTGGAGTCGGCGGCTTTAACGATTTCTGACAACTCTGCTTTGTATTTTTCGCACATCATATCGGCAGGAGTTCCTGTTTGGAAATTGCTTTCCAAAGAATAAGCCAACACAGGAGCGACTTCATCAATCGCAGAAACTATGATGAAGCCTTTGTTGCCGACTTTGAAACGATAAAAAAGAGCGTTTCCGTCCTGATCGTATGCGGTATATTCGAGATTCAGGCGCATCGCCGGTGTCTCCCGGGTGCCCAAGCGTTCAGCAATGAAGTTTCTGGACACTTTTTCAGCCTTGTCTGCAGGCACCACATTGGAAGCGGTCCCCACGCACATTGCCGCAAAAAACGATACTAAGAGCAAAAAGTTTTTCATAAGCATTTAATTTTTAGTACTTTAATTCTTATTATTCTATATTTTACAATTTTACGGTGAAACTTATTTAAAGTTGGCAAAAGTACATTTTTTTTCAATCCAAAATGTTCAAAAAATTATTTGGAAAGGAAAGGGAGTATTGACATCGCCAAACAAGCATAGAGACCCGCCGTTTCGGTTCGCAGGCGGCGGTTGCCAAGTTTCACTTCAGCGTAACCGAAACGACGTGCTTTTTCCACCTCGCGCGGACTGAAATCTCCCTCCGGTCCTATTAACAGGATTGTTTTGTCGTGTTCAAATTGTTCTTCTGCAAACTGTCTGGTGTTGTCACTGTCGCACCAGGCGATGTACTTGTCGGCTTCATGCAAATTGAACCTTTCCAGAAACTCGTCAAAAGTGGTCAAGTCCAACGGCGGCAGCCATAATGTCTGGCTCTGCTTGAGTGCCGCCACGGCAATGCGGTGCAGCCGGTCCATGTTCAGCCGCATGCGTTCTGAATGGTCGCAACTGATAAATGTGATGGCATACACTCCGATTTCAATGGCTTTCTCGACAAGCCATTCCATCCGGTCCGCATTTTTGGTGGGGGCTATGGCAAGATGCAAACGCTGCTTTCCTGACGCCGGGTCGGAAAATCTGTCCACGATTTGAGCGACACAGGCTTTCGGGTCGGCTGAAATGATTACGGCCTTTGCCGCGGAGCCTTTCCCGTCGGCAAGCACGATGTTGTCGCCGACGCGATGCCGCAAGGTGCGGATGCAATGTGTTGACTCTTCCGCATCCAACGACACGACAGCAGAATACAGGTCGGCGGCATAAAAAAAATGGTCAGCCATAGTGTGTCAAGATTCTTTTTCCGACAATTCGAGCCAACGGTCTGTCTTTGTTCCCAAAATCACATTGATTTCATTATATCGTTTTCCCCACTTTGCAAACGCTTCGGACGTTCCCTCACCATTGTTCATTTTCCTTTCTAATTCAGACTTTTCTGTTTCGAGGTCTGTCATCTCCTGCTCTATTGTTTCCAGTTCCCGTTTCTCCTTGAAAGTCAGTTTGTTCTTCGATTGTTCGCGAACAGGTTTCACGACAGCGGGCCTGTTCTCTTTCTCTATACGTTTGCGGATCCGTTCCTCTTTTTCTTTCTCTTGCCGATATTCGGTATAGTTACCGTAATAGTCTTTCACCACCCCGTCACCTTCGAACACGAAAATATGGTCCACCAGTTTATTCATCAGCCATCGGTCGTGGGAGACGACAATCATACAGCCGCTGAAATTCGTCAGGAAGTCCTCCAACAAGTTGAGCGTATCGATGTCGAAATCATTGGTCGGCTCGTCTAGGATCAAGAAATTCGGGTTCTTGAGCAACGTAATCAGCAGATACAGTTTCCGTTTTTCGCCGCCGCTCAAATCCTCATAATAGGCATATTGCTGGCTGAACGGGAATCCGAAATGGTTCAGAAACTGCGAGGCGCTCACATACTTGCCGTTCTCCATTCTTATCACCTCGGCATGTTCTTTCACCAGGTCTAACACAATCCTGTTGCCTTTGTACGTCAGTCCGTTTTGAGAAAAATAACCGAACTGTATGGTCAATCCGGGTGTGATCTTGCCGCCGTCGGGCCTCACCTCACCCATAATCATCTTCAGGAATGTGCTTTTGCCCGTGCCGTTCTTGCCGACGATGCCGCATTTTTCACCTTTCTTGAAAATGTATGAGAAATCCTTGACAATAGTCTTGTCCGGATAAGAAAAATCGAGGTGGCTGATTTCCAATATCTTGTGACCAATGCGTTCTGATTGGACTTTGAACTGTTCCGGAGCGGCTTCCACTTTCCGGTTTACCTTTTCCTGTAATTTCTCAAAGTCGTTGATACGGGCGCGCGCCTTAGAGGTTCTGGCTTGCGGGGAGGTATGCACCCAGGCCAATTCTCGGCGGTAGAGGTTGCACAGCCTTTCGTGTTCTGCGGCTTCGTTGGCAAGGCGTTCCGCTTTCTTTTCTACAAAATAACTGTACTTTCCCTTGTAGTGATAAAGGTTTCCGTTGCTGAGTTCGAAGATGTCGCTGCACACCTTGTCGAGAAATGACCGGTCGTGGGTCACCATCAGGATCGTGACATTTGCCGCGGAGAGGTAATCCTCGAGCCATTCTATCATCTCCACGTCCAAATGGTTGGTCGGCTCGTCAAGGATCAGCATGTCGGTGTTGGCAATCAATGCTTTGGCGAGTGCCACTTTCTTGCGTTGTCCTCCGGAGAGTTCCTTTATCCTCCTGAACACATCGTTGAGGCCGAAACGAGACAGAATCTCCTTGGCTCTTGCCTCGTAGTCCCATGCATTGAGGCGGTCCATTTCGAGCACCGCCGCATCCAACTTACCGGCGGGCAATTGCCCCGAACAACCGTCTTCGTGCATCCGGACACACTGCTCGTACATCCTTACGGCACGCACAGTAGGAACGTCTTCGTCGAATATGGCATTGAGCACTGTATCTTCCGCATCAAAACTGTCGGTTTGGGGTAGATATGATACCACAATATCCTTGCGTACAACAACTTCACCCTCGTCAGGGACATTCCGCCCTGCGATGATGTCGAGCAGCATGCTCTTTCCCGTCCCGTTTCGGGCGACAAGCGCGCTTTTCTGTCCTTTTTCCAGTCCGAACGTAATGTTCCGGAAGAGTACCTTTTCGCCTACCGACTTGGTGACGCCATTGACCGTGAGGTAATTCACAGGTGTTATTTGGATTTTACGGCAATGGCTTCAATCTCCACCATAACGCCTTTGGGCAGGTCGCGGACTGCAAAGGCTGCGCGTGCCGGAGGGTTGACAATAAAATATTGTGCATAAACCTCGTTCATTGCGCCAAAGTTTGCAATGTCGCTCAACAGGCATGTCGTTTTGACCACATCGTCAAAAGAGTAGCCGGCTTCGAGCAGAATAGCGGCAATGTTCTTCATCACCTGTTCTGTCTGTGCCTTAATGCCTTCGGGGATGATTCCCGTTTCAGGGTCCACCGGGATTTGTCCAGAGACAAACAGCATTCCGTTTGCTTCTACAGCCTGGCTGTACGGTCCGATGGCAGCCGGCGCCTTTTCCGTATGAATAATGTTCTTCATAATTGTATGTATATAATTGTCAATAAATTGTGTTTCGATGCAAAGATTTCGCAAAAATACAATTTTCTTTTTCCGCATATTCTCAATTTTTGTATTTTTGCGCGTAATAAAAAAACAATAGTATATGTCTTTTATTACAGATCGAATTTCATTAGATGGGCTCACATTTGATGATGTATTATTGATACCTTCTTATTCGGATGTCTTGCCTAAACAAGTCAGTTTGCAGACACTTTTTTCACGGAACATTACGCTAAACCTTCCCTTTGTTTCGGCTGCTATGGACACGGTGACAGAGGCAAAGATGGCCATTTCCATTGCTAGGGAAGGCGGCATAGGTGTCATTCACAAGAACATGACCATTGCAGAGCAGGCCAAGCAAGTGGCTTCCGTCAAAAGAGCTGAAAACGGAATGATCAACGCCCCGGTAGTCATCACGGCCGACAAGAGCGTAGGCGATGCCAAACGTATGATGGCAGAATACAAAATTGGCGGCATCCCCGTCGTGGACGAAAAAAACAAGCTCATCGGCATTGTCACCAACCGCGACCTCCGCTTTGAGAAAGACTTCAACAAACCTATCGGGCAGGTGATGACGAAAGAGAAACTTGTCACAACCTCGCGGAGCACTGACCTTAATCAGGCCGCCGATATTTTACAGCAATACAAGATTGAAAAACTGCCCGTGATTTCAGAAGACGGCACGTTGTTAGGTCTCATCACATACAAAGACATCACGAAAGCCAAAGACAAGCCATTCGCCTGCAAAGACGCCCAAGGGCGGTTGCGCGTGGCGGCCGGCATTGGCATCACCAACGATGCCGTGCAACGTGCCGGAGCATTGGTGGAAGCCGGCGTGGATGCGCTGGTGCTGGACTGTGCGCACGGCCATTCCAAAAACGTCGTGACGATGCTCAAGGACATCAAACAGCATTTCACCGGCGTTGATGTTGTGGTAGGCAACATTGCCACCGGCGAGGCGGCTGCCATGCTGGCCGACGGTGGCGCAGATGCCGTTAAGGTAGGCATCGGGCCGGGCTCTATCTGCACCACAAGGGTAGTGGCCGGTGTAGGCGTACCGCAACTCAGCGCCATCTACGATGTTTACAAAGCATTGGAACATTATGACATTCCCATCATAGCCGATGGCGGAATCCGCTATTCCGGCGACATCGTCAAAGCCTTGGC
Source organism: Oscillospiraceae bacterium (assembly GCA_963620035.1). Taxonomy (GTDB): domain Bacteria; phylum Bacteroidota; class Bacteroidia; order Bacteroidales; family WCHB1-69; genus F23-D06. The sequence continues at coordinate 48,357 of CAVEXN010000013.1, read as the reverse complement.
TGCCGGCGGAAACTCCGTCATGTTGGGCGGACTGCTGGCCGGCGTGGAAGAATCGCCCGGAACCACCATCCTGTTCAATGGCCGTAAATTCAAGACTTACAGGGGAATGGGTTCCCTCGAAGCCATGCAGCACGGCTCCAAGGACCGCTATATGCAGGGCGACGTAGAAGATGTGAAGAAACTGGTGCCCGAGGGCATCGTAGGACGCGTACCCTACAAGGGCGACCTCTACGAAGTGATTTACCAGATGGCCGGCGGACTCCGTTCCGGCATGGGATACTGCGGCGCCCACAACATCGAAGCCCTCCACAAGGCCCGTTTCTGCCGCATCACTAACGCCGGGGTCCTCGAAAGCCACCCGCACGACATCACCATCACGAGCGAAGCCCCGAACTATTCTTCCGAATCCAAATAAAGATTTTTCAAACAACATAAAAAAACGAAATTATGCAGAATATCGTAGTCGGCATCGACTTTTCAAACAGTTCCATGACCGCCTTGCGTCATGCCGTCGCCATCGCCATCCGTTCAAAGGCCACGCTGCACCTGGTCTGGATCAAGACCCCCGGGGCTGCGAAAAGCGCCAACGAATTGAATGAAGACATGACCTATATGCAGCACATCCAAGCCAAAATGGAAGAGTTGGTTGCCCTATGCAAGCAGGAATCTCCCGAAAGCCACGTCAACAGCGTCATCCTTGAGGGGAAAGTCCACATAGAACTCACCAAGTATGCCAACAACCTGACCAAGTCTATCATTGTGATGGGCGCACACGGCGCTTCCGGATTCGAAGAGGGATACATTGGCAACAACGCCTACCGCGTCATAAACAATGCGGATGTCCCTGTACTGATTATGCGCGAGAACATCCAGATCAAACGCGACCTCCACAAGATTTTCGTGCCCATCGACTTGAGTTTTGAGACCTTGCAGAAGATGAGTCACGCCATTCAGTTGGCCAAGTTCTTTGCCGCCCAAATCTACCTGTTCGGCATCAACTACCCCAACAACGCCGAGACTCGACATATCATCAACGTTCAGTTGCACCATGCCGTTGACATGTGCGATGACGCCAATGTCAGAAACGTGGTGGAAACGTACAACGTGACTGACAACAACGTTTGCAGCACGGTTCTCAACTGTGCCAGGGAAGTGGATGCCAACCTTATTGTGGTTATGAGAGAAGAACAAGAAACCGACTTTACGGCTTCGCGCAACATGCGGCAGATTTTGAGCACTTCGCCGATGCCGCTGCTCATCATACCGAACAAGAACGCTTTTACGGTTTCAAAATAAAAAATTTTCTCCTCTATGAAATGTCAAGGCAAGCGGCTGATGCGCGGCGGAAATATGCTTAATCCTGCGCCGCCCGTCATGGTATCATGCGGACAGACCATAGACGAATACAATATTATAACCATTGCGTGGACCGGAACGATATGTTCCGATCCGCCAATGTGTTATATCTCCGTCAGGCCGGAACGACATTCATACGACATCATCAAAAATAACGGCGAATTTGCCATCAACCTTGCCGACGGGCGTCTCACACCCGCTGCGGACTGGTGCGGCGTAAAATCCGGGAAGAGATACAACAAGTTTTTTGAGACCGGGCTCACACCAATACGGGGCACTAAAATAAACGCTCCCCTGATCAAAGAGTCACCAGTAAACCTTGAATGTGTGGTTAAACAGATTTTGCCGTTGGGTTCGCACGATATGTTCATAGCGGAAATCGTGGCCGTACATGTGAACGAGAGCCTTTTCAACCCTCAAACCGATGCCCTCGAGTTGCAACGTGCCCATTTGGTAGCCTATTCGCATGGGCACTATTACGAACTGGGCAAGATAATCGGCAAATTCGGATTCTCCGTAGAGAAAAAATAGTTTCTCAAAAGCCCGTCCAGAACATTTCCCAAAACTTATGTTCCATTGCCGTCCACGTTTGGCGGGTCGCTCCTGCAAAGTCGGACGTATATTGGTTCAGCAGACTTTGGGTCTCTTTTGTTTTACCATCTTTAAGCATAGTTGAAACCTCCTGTTCAATGGTGGGGATTTCCTTGAGAGCCTTGTCTTCGTAGTGTCTCACATTCTTCAGCAAATACTCTTTCGTATAACCCCATTTGACCTGTGCGAGTTTGTTTGCCTTACGGTAATGCCACAGGGCGGTGTTCTCGTCATAGCCATGGTGTCCGCATCGGGAGAAGCCGGCAGGCATGCGGGTTGAGCCGGCAAAAACAGGGATGCGCGGGCTTTGTCCGGGGTTTTCGAGCGAGAACCAGCAAAGTCCGCCCACCTCGTCGGGCAGCCATTCGCGGCATTGGATGATTGTGCTGTAGGAGCACCACGACATGGCCACGCCGCGGTAGAAAGTCACTGTGCCCGGCTTCAGCATGTTGAACATTGCCCGCTCACTGCCGTCCATCCACGGATTAGCGTTAGGGCAGACAACAGTGTCTATTTTCACCTCTCCGGATTCAAGTTTTCTCTTCTTCGTGTAAAGCAGATTCCGGGTCTGGTCGAGTTCGGGAGAACCCTCGTAATTGGCGCGGAACAGTTCCATGACATCCTGCACGCTCACTTTCCTTTCGGGTTTCACCGAGAAAGGCAGTTCCTCGGCATCGAGGGAGAGGTGCAACGACGGGGCGAGTTCGTTGAAAATAAACCACTCTCGCTCTTTGAAATTCTTTCCGCCGGAATAACTGGACTTGAAAACCTTATACCATACAAAATCGCCTTGACCGTCCCAGAGACCATATTTGCGCGCCACCTTCTCGATATTGTTGGAGCACATGAAATTCTCCTTGTCTTTACGGTCCAGTTTGCCGATGCGCGGCACGTTGCAACTTAAGGCCACCTCATCATCAGGGACGCGCCGTGCCGCCCACATGCCGCCGATTTTGTCGGGTCCCTCGCCCAATATTTCCATTTGCCATGCCTCTTTCTTATCGGCAATCGTCAGACACTCGCCACCGTCGGCATAGCCATATTTTTCTATAAGGCTTCCGATAAGTTTTATAGCATCGCGGGCATTGTCGCAGCGTTGCAGGGCGATGCGTTGCAGTTCCTCAATCAGGAACAGCCCGTTGCCGTTAACCAGCGTGTCGGGACCGGAGAAAGTGCTTTCGCCGATGGCGAGTTGTTTCTCGTTCATACAAGGGTAGGCTGTATTCATATAGGCAAACGTATGTGACGCTTCTGGAATCTCGCCGGCCAGCGTCACATTCTCCATTCCATCAGGGGTACTGGTATGCATCGTTCCCTTATACACCTTGTGCATTGTTCCCGCGGGGTAGTCGGCGGCAGGTTCCATCGTCACCCATGTACGGTATTTGCCGTCGCATGTATGGGAAGTCATCACCGAGCCGTCTGCCGAGGCCTTGGCACCAACCAAAATCGAGGTACAATTAGCCCCTACCAGTTCCTCCTGGGCAGACACGGGGTTGAAGAACAGGCTCAAACAGAGGGCGGCCCACAGAAACAAAGTATGTCGTTTCATAGCATGTTGCAATTATTTATTGATCAGGAACGGGAACTTGTCGAAGTTCTTCAAAGATATAGCGGTTCCGCGAGCCACTGCCTTCAGTGGGTCCTCGGCCACGTGGACCTTCAGCATTGTCTTTTTGGCGATACGCATATCCAGACCGCGCAGCAGCGAGCCGCCACCGGCCAAATAGATGCCTGTCTCGTAAATATCAGCGGACAGTTCCGGCAATGTTGTCTCAAGGGTCTGGATGATGGCAGACTCAATAGAGCAGATTGAGGCATCGATAGCCTGTGCCACTTCCCGGTAATTGACCTTGACGGCGGTAGGGAGCCCTGTCAGCAGATTCCGTCCTTTGAATTCGTAATCGGCGGGGGGATTGTCGAGGTCCTCGACAGCGGCGCCCACATTTATCTTGATTTTTTCGGCCGTTGACTCTCCGATTGCGATATTGTGTTTTTTGCGCATATACTCCTGGATATCGCTGTTCAGTTTGTCCCCGGCCACCTTTACCGACTTGAAAGTCTGGATTCCGCCGAGGGAAATCACGGCAATTTCTGCCGTTCCGCCGCCGATATCGATGATCATATTTCCGCTCGGCGCCAACACATCTATACCCACGCCGATAGCGGCGGCCATGGGCTCTTGGATCAGCCTTACATCCTTTGCACCTGCCTGTTCGGCCGACTCGCGCACAGCGCGCTCCTCTACCTCTGTGATTCCTGAAGGGATACATATAACCATCTTCAGTGCGGGTGCAAAGAAATAGCCTTTGTTGTTCGTCTTCTTGATAAATTCGCGCAACATTATCTCCGTAGCCTGAAAATTGGCGATGACACCGTCCCGCAACGGGCGGACAGTTTTAATGCCCGCCGGAGTCTTTCCGTGCATCATCAGTGCTTGCCTGCCAACCGCCTTCACCTCTTGGCTCTTTTCATCGATGGCGATGATGGATGGCTCATCGACAACCACTTGATTGTTTTGCAGTATCACCGTGTTTGCCGTACCTAAGTCTATTGCGATTTCCTTTGTAAATATTGAAAAAAGCCCCATTTCTGTTCTTTTTAATTAGTTTGCAAAAATATAAAAAATCTCGTGATTATAAATCGTATTAGCCGACTTGTTTCAATTTTAGCGTAAAATACACACCCTTGGACCAAATACTCTATCTGCTCATCCATCCTCAACGGCAATATTGTACTTTGCCGGTTGTTCTCAACTGTCAGCAGCCCGTTTAAGGTCTGCGCTTTCCGGTTGCCAATTCTGTTTTGTACTATTTTTGTCATTCCTTTTGTTTTTCTGTTTATGCCGCAATAATAGTGTCCGGTTGTGCCAAATACAGTTACAGTCCATAATGAATCCCATCTGTCTTAAGATATCCATATTTTGCTATATTTGCAGCGTTTTGTGACAACTGATAACACTACTCATTCTGCTCATCGCTCTTTCCGCACTCCTCTTGCTCTTCCGTTCTTTCAGACAACCTGTATGCCGATAACACTATCTACTCTAAACTAACCGAATATGAACGTCAAACACCAAACAATCAAAATGATGGACATAATCTTAATGTCCTTACCCTCATTTGTGTCATGTAAGAGAGAGAGCAGAAACTTCCACCTTCAAAACCATCAAATCTGTCCGTTCTGAAGTTTTGTCAAATCCTATAATCCAAGAAATGCTGTCCGTTCTGAAAAGAACCTCTATCCAGACTGATGCCATTGGTATTCTTTGTTTCAACAACCAAGAGGATTTAAATGAAGTTCTTGAAATCCTGCAAGATTACTACGATAAAGCAACCGATGCAGACAGTACCATTTCCCTACATGACGTACTCAACGTTTTTGAATACACTTAGTAATTTTAGTTCATTACACAATCGCATCGAACAAGAAACAGATTATCTTGAGCAGAATGACAATCTTTTTGAATACAATGATCCAGACAATCATTTCATATCCAATGATTTTCTTAGGACAATCCTAACACCGGACTGCGAAATACGGGTCGGCAACAGACTTTACCTATTAAGAAACGGGTTTACAATGGCTGTAACCAACAATGATTTGGATGCAAGAAGAAACATATTGGAAATCATTCGGTCTTCCTCAGATTCTAATGACGGACTATACGATTTATGCAATCAGAATGAAAATATAAATGATGGGAATTCCGTAGAGGCTACCGGCATCGTCCTGCACAACATTCAACAATAGTTCAAGAAACATCCATATTAAAAGCAATATAGTTATGAAAAGAATAGTCATTGTGAACGTTTTGTTTCTGTTTTCCGTTGCCCTTTTCGGGCAAAATGAGAAAATCGTTGAGCCAACCATAAAAAAAGAGAAGAAAATCAGTTATTACCATGCCGTCGGTCTTGGCACAGGCTTCGGCGCATCTGAAAAGTACAACTGGTACAGCAAGCCACAGCCTTGGAGCGTCTTCATAGACGAAACCCATGGCATTCAGTTCAACCCGCACCTTATGTTGGGCCTCAACATCGGTTTCATGTATATCTCGCCTGCCGCCTGCAACAGTCATTGCCACGACTTGGTTTTCAACTACGGCTTGTCTTTCCGTTACACAATACTGAAAAACAAATGGTCGCCGTTCTTGCTGCTCAATCTGGGCAATGGCTTTGAAGTTTTTTTGCCCGAAGACAATCCATCCTGGAAAATGAAAGCACAGTTTATCCAGGGCGTCAACACCTCGTTGTATGCCGGTTGCCGTTATGAGTTCGGCTATCACAAAGAGGTATTCGGCGCATTAGGTTTGAAGCGCTCATTTATGGTCCCGCCCTCCGTATGGGCGTGAGATTTTAATGTGGGAAATATACTCCTCGCCGAAAATTTGCTATCTTTGCCGATTTGAAAATTTCAACATCAATAATTTATGAATTATACTGAATATAAAGGACTTGATTTGCCCAAAACAGGTGAAGAGATAAAAAAATACTGGGAGGAGAACGACATTTTCGCAAAAAGCCTTGCCGCCCGCGAAGGTCATGAACGTTTCGTCTTTTTTGAGGGGCCTCCGTCTGCCAACGGCATGCCGGGCATCCACCACGTGATGGCCCGCACCATCAAAGACATCATCTGCCGCTACCAGACCCTTACGGGCAAGTATGTCGGCAGAAAAGGCGGCTGGGACACCCATGGACTGCCTGTAGAGTTAGGCGTCGAGAAAACGCTGGGCATCACCAAAGAGGACATCGGAAAGACCATCACCGTGGAAGACTACAACAAGGCCTGCCGCCAAGAGGTAATGAAGTTCAAGGACAAATGGGACGACCTGACCCGCAAGATGGGATATTGGGTTGACCTTGAGCACCCCTATATCACCTTCGACAACAAATACATTGAAACGGTCTGGTATCTGCTGTCGGAACTCTATAAAAAAGGACTTCTATACAAGGGCTACTCCATACAGCCATACTCGCCCGCTGCTGGCACGGGGCTCAGTTCGCACGAGCTGAACCTGCCCGGATGCTACCGCGACGTGAAAGACACAACCTGCACGGCACAATTCAAGGTGAAGAAAACGCAGAGCGTGAAACTGCCTTTCGGACTTTCTGAAGTGCCCGACAACCTCTTTTTTGTCGCCTGGACCACCACACCATGGACCTTGCCCTCAAACACCGCCCTCGCAGTAGGCCCTAAAATAACCTATTGTCTCGTTGATACCTTCAACCCCTATTCGGGCGATGCCGTCAAAATCGTAATCGCCAAAGACCTGCTCGCCTCCTACCTGAAACCGGAATGGGCAAGCCTTGACTTCAGCGAATACAAGCCTGGCGACAAGAACCTCCCATACCGCATCTTAGGCGAAGAGGCCGGCAGCAACCTCACCGGAATTGCATACGAACAACTCATCCCCTATATGACCCCGTCGGGGGACGCTTTCCGCGTCATTTCCGGCGACTATGTGACCACTGAAGACGGCACCGGCATTGTACACATCGCCCCGACATTCGGCGCGGACGACAAGCGCGTAGCCGCTGATGCCGGCATTGCCCCTATGACTGTAATAGACAAAAACGGACAATCCGCCCCTATGGTAGATAAAACCGGCAAGTTTTTCCTCCTCCAAGACCTGGACCCCGACTTTGTGGCACAGCATGTCAACACTCCTTTGTACGAAACCGTAGCCGGACGTTATGTAAAACCGGACTATGAAAAAGAGGGCGAAAAGCATGACGAGACGTTAGACGTAACCATCTGCCTCTGGCTCAAAAAAGAGCACAAGGTCTTCAAAATAGAAAAACACCTGCACAACTATCCTCACTGCTGGCGCACCGACAAGCCGGTCCTCTACTATCCGCTCGACTCCTGGTTCATCAGGACAACCGCCTACAAAGAGCGTATGATAGAACTCAACAAAACCATCCGCTGGAAACCGGCCGCCACCGGCTCGGGGCGCTTCGGCAACTGGCTCGAGAACTTGGTGGACTGGAACCTGTCGCGTTCGCGCTTCTGGGGCGTGCCGCTCCCCGTTTGGTCCACCGAAGACAAAAAAGAACAGACCTGCATCGGTTCCATCGAACAGCTGATGAACGAGATAGACAAATCCATCAAGGCCGGCTTCATGACCGAAAACCCCTATGCCAGCTTCAAGGCCGGCGATATGAGCGAAGAAAACTACCGCAGCATCGACTTGCACAAACCTTACGTTGACAGCATAATACTTGTTTCCCCCTCCGGCAAACGTATGGTCAGGGAGAGCGACCTGATTGATGTCTGGTTCGACTCCGGCTCCATGCCGTACGCCCAGCTGCACTATCCTTTCGAGAACAAAGAGCTCTTTGAAAAGAACTTCCCCGCCGACTTCATCGCCGAGGGCGTGGACCAGACCCGGGGATGGTTCTTCACGTTGCATGCCATCGCCACGATGCTGTTCGACAAGGTGGCCTACAAGTCTGTTGTTTCCAATGGGCTGGTGCTGGACAAAAACGGAAACAAGATGTCGAAGCGGCTGGGCAACGCCGTGGATCCATTCTACATTCTGGATAAATACGGTCCCGATGCCACCCGCTGGTACATGATAACCAACGCCTCACCATGGGACAACCTCAAATTTGACGAGACGGGCATCGGCGAAGTGCAGCGCAAATTCTTCGGTACCCTTTACAACACCTACAGTTTCTTCGCACTTTACGCCAACATTGACGGTTTCACCTACAGCGAACCCGACATCCCGATGGAGCAGAGACCGGAGATAGACCGCTGGATCCTTTCAGAACTCAACACGCTGGTGAAACATTGCCGCGAGAACTATTCCGACTATGAGCCTACAAAGGCAGGACGCGAAATACAAGACTTCGTGGATTCCTACCTCAGCAACTGGTTTGTGCGTCTCTGCCGCCGCCGTTTCTGGAAAGGCGACTATTCAGAGGACAAAATCTCTGCCTACCAGACCCTCTACACCTGTATGGTCACCATTGCCAAAATAGCCTCGCCAATCGCACCGTTCTTCATGGACCGGCTGTATCTTGACCTCAATGCCGTCTCAAAGAAAGAAAACCTCGCATCTGTCCACTTGACAAACTATCCGCAAGTGCAGGAAGAACTGATAGACAAGGATTTGGAAGAGCGCATGCAACTCGCCCAGCAAATTTCCTCAATGGTTCTCTCATTGAGAAAGAAAACCAACCTGAAAGTTCGCCAGCCGCTGTCCAAAATCATGATTCCCATAGCGGATGATAATCTCAAACAGCAAATCTCAAAGGTGCAAGACCTGATCCTGCACGAAGTCAACGTGAAAGACCTCATGCTTGTCGGCAACAACGAAGGCATGTTCGTGAAAAGCATCAAGCCGGACTTCAAGAAATTAGGACCCAAGTGCGGCAAGATTATGAAGATAGTCGCTGAACGCATTGCATGCTTGTCGCAGGCTGACATTGCCACATTAGAAAGCGGCTCGGAACTCGTGATAGACGTTGAGGGGCAGAGCGTAACCATCGGAAAAGAAGACGTGGAAATACACACGCAAGACATTCCGGGGTGGGTTGTGGCAAGCCAGAACGCGCTGACCGTAGCGTTGGACATCGAGATAAGCGAGGAACTGAAAAACGAAGGCCTTGCCCGCGAATTTGTCAAACAAATACAGAGCTACCGCAAAGACAACGGTTTCGAAGTGCTTGACCATATCAAGATTACAGTGGAAAACAATCCGGCCATCATGCCTGCGCTCACCTCATTCGAAAATTACATCAAAAACGAGACCTTGTGCTCTTCGCTCGACTTTGCAGAGCCCGCAAACGGCGAAGCCACCGTTGACGTAGAAGGTATCGTTCTGAGAATTTCCGTTGTCAGAGAAGCATAAGCTATGGCCGATTATCAGGACGACAACATCATCACCCTAAACTGGTACGAACATATTCGCACCCGGCCGGGCATGTACATCGGGAAAACCGGAGACGGCACCTCCCCGGACGACGGTATATATATTCTGCTGAAAGAGGTCCTGGACAATGCCATTGACGAGTTCATGAACGGCTACGGCAAAGCCATTGACGTCACTATCCGTGAAAAAAGGGTAACTGTCCGCGACTACGGCAGGGGCATCCCTCTGAACAAGACGGTAGATTGCTACTCCAAGATGAACACCGGGCGCAACTTCAAAGGCGACTTTGCCTCCATCGGCATGAACGGCGTCGGCGTGAAGGCCGTTAATGCCCTTTCCACCTCCCTGCTCGTGCAGAGCGTGCGCGACGGCAAGATGAAAAGGGCGGAGTTCTCGCGCGGACTGCTCGTTCATGAGTTCCCGATTACCGACACGGACGAGAAAAACGGGACTCTGGTCTCGTTCCTCCCCGATGACACCATCTTCGTGAATTACGAGTGGTACACAGAACACATCGAAAAACTGCTCTGGTACTACGTCTATCCCAACAAAGGACTGACCATCAACTTCAACGGTCAGAAATTCTATTCCAAGAACGGACTGATAGACCTGCTGAACAAAGAGACCGAAGAGACACGGCTTTACGAACCCATCCACCTTAAGGAAGAGAACTTCGAATTTGCCATGGTGCATACCGGCCGAAAATACGGCGAAGACTATTTCACCTTTGCCAACAGCCAGTACACGGCACACGGCGGCGCTCACCAGCAGGCCATGCGCGAGGCTTTGGTCAAGACCTTCCGCGACTTCTACAAAAAGAACTTCGAGGCCGCCGACATCCGCAACTCCATCACGGCCACCATGTCGATTAAAGTCAAGGACCCGATTTTCGACTCGCAGACCAAGACCAAATTGACCTCCGACTATATGGAACCCGACGGTCAAAGCATCCGCAACTACGTGAACGACAAGATGGGGCGGCTGCTCGACAACTATCTGCATCGCCATCCTGAAGTTTCAGAAGTCATCCTCAAGAAAATACAAGAGGCCGAGAAAGAACGCACCGCCATCAGCAACCTGAAAAAGCAGTCGAAAGACCTGCAGAAGAAAGTCAGTCTGAACAACAGCAAGTTGCGCGACTGCCGTTACCACTTCAACACTAACGATGCAAGGCGGCTGGAGACCATGATTTTCATCACCGAGGGAATCTCGGCTTCGGGGTCCATCACGCAGTCGCGCGATGCCAACACCCAGGCCGTTTTCAGTCTGATGGGCAAGCCCGCCAACATCATCAAGAAGAAGAGCGCCATCTACGAGAACAAAGAACTGGCGTTGTTGCTCGCCGCCCTGAATCTGGAAGACGGCACCGACGGGCTTCGCTACAACAACATCGTCATCGCCACCGATGCCGATGTCGATGGCATGCACATACGGCTGCTGCTGCTCGCTTTTTTCCTGCAATTGTTCCCCGATGTGGTACGGTCGGGACACGTATATGTGCTGCAGACCCCGCTTTTCAGGGTGCGCAACAAGCAGAAAACATTCTATTGCTATTCGGAAGAGGAGAAACATGAAGCCATAAAGAAACTGAACGGCAAGCCAGAGATCACCAGATTCAAGGGACTTGGCGAAATCTCGCCCAAAGAGTTCAAGGGATTCATCGGCGACTCCATAAGGCTCGAACCCGTATTGCTTGACCCAAAAGCGAACATCGACGCCGTCATCGAATACTATATGGGCAACAACACGGCGGAGCGGCAGAACTTCATCATGGAAAACCTGCGCGAAGAAATCGACAACTTTTCGGAAGAATCGTGATTCCCCCTTAAACCTTTGCCGATTATTTTATTCCTAAAAAATGTTTTTCAGACTTGAGAAACAAAAAAAAAACTATTTTTGCCGCTTGAACGAAAAACACATTATTCAAATAACAAAACACACAAAAAATCAAAACTAAGATGAAAAAAATTTCCATTTTGTTGGCAGCGATTGTGATTGCAGTTCCTGCATTCGCACAGTTCACGCCTAAAACGGCTCATCAGTTCCAAGACAAGGCCAACTTCTCAAAAATCGAGAAACAACTCAAGGCCAAAGCCTCCAAGAGCGGTGCAGGCGCAATGGAGGTCAACTACCTCTACGCTTTGGACAACTATCTTGGCGGTCAGTCCACCACAAGACATGGTTATCCTCTTCAGTATGACTCATTGGGATTGTTCGGCAGCGCTGCTAGTCCTTGGCATCCTAATCTTCATGGTTGGGCTCAAACTTTCGATTTCACGAATGATGACGTGTGGAATTATAACAACACTGATGAGGACGGTGCCGAAATCCCGACCATTTCTCTGAACCAGAGCGCATCTCTGAACATCGATTCAGTCTATATTATGGGCGGTTACTTCCGCGAGTCCAACACCCCCGCCGGTACAAAAGACACGTTGATTGTCGGTTTCCTGACAGACCTCGACACCAATGACCTTATGCAACTTACTTATACCAGTACCGGTGAAATCGCCATCCGATTCTACGCTGTAGGCTATGATGCCGCTACGGGCGTTCAGACCAACGCAGTGGTTGTCAAGTACCCGATGGGCGACGAGCAAGTTTGCGAAGTTGACGAAACAGGCAGTTACTATCCTCAAATCTACTCCATCCCTGTTGGCATCGAAAACATAGCCGGCAAAGTCTGGAACGTTGCTTACACTTTCAAAAGAGGCTATGACATCGCCCTCAACGACACCCTTTACAACGCTTCTTACTTCACCGCATTCATCTTCGAAGACCCTCGCGCAGACTATTCTTTCGGTTCTGAAGAACTGATCAACAATATGAACCAGGGCGGTTTCGTTGACACCGACATCCGTTACGACCTTTATGATGAAACATCTTGGATGTACGGCATCTACGGGCCTTCTGTAATGTGGCACAGTATCGCAGGTTTCGACTATCCTTACCTCGGACTGTATGTTTCCTGCAACGACTGCGAATGGGTTGGCGTTGAGGAAATGGCAAAAGAGAACCTCACGGTTTATCCTAACCCCGCCACCAACAACATCAATGTCAGCACCGGCAGCGACAAGCAGATGCTGATTGAAATGTTCAACCTTGTCGGCCAAAGAGTTTACAGCGAAAACGTTGTCAACAACACGACCATCAATGTTTCTAACCTCAAGGCCGGTGTTTATTTGCTGAAAGCCAACAACCATACGGCTAAAGTTATCGTGAAATAATCTTACAGATCAGATAACAACACACTCGCAAAAGAGGCTGCGTCATAAAGATGCAGCCTCTTTTGTATTCCGGGCATTCAGTAAAAGGAGAGATTAGGGAACGTCAGATTGTTGTATCTTTGCCGTTTGAAAAACAACAGTCATTTCCCTTTAAAGACAAGGGAAACCTAAAAAAACAGATACAAGAATATGGCAGAATGTAATCATGATTGCGGCAGTTGCGGTCAACAAAGCTGCGAACAGAAAGATCTCATGGAAAAGCCGAACCCAAAAAGCAACATCAAGAAAGTTGTCGGCATTGTTAGCGGGAAAGGCGGCGTAGGCAAGAGTTCCATCACCTCGTTGCTGGCGGTTATGCTCAAGCGCAAGGGCTATCGCGTCGGCATTTTAGATGCCGACATCACTGGACCGTCCATCCCCAAAATGTTCAATCTGCACACGCTCGTGCAAGGCAGCGAGGAGGGCATCTTGCCCGTGGAGACCGGTAGCGGCATCTATGTAATGTCGGCCAACCTGCTCACACACGACGAGAAAACGCCGGTAATATGGCGCGGCCCGTTAGTCGCCGGCATGGTGAAGCAGTTCTGGACCGAGGTGATCTGGGACAACATCGACTTCCTTTTAGTTGACATGCCTCCCGGCACGGGCGATGTGCCGCTCACGGTATTCCAGAGCATCGCCTTAGACGGCATCATTATGGTCACCTCTCCACAAGACCTGGTTTCGCTCATCGTAAGCAAAGCCGTGAACATGGCCGGCATGATGAACATCCCGATTCTTGGACTGGTGGAAAACTACAGCTATGCACGCTGTCCGCACTGCGGCGAGAAAATAGAGGTTTTCGGGAAGAGCCATGCCGAAGAGGTGGCCAAAGAATTCCATCTCAAACTGCTGGCACAGATGCCGATTGAGCCCACATTGGCCAATCTGGCAGACAACGGCGAAATAGAAAAAGCTGAAGTCCCGGACCTTGCCCCCGTGATTGACACCCTCGAAAGTCTCCCGGCTAACGTTTAACCGATTGTCATCTAACAATTATGCGCCAATACCTTGACCTTCTCCGCACCATCCTCGAAAAGGGAACGGACAAGTCTGACCGCACGGGAACAGGCACCCTCAGTATCTTCGGACACCAAATGCGGTTTGACTTGGCCGACGGTTTTCCGCTGCTCACCACCAAGAAACTGCACTTACGCTCCATCATCTATGAACTGCTTTGGTTCTTGAATGGCGACACGAACATCCGCTTTTTGAACGAAAACGGTGTCTCCATCTGGGACGAATGGGCGGATGCCACCGGCGACCTCGGACCGATTTACGGAAAGCAATGGCGCTCGTGGCAACGCACTGACGGAAAATACATTGACCAAATCAGTCAGGTGACAGATCAGATAAAACACAATCCTGACTCCCGTCGGCATATCGTTTGTGCCTGGAATGTGGGCGAAATTGACCAAATGGCGTTACCGCCGTGCCACGTGCTTTTTCAGTTTTATGTCAACGACGGGAAACTCTCGATGCAACTCTACCAGCGCAGTGCCGACGTGTTCTTGGGCGTACCGTTCAACATTGCCTCTTACGCCCTCCTGCTGCTGATGACGGCACAAGTTTGCGGTCTAAAGCCCGGCACCTTTGTGCATACCTTAGGCGATGCACACCTCTACAACAACCACCTTGACCAAGCCCGGCTTCAACTCACGCGCGAGCCAAGAGAACTGCCGGTCATGACTCTCAACCCCGCCGTCAACGACATTTTCAAATTCCATTACGAAGACTTCCAACTGACGGGCTATGACCCCCACCCGCACATCAAAGCCGATGTGTCTGTTTAATATTTCACAAGCAAAAACAAAAACCTGTTATTATGAAATCTATAGACCAATTCAACTTCAACAACCTGAAAGTTCTCGTCCGCGTGGACTACAACGTACCCTTGGACGAACAGTTCAACGTGGCGGACTGCACGCGCATCGTGCGTACAAAAGAGACCATCTGCAAGATCCTGCGCGACGGCGGCACCGTAATCCTGATGTCGCATTTAGGACGCCCTAAAGGGGAGGTGAACGACAAATACTCCTTGCGCCACATCGTGAAAGCGGTGTCAGAAATCCTGGGGCAAGAGGTAGTTTTTGCCGGTGACGTGTTGGACGGCAAAACAGAAGAAACCATCAGCGGCCTGAAGCCTGGCTCTATCGCATTGCTGGAGAATCTCAGATTTCATGCGGAAGAAGAGAAGGGTGACCCTATGTTTGCCAAAGCCATCGCACGTCTCGGCGATGTGTATGTAAACGACGCTTTCGGCACCGCCCACCGCGCCCATGCCTCTACCGCCACCATTGTACAAGAATTTCCTGGCAAGGCATTCGCCGGATATTTGCTGTATAACGAGGTGAGGAGTTTGGAGAAAGTGCTCAATGGACAGGAACGCCCGTTCACCGCCATCATCGGAGGTTCGAAAGTATCGACAAAAATCAATATCCTCACCAACCTGATGACGAAAGTGGACAATCTCATCGTAGGTGGCGGTTTGAGTTACACTTTTCTGGCTGCTATGGGCTACAAAATCGGCAACTCTCTGTTTGAGCCCGAAATGTTGCCCGTTGCAAAAGAAATCCTGCAGAAGATAGAAGCCTCCGGTACCCGGTTCTATTGCAGGCTTGACAGCGTCTGCGGCGACAAGTTCGGCGAAGACGCACAAGTGATCACCACCGAGGACAACAACATCCCCGATGGCTGGGAAGCGCTGGACATCGGTCCCAAAACCTGCCGCAGCATCGCACAGGTCATCAAGGATTCCAAAACCATCCTTTGGAACGGGCCTGTCGGCGTGTTCGAAATCGACAAGTTCAGCAATGGCACCAAGGCGGTGGCCGTGAGCGTGGCCGCTTCTACGTTGGCAGGCGCATACTCCGTAATCGGCGGCGGCGACTCCATTGCCGCCATCAACAAGTATGACCTTGCCGACTACATCTCCTACATCAGCACCGGCGGCGGCGCCATGTTGGAATACCTGGAGGGAAAAGAACTGCCCGGAATCAAAGCCCTGAACGAAAACTGACCGAACCCATGTAAAATAATACGCTATGATCAACCCGAACTATTATTGTGTCATCATGGCCGGAGGTGTGGGCGCACGCTTCTGGCCTATGAGCAACAGCAAAACCCCCAAACAGTTCCTTGACATCTTAGGGGAGGGCAAAACCTTGATACAAAAAACATTCAACCGTTTTGCCAGAATCTGCCTCAAGGAGAACATCTACATCGTCACCAACAAACAGAACAAAGAACTGACTATGCGTCAGTTGCCTGACATCTCGGAAGAGCAGGTCATATTGGAGCCCTACCGCCGCAACACGGCACCTTGCATCGAATATGCCAACCAGAAAATCAAAAGCCGGAATCCGGACGCCGTGATTGTCGTTGCACCCTCCGACCATGTCATCCTCGACGAGAACACTTTTGTGAACGTCATTGAACAGGGACTTGCCGCCGTGAGCGACAACGACTGGCTGCTCACCATCGGCATACGCCCCTCTTCGCCCAACACCGGATACGGATACATCCAGTATGACGAAGACAAACGATACGACAAGAACAACGCCATCTTCGCCGTGAAAACGTTCACCGAAAAGCCCGAACTTGAAATGGCCCGCCATTTCATCGAAAGCGGCGATTTTCTTTGGAACGCCGGCATATTCATGTGGTCGCTCTCTTCCATCGAAAAGGCTTTTGACCGTTTTCTTCCCGACGTGTCCAACCTGTTCAAACAGGGCGACGGTCTATACAACACAGCGAAAGAACAGGAGTTCATTGACCATATTTACCAAGTATGCAAGAACATCTCTATTGACTACGGCATTATGGAAAAAGCACGCAACGTGAAAGTATATGCCGCAGACTTCGGCTGGTCAGACCTCGGCACGTGGGGTTCTCTCTACAACCTGCGCAAGAAAGACAGCAAACAGAACGTCATCTCTGGGAACCACGTCAAGGCTTACGAAACCTCCAACTGTATTGTAAACGTACCCAAAGATAAGGTTGTCGTTCTGCAAGGTCTTGAGGACTATATCGTTGTAGAGAACGACAACATCCTGCTGATCTGCCGGAAATCTGACGAGCAGCAAATCCGCCAGTACGTCGCTGACGTGCAAGTGGATTTCGGGAACAAGTACATTTAGTCTTTTCCTTGTGATAAGACTACCTACATATTTTCATAGGGCGAACAAACTGTTGACAATCAGTCTGTTTTTCCTTTTTGGTATAATTGCGGCTCCGGTGAAGGCGCAACAAGGGGACAGCACAAAGGTGAGGATGCTTGATGAGGTCAACATCGGCGGGTGGTTTTTCAAAACGGAGACAAGCCCGGCGGCAGTGCAGACGCTCACCACAATGCAATTGCGCGAACTGCCCACGCTCCAGTTGTCAGATGCCATCAAATACCTGTCGGGGGTGGTTGTGAAAGACTATGGCGGTACGGGCGGAATGAAGACCGTGTCGGTGCGCGGGCTCGGTTCGCAACACACGGGCGTGGCTTACGACAACTTCGCGCTCACCGACTGCCAAACCGGGCAGATAGACCTGGGGAAGATATCGATGGACTGCATCGGCAGCGTCAAACTGATTACCGGTCTTGACAATGACATTATGAAACCCGCCCGGACTTTTTCATACAGCAATCTTTTAGACATCAAAACATACCACCCGATACCTGAGCGTCCCGTGTCGTTCAGGTTAGCCCTCACAGAGGGGGCGTATGGGCTCGTTTCGCCGCAATTCTTTTTTGAGCATCTTTTGCGGAGCAAGAAACAGGAAGACAGATACCTGCTTTGGAACATATCGGGGAATTATACGCACTCCGACGGCAACTATCCTTATCTGCTGCACTATGGCACCGATATGGACAGCGTTTCAAGAGAACGGCGGCAAAACTCGGAGATACAGACCATCAATGCGGAAGCGAACATAAACATTGCCCTCGGGCGCAGACAATTCCTGTCGATCAAAGGGTATTGCTCCGACTCGGAGCGCGGGCTGCCCTCCGCCACCGTATTCTACAATCTGGAGTCATCGCAGAAGTTGTGGAACCGCAACATCTTCGGACAGGTTCAATACACCAACGCTCTTGATGGACACTGGCAATACCTTGCCGGGGTCAAGTACAATTACGACTACACCAAATACCTTGACCCGGCTTATTTGAACGATGCCGGCGAATTGGACAACCGCTACCGCCAATTTGAGGGATATTTCACACAGACTGTAGGCTATGATGAGGATCGGGTAGGAAAGATAAACTTTGCCGTAGCACTCTCTAACGATTTTTTCTACAACCAACTGAAAGCAAACACTTTAGACTATAAAGACCCGTTACGTTTCACCACCTTGACTGCGTTGACCCACAAAATAAGCAACCCTATCTTCACGGCTGCGACAAACGTCCTGCTCACAACCGTAACCAACCGGGCACAGGGCAAAAAACTCGGCAAGAACTACATACATCTGTCCCCATCCGTGAGTGCGTCGGTGCAAACGGGGCGTTTGTTTTTTTTCCGGGCTTTTTACAAGAACATCTTCCGGATGCCCACTTTCAACGACCTTTATTATCGCGAAGTCGGCAACCTTGAACTTGAGCCGGAAAAGACACATCAATGGAATATCGGAGTCGTCTTGAAACAGCAGCGTCTGTCAAGCGAGAAAATAACATTGTCGGCATCATTTGACAACTACTTCAACATCGTGAACGACAAAATTGTAGCATTCCCGGCGGGAAACCTCTTCTCTTGGACGATGCTCAACTACGGTGAAGTTTGGATTGCCGGCGCTGAATTGAACATGAATTTGGAATACCAATTTTCAAGAGGATACTGTTTCAGATTCAATGGCAATGCGACCTACCAAAAGGCCATTGACCGCACCGAAAAGGGCAGCAAAACCTACAACCACCAGATTCCCTATACGCCAGAATGGTCCGGAACAACCAGCGTGAGTTTTCAGACCCTCTGGTTTACTGTCGGTTACCACATCATCCTTTGCGGGAAACGGTATTATCTGCGAGAAAACATACCGAGCAACATCGTGAACGGTTACATCGACCACAGCATCACGATAGGGCACGAAATAGAAGTACTGAAGTCAAAATCGGGCATAAAAGACACCAGGATTGACATAAAAATAGAACTGCTCAATCTTTCCAACATAAATTACGAGATAATCAGGAATTACCCGATGCAGGGTTTCGGATGGAGATTAAAGATAGGTTACAGTTTCTGACACACCGTTTTTTTTGAAACAATATTGCCCACCTCGTTCTGCCGGGCATCGCAAATGAATTGTACATACTCAAGACCATTCATCATTTTATAGAAAAAAGGTTGGGTGGGTAAGAATATAAGATGATTTTTCAAAGGTGCTTCCTCTGCCGCAATCGTTCCGGTATATTTTGCCAAGCCTGCGATACATCTGAACAACGTTGTTTTGCCTGCTCAATTTTTACACCGGCCATTCCATAAACGACACCATTTTTAAAAGTAAAGGAAATTCTGTCAAAAACACTTACAAACATCTCTGCAAGTGCTTGGCCAACGTTGTGGTCCCTCAAGGTATCGAACCTTGGACCCTCTGATTATGAGTCAGATGCTCTAACCAACTGAGCTAAGGGACCCGACAATTGCATTGTCAATTTTGAGACTGCAAAAATACATTTTTTTTCTATTCCTGCAAGCCCCTATAAAATTTGACCTGACGGTTTCCTCCCAAAGGTGGCTTTTGCTCATTTTATAGTATCTTTGCGGTCTTTTCACGCCAGCAAAGGCATGACATCTTGCTGGCATAAACATAGGAAAAGACAAGTCAATGGCAAACGGCATCAAACATCTCGCTTCGGTTTTGCGAGACAAAGTACGTAACAACTCTTTCGTCAAGAGTGTTATGACGTTGTCAGCAGGGGTGGTGCTGTCCCAGGTCATCACGTTTGTTTCACTTCCGTTTATCAGCCGAATTTACGCTCCTGACATTTTAGGTGACTATTCGTTCCTGGTTTCCAATGCCGCCATACTCGGCGTAGTGGTATGTTTAGGGTTAATGTCTGCCATTATGATTCCAAAGGTGGAGGATGAGGCCAAAGGACTCTGCCGCCTCACCGCACTCTCGGTCATCGTGTTGTCAACGCTGCTGCTGGCAGCCGCCTTGCTGCTTTCAGGTGTTCGCCAATTGTTCACAGTAAGCCTCAACTACAAGGTTGCCTGCATCATGCTGTGGCTGTACATCGTGCTCACCAACATCTCTGCCGTCTGCTATGCCTATACAAACCGTCTGAAATTGTACAGAGTGCTGTTCTGGAATCCCGTCATCGGCGTATGCGCCGATGTGGCGGTCAGCATTCTGTTGGGACTGCTGGGGTGCGGCTTATGGGGATATTTTTTAGGCAAACTGCTATCGGCATTGCTGGCTGTCCTCCATATGCTCCGCCATACCAACCCCTTTTCGGGCAAACTGGAAGAATCTTATTCAATGCTCAACCTGCTGCGGAAACACAAGAAATTTCCGCTGTACCAATGTCCCGCCAACATTGTAGATACGTTGGCGCAACAGTTGCCCGTCCAACTCGTCAAACGGCTGTTCGGAAGTGCCGTTCTCGGCTCCTATTCGATGTGTATGGGCATTTTGGGCATTCCAATCCGCTTCTTGTCCAGCCCCGTGAACCGGGTTTACTATCAAGAGGCGACAAGCCGCTACAATGCCGGCGAACCTATCGGGGAATTTTCATACAAAATACTGACCGCCAACATCAAGACGGCCATCATTCCCATCGCGCTGCTGATGATTTTCGGCGAGCCGCTGTTTGTATTCATCTTAGGGGCGCAATGGGAACAGGCGGGAAGTTTCGCTGCCATTCTCGGTCTTTACCAGCTTGTCGTGTTCTGCAGCACCTGTCTGTCGGGCAACTTTGTAATCATCGGGAAGCAGCAACTCAACCTGGTCTTCTCCGTGCTGGGCATTGTGCTCAACCTGCTGGCTTTCGGCATCGGCTTCTTTGCCTTTGGCAACGTCTATCTTGTGCTGGTGTTGTTTGCGTTGTCCGGCACACTCTACAAGTTGGCCGACATCGGGCTTTTTCTCTACTATACGGGCATCCGCTTCGGCCGGTTTCTGCGTTTCGTGCTTTTTTATATCGCCTGTCCTGTTGTCGTCTCGCTGCTGGTACGCTTCGGTCTGACGAAACTGGGGATACTGTAAACTCAATCTATATATATCGTATTGCGCATCTCGTTCATTTTCTTTTTGGCTTCATTGATGCGGCGACTGAAAGCACACGTTATAATCAGTTTGCAAATGCCGTCCGCTACCAGAGCAATGCCGACAAAAACCATAAACGCATCAAACGAGCCGAGCAGCACAATGCCGCCGAACACGACAATAAGCAACGACAACAGGATCATCAGAAACCAGCCTTTCATCTTCACGCGGGCGCACTCGATGCCGGCTGCAAAGAATTGGCTGCCGTCGATGACAATGAGCATACCGAAAATGACGCTCAGCACCGTCTGCACGGCATCGGGATGCGCCAAACAGAAGATGCCCGCCAATACAAGCACGATGGCAGCAATGAGCGACCGATTGCCTGCAACGATGCCGTAGCGCAGGAAAACAGCTAGTGAGACAACGCCCGCCAAAATCAACAATATGCCGGACAATGCCGCCAGCGCATCAGCCGAGGCTTCAGGCATAACAACAAACAGCAGGCCAAGTGCAACAGCCAGCAATGCAGTGACAATGCGGCCTCTTTTCAACCAGACTATCCTGTCTTTCAGATTATCAGTCATATCTATTTAATTAAATATTAAACAATTACACTTATGCTATTTTCGTCCATTTCATAGTGCGGCCGATTGCCGGGATACCGATATAGCCGCGCAGGTGCAGCGTCTTGTCGTCGCCGAACCACATCTGGCTCTTGTATGTTTTTCCGTGAATCGGGTCATACACCATTCCGTCTTCCCATTTTTTCTCTTTGCTGTTGTATGTGAAGCCTGACAGCATCTGTATCTTGTCGGCGGGCGTTTTGCGCTTGCTCGGGTCGGGATTCTTTATGTCGGTTTTGGGCGTGCCGTCTTTGAATTTCGCATTCTCCATCCAGACAACCTTGCCGGCATAAGTGCCGTTGCTGCATTTGTAGATTCTGATTTTCACCACCTCGCTCGACTGGTCATCCTTGACATAATAAACGCCTACAACCTTGTCGGCAGCAGATTGCGAAAAACCAGAGGCGACGATGAGCAGCAGGAGCGGAATGGACAACAATTTCATCATATTGCATTTCATAACAGGTATAGCTTTGGTTAGTTTCTTGCAAACGGCAAAGACCGGTTTTTATTGTTGAACTCGTCAGAGCCATAAACGCAGAAAGCACTGTCGCATTTCTCGAAACCCGAACAAAATATGGACAATTATTGTTTCAACGGCAGATTTGCCATTGACAGCACAGACACTTTCAAAAACTACCATAATGTATCATCATGTACACAGAAAGTGTTGATTGAGCACGGACGAATAAGAATCGTTAATTGAAGAATGAGGAATTAGGAGTTTTTTTTATTTGACATTTGATATGTTGAAAAAAGTGTTATCTTTGCACTTTCAAACAGATGAACATACTAATAATGAACAGATTTTCAAAACCTGTTTATTTTCATAAACAACATGTCGGTTTCCCGTCTGCGGAAAACCATATCGTTTCATTTTTTACCCCCAAAGACCACGGATTTCGACATGTCGAGCCTAAATAAATTCCTAATCCCTAATTAAACAATTTATGAACATTCTTTACAGAACAACGATTCTTCTTTTTGCGCTCTGCCTCGTAGTGCAGACGCCGCTTTGCCGCGCCCAGGTGCCGGCCTTTGTCTGCGGACGATCCATTGTGAGTGACGTTGACGGCAACGTCTATAACACGGTGCAGATCGGCAGCCAGTGTTGGATGCGGGAGAACCTGCGCACCACAAGGTACAGCGACTGCACGGTAATACCCTTGGGCTCTTCCACAAGCAAGACATCCCCATACCGTTACGCCCCGAACGGAGAAGAAGGCAACGTTCCCGTTTACGGCTACCTTTACAACTGGGCGGCGGTAATGAACGGCGCAGGGTCGTCGACAGCCAACCCGTCAGGGGTGCAGGGCATCTGCCCGGCGGGCTGGCATGTGCCCTCCGATGCGGAATGGACGCAGCTCACCGATTACGTCAGTTCCCAAAGCCAGTACCAGTGCAGAGGCAACAGTTCATATATCGCCAAGGCATTAGCCTCCACAAGACACTGGCACAGCAGTTCCAACACCTGTGCGATCGGGAACAATCTTTCAAGCAACAACGCCACGGGTTTCTCGGCCGTTCCTGCTGGCTCCTACGACGGCTATTACTACAACCTCGGCACCAATGGGCGCTTCTGGATTTCTACCGAGAAAGATGACGACCTCGCTCTCTACCGCAATCTCAACCGCAGTTACGCCAACGTGACCAACAACGACGACTACCACAAGAGAACCGGGCATTCGGTTCGGTGTCTCAAGGACTGAACGGGACGTAAGACTTTTTTCGTCCAACGCACAAGCCAGGGGCTGACTTGAGACGTAAGACTTAAGATTTATGATGAAAGTTGGGACGATACGCGTAGCACCTATATTTCAGAACTTAGAATTTAGAATTTAGTTGATAGAATTGAGAATGGACAATACGCGTAGCGCCTCTAAAGTCTAAATTTTTCTTTTATCTGTTTTACGATGGTGTCTGCGCTATCGTCAGTATGCACCGTCAAAGTGGCTTGCGCATAATAGGGATGTCTGTGCTGTAGCGTTTCGTGAACGTAGCGCGCTATTTCTGCACGGCTTTTTCCCAAAATCAGCGGTCTTCTTTCACAGTCTTGCTGCAGTCGTTGCGTCAATGTGTTCTCATCCGCTTGCAAATATACGGATACCGCACGGGCATTGATACGGACCATCGCATCGCCATGACAAGGTGTACCGCCGCCGGTGGCTATCAGTACGCCATCTTTGTCAAGACAAGCAAGCAGCATCTCGCGCTCCCGTTCGCGGAAAAAACATTCCCCGTATTGTTCAAAAATACGGGGAATCGTGTTGTTGCAATGCTCTTCAATGACCTCGTCAAGGTCTATGAAATGCAGTTTCATCCGTTGTGCCAGCATCCTGCCCAAGACGCTCTTGCCCGAGGAGGGAAATCCGACAAGCACAACGTTGGCCATAATGCACTACTGCATATTCTCGAGTATGGCCTCGATGAGGTTTTCGGCACAATCGGCGATGTCAGAAATGCGGGCAGGCAGCATATAGCAAGGGGTCGTGAAAATCATATTCTGCTTGTCTGCAATGACGCCTTTTTGCTGAGTGTTGATGTGTTTGGCTCCGAAACTCAAGACATCGGCGATGGTTTTCTCATCGTTGCCTATAGTTACCGTTATGTTTTTGAGTATGCGTGCCAACATAACCGGGGCTATGCAGAGTGCTCCTATGGGTTTCTTTTGGTCGTGGAACTGGTGTACCAAATCGGCCACATCTTCTCTGACTGAACATTTGTTGCCTTGCAATGCGTATGTGAAGAGGTTTTTTGCCGAGCCGTTGCCGCCAGGGAACACCAGCGCGTCATAGTCCTGCACACGACATTCTGAAAGCGGTCGGATATTGCCGCGTGCAATCCGCGCGGCCTCAACCAACATATTGCGTTGCTCGTTCATCTCTTTGCCCGTCAGGTGGTTGATTACGTGATATTGGTTGGCATCAGGTGCGAACATATCGTAAGAGCAGTCGTTCCGGTCTATAGCAAGCAGTGTCATTACGGACTCGTGGATTTCACTGCCGTCCAATGTGCCGCAGCCGCATAATAATACAGCAAATTTTTTCATTGTTTTTTCATTTATGTTTTATTCATCTTGTTGGGGGTCTTCGGTTACTGCCGGATCTTCTTCTGCCGTTCTTCCCATATTCCGGTAAAACGACCTGAAAGCCTGCCCCATTTCGCGGGAGATGGCATCCAACGAACTCAACTGAGCATTAGCCATACCGTCTATGGCCTGTGCTGTTTTCGTGTCGCCGCACTTCCGGGCCAGTTCTGCAATCTGATACAACTCCTGAAAAGAACCGGCCAGTGTCTGCTGGTCAAAATCGGGTTGCCTGGTCATCTTTGACATTGCGGCAGAGAGGTTGTTCGCATAATTCATCGCCACCTTGTCAATCTTCAATTCTTTACAGCGTTTCAGCAGACTGTTGTCCGGATATTCTACGTTGTTCAGGAGATAATGCAGGAAGAGGAAGTCGTAATGGATGTTGTCGCCCTGAATATCGAGTGTACGCTCGTCGCAGTCGTTGTACCAGTTGAACAGTTCCACCTCCTCATCAAAGATGTCGTTCGCCATCTTCATTCCTT
Organism: Oscillospiraceae bacterium; assembly: GCA_963620035.1. Taxonomy (GTDB): domain Bacteria; phylum Bacteroidota; class Bacteroidia; order Bacteroidales; family WCHB1-69; genus F23-D06. The sequence goes on along the minus strand of CAVEXN010000013.1, from coordinate 22,873 downwards.
TCTTGTTGCCGGATGCTGTCTTGAGTTTAAAGTAATCCTGCATATAGAAAATGGTGTTCTGCGTATATCCGTACATATTCGACATAGTAGAGACATAGGGGAAGATATTGTCAGGCAACACCTCGTTACCTTTGTCCATCACCTTCTCGGCCTCGGCAGTTTTACCCTCGACAAGGAGTTGGTTAGCCAGACGGTTATAAAGTTTGCGGATCATCGAAACTAATCGTGTATTGTCTTCGCTATGGTAAACGCGTGGGTCATTGAAACCGCCCCATGCGTAAGGATAAACCTCTTTTGTGGGGGCATCCGGATTGTTCACCTTGTCGGCACGGCTATGGTCCATAAACACATTCATAAGGTTATCGTAGAGGCGGTCTGTATTCACGCGTCCGATGTCGTACGAATGGGGTGTCCTGATAGGCACAAGCCTATAGGCGAAGCCCTCCAACTGGAAATAGTCTTCGAGTCCGAGGTAAGCCTCCGAGCCTGTAGTGGAAGCGTAATAGATGGGGCGTTCCCAGTTATTGTTGGCCAAAATGTCCATCATGATAATGTAAGCCTTTGCCAGCGGGTTCACGCCGGTGGTGCTCATATTCCACTGTAGTTTGTCCACGACAAGAGCAGAGTCTTCAGGGGCGACGGTACCGTTTGCCAGGACCTTGGCCTTGTCAACAGGCAACGAGAAACTGGCGGGGATGGCGCGACCGTTTGAGCGGTAGCCTTTGCTCTGCGAGAGGAGCAGCAAATGGCGGGTTTTGTCGAACTGCGGCGACTTTACATACTCCACGATGGCTTTTAGGTCTATAAACTGGTTGCCGCCGGGCTCAAGGTAAAGCACGTCGCGTGTTCCGTCCTTGTACTGGTCCCAAGTCATCGAGATGGGCAGCGGGTCTGAATTGTAGGCTTTGCGTTTCATCTGGTCCACGTACCAGCTTGTGCTCAACAGGCTAAGGTTGCAGACGCGGACATCGGTGCGGTAGCCTTCCACCTCCTGAGCATACCAAAGCGGGAATGTATCGTTGTCGCCCAATGTGAACAGAATAGCGTTTGGCGCGCAAGAGTCGAGGTAGTTCTTGGCGATGGCCAATGCGGTGTAGCGGTTTGAACGGTCGTGGTCGTTCCAGTTCTGTGCACCCATCACACACGGCACAAGGCCGAAGCAGAGCAGGGTTGTCAGCACGGCGCCGACAGTCTGCACCTTTTGGCTCTTGGCTTTCTCAAACAGGTCATAAAGGGCCAGCACGCCGAAGCCTATCCAAATGGCAAAAGCATAGAAAGAGGCCGCAAAAGCATAGTCGCGCTCACGCGGCTGGAACGCATACATGTTCAAATAGAATGCGATAGCCAAACCTGTCATGATAAACAGCAGGAATACCACAAAGGCGTTTTTGGTGTCTTTCCGGGTCTGGTAAACGATGCCGGCGATGCCCAGCAGCAACGGAAGCAGAAAATAGACATTGCGTCCGGGACGCTGCAGTGCCCGCGGCTGGTCGCTCTGGTTGCCCACCATTTTGTTGTCTATGGCCGGGATGCCGGAAATCCAGTTGCCGTTGTAGTTGTCGCCACGGCCTTGCAAATCGTTCTGGCGACCGGCAAAGTTCCACATAAAATACCGCCAGTACATATATCCGAACTGGTAGGTCTGCAAGAACTTGATGTTCTGCGACCATGTAGGAGTATCGCCCCTTTTGAGAGCCCGGCGGTTTTCCTTGTCCGAAGCGCTGTCGCCATTATAGCGGTTGTTCAACCAGTTGACATACTCCCGCTGTTTTTCGGCCGACCACATTCTGGGGAAAAGCGTGCAGCCTGACGGGTCATATTTGGGTTTCTCGTCTTTCCGGCTGTTTGAAACCACATATCTGCCGGCTTCCTTGTCCTTGACATAGACCGGTTTCCCGTTTTCCGAACCGATTGCTTTAGTGTTGTAGTATTGTCCGTACATCAAGGGGGTTGAGCCGTATTGTTCGCGGTTAAGGTAAGCCAGGAGAGCCACAGCGTCTTCGGGGTTGTTCTCATCGATTGTAGGGTTGGCGTTAGAGCGGATTATCAGCGTCAGGAACGTGGAATAGCCAATCAGCAGCATCATAAAGCAGAACGTGCCGGCAAGCAGAATCGGCTTGTTTTTGCGGAAGCCTGCCCAAAGTCCCCAGCATATCAAAGCGACAATGCACAGGAAGAAGAATATCGTGCCGGTGTTGAACGGCAGATGGAATGTGTTGACAAACAGCAGGTCGAATTTTCCGGCGAGGTTGACCACCTGCGGGATGATACCCCAGAGAATCACTCCGAGCAGCACCACAGAGCCGCACAACGAAAGGAACACGCCCCATTCGGCCTTCGACTTCATTGTCCCTCTCTTCACACAAAGCACAAACAACGGGATGGTGACGAAAATCCAGATCAGGAACATCCATGCCGTAGAGCAGAAGAAAGCGAAGAAGAAAGATATGATGTCAAAAGCAAGCACGGCACCCATGCCGGTAGCCTTCTTAGACAATTTGTAGTAAACGATGAGGACGATAGCCGGGAGGGTCAGCAAGTTCAGCAAGTGAACGCCGATCGAAAGACCTACGAGATAGGCAATAAGCACAATCCAGCGGTTTGGGTTGACGTTCGTCTTCGGGTGGTCGAACTCCTCGTCCCATTTCAGGATGCACCAGAACACCAGTGCGGTGAAGAACGAAGACATGGCATATACTTCACCCTCGACGGCGGAGAACCAGAACGTGTCAGAAAAGGCGTAAGCCATGGCGCCCACAAGTGCGGAGCCCATCACTGCGACGGCGCGCGGAATCGTCATCTCGCCTTTCTTGGCGACAAGTTTGCGTGCCAGCCGCACAATCGTGAAATAGAGCAGCATAATCGTCAGACCGCTGCACACGGCCGACATACAGTTCACGCAAAAGGCCATCTTGGTGACGTCACCGCCGGCAAAGAGCGTGCAGATGCGGCCGATGATCTGGAAAGTAGGTGCTCCGGGGGGATGTCCCACCAGCAATTTAGATGTCGTTGCAATATATTCTCCGCAATCCCACCATGAAACGGTAGGCTCGGCAGTCATGATATAAATGGCAGATGCCACAATGCCAATGACTATGCCGAGGATGGTGTTAATAAGCTTGAATTTCTTACCCATTTTTTGATTAGTATTGTATTTTTCGGAAACTTGCCTGTTTTAGTTTATTTTTGAGATGATGCAGACCTGAACTGACGCAAGAAACGGACATCATTTTCAAAATAGAGCCGGATATCGTTCGTCATATATTTCAGCATTGTCATTCGTTCTATGCCTAGTCCGAAAGCGAAACCGCTGTATTTCTCGCTGTCGATGCCGCAGTTTTCGAGCACGTTGGGGTCCACCATGCCGCAACCGAGGATTTCGACCCATCCGGTGTGTTTACAGAGCGAGCAGCCTTCTCCGCCGCAGATGCAGCAGGAGATGTCCATTTCGGCAGAGGGTTCCGTGAACGGGAAATACGAGGGGCGCAACCTTATGCGCACATCATTGCCGAACATTCTCTGGGCAAAATAGAGCAACGTCTGTTTCATGTCCACAAAAGAGACATTCTCGGCGATGTAAAGGCCTTCCACCTGATGGAATATGCAGTGGGCGCGCGAGGTGATGGCCTCATTACGGAACACGCGCCCCGGGCAAATCACGCGGATAGGCGGCTGTTGGCGTTCCATTGTCCTCACTTGCAGCGATGAGGTGTGGGTGCGCAATAGAATGTCGGGGTGCAGTTCGACAAAGAACGTGTCCTGCATGTCGCGGGCGGGATGGTCCTCGGCAAAGTTGAGCGCCGTGAACACATGCCAGTCGTCCTCGATGTCGGGACCTGTCACCACTTGAAAGCCAATGTCTTCGAAAATCCGGTACACCTGGTTCATCATCAGGGATATGGGGTGCATGGCGCCGATTCCGGCCGACCCTGCGGGTCTGGTGACATCAGCGATGGAACGGGTGACGCTCACTGCCGCCTCAATTCTGCTCTTCTGCTCCTCGAAACGCGCCTGTGCCTTCTCTTTCAGTTCATTCACTTTCTGTCCGAAAGTCTTGCGCTCTTCAGGAGCAATGTTCTTGAGTTCTCCGAAAAGCGCCTGAATGTCGCTCTTTCGTCCCAAGAACCGGAGTCTGAATTGTTCAAGTGTATCGGCATTGTTTATATTGAAACCATCAATGTCTTTCTTAAGTTCCTCTATTGTCTTCATAGTCTTGTTATTCGATAACTTTCATGCTGATGATTCTGATATCCTCCACGGGGCGGTCGTTGGCGTCTTTAGGCTGGGCGGCAATCTTGTCCACGACCTCCATGCCTGAAAGCACCTGTCCGAAAACGGTATAGTCTCCGTCCAGGAACGGGGCTCCGCCGACGGTAGTATAGATTTCGCGTTGTTCGGCATTGAATCTCTTGCCGGTCCGCTGTTCGACCATATCCAGATAGGTGTTGTCATACACCTGCCCGTCCACTATATAGAATTGAGATGCGGAGGACGACTTGGCGGGATTGTTGTCGCGGGCGGCGGCCACTGCTCCGCGTCTGTGATAGACAGTGGGCACGAACTCTGCCGGTATGCGGTATCCTGGGCCTCCGCTGCCGAGACGCTGGCCCGGCTTTGCCGTCTTGGAGTCGGGATCGCCGGTCTGGATCATAAAATTCTTTATAATCCTGTGGAAAAGGACATTGTCGTAATAGTTCTCTTTCACCAATTTGATGAAATTGTCGCGGTGTTGGGGCGTTTCATTGTACAGGGCAATCCTGATGTTCCCCTTGGATGTCTTAATCAGCACTTCCGTCATCTTCTCTGATTTTGTTTCTGTTTCTGCCTTTGCTTCCGCAACGGCCTTTTCTTTCCCGGACTTGCGTCCACTTTGGGCCGAGCAAGAATTTAATGCTATGATTGTTAAAAGAATATACAATCCGATAACCTTTTTCATAATGGATGAAAATACAATCGGCAAAAGTACAAAAAAAACCATAACAACAAAAGAGCGCATTTTTTTGTACTTTTGCCTCCTGAAACAGTGGTGAAAATAATAATTGAATTATAAGATAAAATGCGTCCCGATTTTAGTAATGTAAACTTCACGGCGAACGCCGGAAGTGACAAGAGTTTCCGCGAATGGGAAAAGGAGAACAACATCGTTTCAGACTGGTTGACTGCCGAACAGATTCCTGTAAAGCAGGTGTATGGCGCTGACGACCTTGAGGGGATGGAGCATCTCAACTATGCCGCCGGTATCCCGCCGTTCCTTCGTGGTCCCTATTCCATGATGTATGCTTTCCGCCCATGGACCATCCGACAGTATGCAGGGTTTTCCACTGCCGAAGAGTCCAATGCTTTCTACCGCCGCAACCTTGCCGCCGGGCAGAAAGGTCTGTCTATTGCCTTTGACTTGGCCACGCATAGGGGTTACGACTCCGACCATCCGAGGGTTGTGGGCGACGTGGGGAAGGCCGGTGTGGCTGTTGATTCTATTCTTGACATGAAAATCCTCTTCGACCAGATACCGCTCGACAAGATGTCAGTGTCAATGACGATGAACGGTGCAGTGCTTCCGGTGCTGGCGTTCTACATTGTTGCCGCCGAGGAACAGGGGGTGAAGATGGAGCAGTTGTCAGGCACTATCCAGAACGACATCCTGAAAGAGTTTATGGTGCGAAACACCTACATCTACCCGCCGCTGCCCTCTATGAAAATCATTGCAGACATTTTCGAGTTCACTTCCAAGAATATGCCGAAGTTCAACTCCATTTCCATCTCCGGCTACCACATGCAGGAGGCCGGCGCCACGGGCGACATCGAGTTGGCCTACACACTCGCCGACGGACTGGAGTACTTGCGTGCCGGCGTGAATGCCGGCATGAGCATTGACGACTTTGCGCCGCGCCTCTCTTTCTTCTGGGGCGTAGGCATGAACCATTTTATGGAAATCGCCAAGATGAGAGCTGCCCGTATGCTTTGGGCAAAGATTGTGAAGCAGTTTGACCCGAAGAACCCCAAATCGCTGGCGCTCCGCACACACTGCCAAACCTCGGGTTGGTCGCTTACCGAACAAGACCCGTTCAACAACGTGGCCCGCACCTGCATCGAAGCCATGGGCGCCGCTTTGGGTCACACGCAGTCGCTGCACACCAACGCGTTGGACGAGGCCATTGCGCTGCCTACCGACTTCTCTGCCCGCATTGCCCGCAACACGCAGATTTACATTCAGGAAGAGACCAAGATCTGCAAGTCCATCGACCCGTGGGCAGGCTCATACTATGTAGAGAGCCTGACGCATCAGATTGCCCACCGCGCCTGGAAACACATCCAAGAGGTTGAATCACTCGGCGGCATGGCCAAAGCCATCGAAACAGGCATTCCCAAGATGCGCATAGAGGAGGCCTCTGCCCGCAAGCAGGCCCGCATCGACTCGGGCAAAGAGGCCATCATCGGTGTCAGCAAGTACAAACTCGACAAGGAAGCCCCGATCGAGACCCTCGAAGTTGACAACACCACCGTCCGCGAAGCCCAGTTGAAGCGGCTGGCCGAGTTGCGCGCCAACCGCAACGGGGCCGAGGTGCAGACCGCCCTCGACGCTCTCACCAAATGCGCCGAGACTCAGGAGGGCAACCTGCTCGACCTTTCCATCAAGGCCGCCCGCGTGCGTGCCTCATTAGGCGAGATTTCGAGTGCCCTGGAAAAAGTTTACGGACGTTATAAAGCAAAAATCAATTTAATATCAGGCGTGTACAGTTCAGAACAGAAAAACAATGCTTCTTTTGAGAAAGCGCGGGAACTTTGCGACGAGTTTGCCCGCAAAGAGGGCCGTCGCCCCCGTATTATGATTGCCAAGATGGGACAAGACGGACATGACCGCGGTGCCAAGGTGGTGGCTACAGGCTATGCCGACATTGGCTTCGACGTGGATATGGGACCGTTGTTCCAGACCCCGGCCGAGGCGGCTAAACAAGCCGTCGAGAACGATGTACACATCATGGGTGTCTCCTCGCTGGCCGCTGGGCACAAGACCCTCGTGCCGCAAGTTATCGAGGAACTCAAGAAACTCGGACGCGAAGACATTATGGTCACCGTCGGCGGTGTGATCCCACCGCAGGACTATGACTTCCTGTACCGTGCCGGGGCATCGTGCATTTTCGGGCCCGGAACGGTGGTCAGCGACAGCGCTATGCAAATGCTGAAAATTCTGCTGCAGGAATAGATATAGATGGAGAGGGTGGCATTTTTTTCAAAATGCCACCCCAGTCCGCCGGTCAGAAATCTTCGGATATTGGGATGGGTTATGCCGTCACGGTAGTGATTGACGCTCCCGGCCTGCTGCGCCGCAGTCGTGGTTTTGCCGCACCATTTGGGACCTTCAATCAGAACCGCTCCTGACGACTTTAGTTTGCGCTGCAAAATAGCGTCAGCCGCCCTTCCTTTATATGCGATTGCCTCCATTCAAAAAAATGCTTTGTCTTTCGCCTACAAAAAAACGACTTTTGTTTTGAATATCAATTACTTGAAGTAAAATTTCGGTGGTTTTCGGGGAATGTCTGAAGCCGTACCGCAAAGAGATCGATTCGGGAACTATAATCTCTTTGTATCCCATAACTGATAAAAGTTGCAACTGCCCGATGGCTAAGTCTTTTTAACAAGCGCAACAATCTCTTCCTCTATTTGCCCCATAGCCCTGACAAAACCGGCATAGTCGTCGGTTTTCGGAATATTTACTCTACAAATGAAGATTTCACCGCCTATTCCTTTAAGCGTTCCGTATTGCTCTTTGCTGACGAACGGCTGCAACACAATTCCGTCAACGTCCGTATCAGAAAGTGCGGACGGACAGATTAAGATGCCTCTATTAGAGGCCATAACGTGCATATAGGATATCATCTGAAAAAGATCGTTTCGCTCTATTGTATTAAGCCTCTTGTATTTGGCATCCGCAACGAGGTCAATCCTACCGCCGTTTTCAGCACCGTTTTTCGGATAATAGAAATCAGGATACATTTCATTTTTCCGGTTCTCTTTAAAGGGATAATATCGTCCCTCTCCGGTTTTGTTTCTCGGATGGGCAAAACCGGCTTTTGAAAGGGTTATATTCAAGTACTCTTCCCAAAGCCATGCGCCATCGAAGAGTATGCCGTGGATGTTTTCGTCAATATCGCCATAGCCGAACCTTTCGTGGTGCAAAATCTGGAGGCACAGACGCTGAAGCGGTCGGTATTCAGAGTAGTAAGGATGGATCTTAGGTTTTGTGTTGGCAAGCATCACCTTGCGGAGGTCGCTGCGGCGGTAAGTCGGAGTGGCCATTTTAATCTGCTTGACCTGTTTCTGCGTTTCTGGCGGTTTCAACATCCCGCCAAAAATGGTCTTGCGTTGCAAATGCTCAATGGTGTGGCGAATCAATTGTGTTACCGTGTTGTCATATACATATTCGCGTGTTCTGTACGAGATTTTACCGTTGCGGAAAGGATAATTGTAGCGGATGTGGGCATTGAAATCTATGAAACCGCGCGCTCGGCTGTCGTTGTATCCGCGATGCACATACTCGCGATAGACCCCTGATCCATAGCCTTCTTCAGGAAGTAGGGGAACAGCATTGCTGCAATGTCAAGCGCATAGTCTTGGCTTCTGCTATGGTCTAGTGCGAAAACGTTGATGGAAAAGACTTTCTGCAACATATATAGCATAAACCAGTCATTGCCGTTGCTTTGCGAAAAACGTGATCGGATTGTCAACCGGGTGGAGCCACAACCCGCAAATCCCATAATGTTTCCGGTTTTGAGGCTGATCCTGTCATTGTCGACGGCCTCAATCGTGAAGATCGGATTGTTTTCTATTCCATCATCATAGCGGCCGCAAACGCTGTCAGGAAACAGCCACAACCCGTCGGAACTCAATTTGCCAATACTTTTTCCTGCAATGCACTTCAAGTCTTCCCACACCTTTTGTGCCTCTTCGCCGCAAAGTACAAACGGACTGTTAAGATTGTTGTCTGTGGTTATTATATCCATGGTTACAGGAAAAGAGGACATTAAGCGCTTTCATTCTGCGTCTTTGTTGTCGTTTTCGACGTTCTCTTGTGCATCAGCAGGATCTTGATCACCGGGAACCGGTATAACGTTGGTCATAGTCTTCTTGCCGAAGTAAGCCGCTTTTATTTCTTTCACTTGCCTGTCAACATCCCGTTCTCCACGAAAATATTCGTAGATAATGCCATAAAGATGATTGTTCCAGAGATTTTCGCACCCGATTTCATCATATTTCCTGAAATAGGATGCGCCGATGCAGTATGCAGACCCAAGTTTTTCTTCTATTTGCTTGTTGAGTTCAGACATTCTATTTCGCGCTTCGCCTTTTATGTCCATATTGTCAGCGCTCTCGGCAGCCGTGACCTCTCGCCAGGCAAAGCGACGCCGGATGGCAAAGTCCATCGTTTCCACGCCGCGGTCCACATCGTTCATCGTGCCGATGATAAAAACGTTCTCAGGAATATAGAACCCATCCTTGAATTCGTCATCGTCCTCTACCATATTGATATACTGGGTCTGCACCCTGCCCTCAACGCCGCGGTAGTCCGGCTCGATGGAGTAGAAAAGTTCGCCGAATATCTTGGAGAGTTCGCCTCGGTTGATTTCATCAATGATAAAAACAAACTTTTTTTCTTTGTCGTTCAGCGCCTTTTTACAGAAAACCTTGAAAATGCCGTCCTGTCGGCAGAAATTGCCATTAGCATCGGGGCGCAGCCCTTCCACAAAATCGGTATAGTCGAAAGAGGGATGAAACTGCACAAAACCCACCTGATTGCGTTCAGAATCGTCAAGGTCATTCCAACGCTTTCCATTGCCCGATACGATTGAGGCCGACATCTGCTTGGCCGTGTAGGTCTTGCCAGTGCCCGGCGCACCCGTGAGAATCAGGTTCTTATTTGATTGCAGCAATTGGCAGTAAGTATCATCCACCGACGGCATTCCCCGTGTTTTCCGTATCTTTTCTTGCATAACATCAATAGAATAATTGTCTGATTTGTTCTCTGCCAACTTCCACAATTCAGCGGCATACGCATAGATGTCTTTTTCATTTTTCTGACTTATCAAGAACGACTGCAACTCCGGGATTGTGGCTTTGTTTGCATTTTCCATTCCCTTTTTCTCTGCAATGGATTTCAAGGCTTCTGGTTTGAATATCGGGACAAGTTTTTCGTTGGAATACATAAATGCGATTTTCCATCTTACCGTATCGCCAAACAATCTGACACCGTCAATCCTGAGTTCATCCAAGTCTTTCCATTTCCCCTCTCGGGCACACGCTGCCATTTTTACAATGTAATCCCGCACCAGTGCAAAAGCGTCTGCAGCTTTGTCTTTATGGTAATATTTCCACCAGACATATTCCCCGTCATTTTTAAGTTTTGGATTATCTGGTTTTTTTTTAAATCGGTATATTCCAAACTTGCTAGCGTTTCTGCCCTTTATAGAGCCTAACTCTTGCGTAGCATGTTCAAGCCAATAGCAGAAAGTGTCTTTATTGTCGATACCCGTATATTGCTCAAGCGTCATTGAGCTCAACCTATCTTTGGGGAATTTTTCCTGAAAAGATCTGTATAGTTTTTGTTTTTCGTCGTTGGTCATTGCCGTTCCTTTCATTTTCTGTCAAATCCTTACTTTGTTGACGGATGTCGCCATCCTCTCACCAGTGTCTTACACGCTTCTCCACTATTTTGCGTAGTAGTCGAGGACCTCTTTGAGGGCGCGGGTGCAGACGGGGCAGAACTTGTTGTACATAATGCCGTTCATAGTGCAGTACATCATAGGACGGTAAACGCCTTTGGCCACGTAGCCGCCGCCTTCATAAACCCCTACCCTGTCGTATTCAGGGGTGCCTTTGGCAGCCGGCGGCGTGGGAATGTCAACACCGCGTTCCAACATGTCTTTCCACTTGGAGTTGAAGTCCACCAATGTGGTTACGTTGGGTTCTACGGGCTCTACGCCGGCCGGATAGAAGTCCTGCACCGAGACTTCGGAGGTATAGTACTCGTCGGCAAGTCCGCCGATGAGGTGTCCCATCTCGTGAACAATGACATAGTCGGGGTGCTTGCCATGGTTGTAAACCGTGCAGTAAAAATTGTAAAAGCCCGCGCCGCCATATTTTTCGCTGTTACAAATGATTACAATAGCATCGTAAGGGGCGTCGTCGGCCACGTCGTGCATATTCCAAACATAGTCGCAGCATAGGTAGCGGTCGAGGTCGAGGGCATTGTAGGCGCAGTTGAGCAGGGTTTTGCGATAGATGCCGTTCTGCGGTTGCGTAATGCCCGACTCCTCGGAGTAACCTTCGATAGCGCGGATGTTGATCTTGTTTTTCATCTCCTTAAAGGGCGAACATTCCATCACATACGAGGCAAATTCTTTCATGTCGCTCTTGAGCCGCTTGGCATCGCTTTTGGCATAGCCGTCTGGGATGAAGAGTATGTCGATGGCCTTTTCGGGCTTGTTGCCGATGTGGAGGTTCATAGTTTTGTATTTTTTCTCCATCTGCTTACATTCGGTGGTCAAGGGGTTGAACCAGACGGTGGTCAGCACGTTGGGGTTCCGTTTGCGGTCAAAACTTGTAAACCTCAGGCATACGGTATTTTTCGGAAACGGAACGTTGATACACTCTTCCATAGAGGCCATTTCGGTCTTGCCTTTTTCTGTGGTGCGGTATTCGGTGAAAAGGCACGAGTAACTGCGACTGAATATCAGTTTGTTGGTAAGGGAGTCTATCACCTCAACCAAAATGTCGCCATATTGGTGCGGCTCGATCAGACAGGCACGGGTGCCGTTCCAGGTGCCGCCTGCCGTATAGTGGTCTATCTTCATCGTTTCGGTTTCGGCGTTGCCGATGTGGAGATAGTTCACCCGCAAGGTCTTGTTTTCAAAATATTGGTTGAAATGCTGGGCCTGGACTGCGGTTGCCACACTGAACATTGCCGTCAACAAGAGGAATATGTTTTTTTTCATCGTGTGTTGGTTTTTGAAAATTAGAAAGGCAAAATTAAACAAAAAACGGTTTCACGTACACAGCACATAGAGGTCGTCGCGCTGGTTGATGCAGAGTACGGGGAAATCGTATTCATTGCCGATGATTTTCCGGATTCGTGCGGCGGCGAAGAGGTCGGCAAGCGAAAAATAGCGCGAAATGATGGCGACGGTGAGCGATGCGCCCATATTGCGGGCATACTCCAACGCATAGAGGTCCAGGTCTTTCTGCAGTTCAACCTTAGCGATGCTGTAAGAGACGTTGAGGTTTTTGTAGAGTTTCTCCACAAAAGCAACATTGTCGTGTACCTGCCTCCGAAGTCCGGTGTCGGCATAAGAGGGGTAAATCACGTGGATTACGGATTGGTAGAAGCGGTTGAAATAGCCGGCCCAGAGCGCTTTCTCTTTGGCGTAACGTTCAATGTCGAGGGGCAGCAGCACGTTGCGGAAAGCGTCGTCGGGGGGCAAGGCCTTGCCGACCGTCATCACGGGGACGCGCGAGGGCTTGATGAATCCGAGGGCGCGGCGGCAGTTGAAAAGCCCCTGCTTTCCGGTACGGTCCACACCGATGACGAACATTATGGTGTTGGTTTCTTCGGCAAAACGGTATATTCTTTCCGGGAAGAAGTAGTCGGTGCGGACAATAAGTTCCGTGTCCGGTTCAGGTTGCGGCATAATCTCCGTGACAACAGCCGTGGCCTTGGCTGTTTTGTGCGGCTCAAGCGAGAAACCAAAGTTTGTGACTACTGTAAGCGAAGCCTTGAAGACAACAGCAAGCAGTTCGCCGTAGCGGAGGGCGCACTGCCCATACGCTGAAAGGTCGGCGATTACCATGATGTTCAGTTTCTTTTTCTGATCTACAGGGTCATGAATCTCCATTCTTCGAGGCAGAAATATAGGGTATTGCGTTCAATGCAGACCTTTCACATTAGGCTTTGCGGCCACATAGTCTTTAAGATAAAAGGGCTCAAAGTATGCCACGTCGGCAAACTCTTCTGTTTTCCATTTGCGGAGGGCGGAGGGCAGCATATAGCGTGCCGACAGCGTAAAATCGGCAAAACAGGCATTTTGGTGACGTGACAGCATATCACGGCACTTAGGCATGCCGTTGCCGCAGAACACGACTCTGTTGTCGGCCAGCAGCGTACCAAAGGATTGCTCGTCAACCACTACAGGGGCTGCGGCTTCCAGCAAGCGCATCTGGCTGTCATAGCGGGCGGCATAGACCTCCATTCGGCGGGCGTCTATCATCGGCACATATTGATATTTGTCGTTGCCGGCAAAGCGCTGCCGTGCCCCTTGCGCTATGCTTTCGAGCGTATCCACCGTGATTACCGGAATATTCAGCGCGTAGGCTATGCCCTTGGCGGCAGAAGCCCCGATGCGCAGTCCCGTATAGGAGCCGGGACCGATGCTGACCGCCACGGCCTGCAACGCTGCCGCGGGACAGTCTGCCTGTTTCAAGAGGCTGTCTATGAACGGCAGCAGGTTGTGCGAATGGGACTGTCCGTTGCTGTCCTCGCGCACGCAGAGTATCTGTTCGCCACTTGTCAAAGCCGCAGAACACACCTCCGTGGCCGTTTCTATGTGCAGTATAATAGGTTCACCTGTCATGGTTTATGTTTGGGGTTAATGATTGTCGTTATTTATGGCTTCGTATATCAACTCATGGGCAAGCAGCCGTATTCGGCTTTCAGACAGCCTGTTCGGGTAACAATCGGGATAGATGCGGTTGGAGAGGAACACAAAGACAAGGCGGCTGTCGGGGTCGCACCAGGCCACGGTGCCGGTAAAGCCTTGATGTCCGAAGATCCGGTTGCCGGCATCGGCTGGCACTATCGAGGATGCACCCCGGTGTTTGGGTGTGTAGAAGCCCAGCCCACGCACCTTGCAGCCGTGTTGTTCGTGCGCCGAAGTGAACAGTTTCACCGTCTCTCCGGAAAGATAGCGCTGTCCGTTGTACGTGCCGCCATTGAGCAACATCTCAAAGATGGCAGCCATATCGTCCGCCGTCGTGAAGAGACCGGCATTGCCGGCATTGCCGTAGAATAGCGCGGCGGTCTGGTCATGCACATAGCCTTGCACTACCTGTTGGCGGAACGAGGTGTCCTTCTCTGTAGGCGCGATGTCCGACTTGGAGTAGCCGTGCGACAGCGGATTGAAACCGGTGCGTGCCAGTCCCATTTTGCTGTAATAATTCTCATTAAGATAGGCATCCATTGGCATCTCCGTTATCTTTTCCACTATTTCTTTGAGCAATAAGAAGTTGAGATCGCTGTAAACATACTGCCGGTGTCCGAGGCGACAATCGGCAATCCGTTGACGCATCGTGTCGGGATAGTCGTTCCGGAGATACAAATTGTCGGCAACCTTGACATCAAACGTAGGGGTTTTGTATCGGCGGAGGAATGATTCGTTGCCTTGTATGTCTTTGTAGAACGGGATGAAAGCGGGCAGTCCGGAGGTGTGGGTAAGCAGTTCCGAGATGGTGATATGCGCCTTGTCGGTTCCGTGCAGATAGGGGAGGTATTTTGCGGCGGCATCGGAAAGGCGAAGTCTCTTTTCATCATAGAGTTTCATTACGGCCAGCGTTGTGGCGGCTACTTTCGTCAGCGAGGCCACATCGTACATCGTCTGCATCGTCACCTTGTCTTGGCGGTCGTAGGTATAGTATCCAAAGCATTTTCGGTACAAGACATTTCCGTCCTGCAAAGCCACCACCTCGCAGCCGGGGAATATGTGGTTGCGGCATGCGCCGGAAAACATCGTGTCGAGACGGGCGGTGATGCTGTCAGGCAGGGCGGAAAAGTTCTCGTCATTTTCATCAGGAACAATACCTGCGCCACTTGGGTATTCGTTGTTAGACACGGGCAGCATTCCCTCGGCATCGCGTTGTCCGAAACAGACCTGCAAGGCGGCCTGCACGCTGTTGGGGGTGGACTGGTAGGTGACGAGCAGTGCTTCGTAGTTTCCGGACGTGCCAAGATAGTCGAGGGCGTACGGGTTGCCGAGATGGAGCATGACCGTCCTTTTGGAGTGGGAAAGGCTGTTGAGCAGTGACACAATGCCGGCGTCAACGCCATACTGCCGACTTGCCAGCTGGTTAGAGGCTCCAAACGCCACTATGACACGGCTGTAGGGCAGTACGGCATCAATGAGGCGGCTGGGAATTTCTTTCTCTTTCTTGCCTGGGATATATCTGTAAACCAACCCGTACATATCGGCAAGTTTGCGGTATTCTGACTGATATTCCTCACGTCCTACACAAAGGAGCACAATGCTGTCGGAGGCGAGCGTGTCGTTTGGTTTGCGTACGAGCGGAAGTGTATTATGCTCGTTTTTAAGGAGCGTTACGGCCTTTCGTTCAATCTCTTGGCACACATGCACGGCATGGGGTGCGTTCACGTTGGACGATACTTTCTTAAGGTCAACGGGGGCATAGTCAAGGATTCCTTTATCCTCTTTGAACTGCAGCACGCGGCGGCAGCGTTCATTGATGAGTTCTTCGGGGATGAGTCCCTCCAAAACGTTCTTTTTAATCGTTTGCACCACCGTTTCTGTAGAGCCCGGAAGGAGTAGCAGATCGACGCCGGCCAGCAGGGCGCGTACCTCTGCCTCACCGTCGCCGCGCGCTTGTCTGCGTACGCCCTGCATTTCAAGCCCATCGGTGACAACAAGGCCCGTATAGCCATATTCCCGTTTCAGCAGTTCAGACACGGTAGCGAACGACAGTGACGATACGGAGCCGTCGGCGGAATCCAACGCGGGCACATTCAGGTGTCCCACCATCACCATATCCACCTCTTGGCTGCTGATGAGATTTCTGAAAGGATAGAGTTCCATCTCATCGAGTTCGATGCGGCTTTTTTTGATGGAGGGAAGGCCGATATGGGAATCTGTTTCGGTGTCGCCGTGCCCCGGGAAGTGCTTGATACAGCCGGTGATGCCACCGTCCTGCATACCTTTGAGATAAAGAGCCGCCTTCTCTGTCACCCGTTCGCGGTTCTCGCCGAAAGAGCGGCTGTTGATGACGGGGTTGCGGGCATTGTTGTTGATGTCCACGCAAGGGGCAAAGTTGAGGTTCACGCCAATGGCACGGCATTGGGCGGCAACTTCAAGACCCATTCGGTAAATGAGCGAGTCATTCTTCGGGGAGAGTGCCCCCATCGTCATCTGCCGCGGGAAAGAGACGCAACTGTCAAGACGCATTGCGATGCCCCACTCGCCGTCAATGGAGACAATGAGCGGAATCTTGCTGGCGGCCTGCATCCTGTTTGTGACGGAAGCCTCCCGCAACGGCGTGCCTTTGAAGAAACATACCCCACCCGGGCGGTATTTGGCAATGTTGTCAACCGACTTTCGGATGTCGGCCTCTGAACCCGTAGAACTGACCCTAACAATCAGCAGTTGTGCGATGCGCTCCTCCAGCGACATATTCGCCAACAGCGTATCCACCCGGCTCTGTGCGCAAACCGTCCTGACGGACAGCCCGAGCGAGATGCCGGCAAGTAACAGAAACAAGAAAAATCTCTTCATCTGCAATGCCTAATAGACAATCGGTTCGTAAAGCCCCTGCTCATTTATTCTGATAAAGTCGGCCATCGAATATTGCGTATAGGCAGCATCGATTTTATCGGGGCTGTCCATCTGGATGTCGAGGGTGTCCCAACATACTGCCATCACCACATCCGTCGGATATTGGGTATGGTGGGCAAGGTATTCTTTGGCGGCAGCATACAGCTTGTCGCCGATTTCGTGAAAGCGGTCTCTATTTTCCATAGCGTTCTGAAAGTCCATTTTTATAACGTGCAAAAGTAGCAAAAAAGGCTATTGCGGGAGTTTTGATTTTATGTGGAGTTGAAACTCTTTTTCAAATTTCCGGTTTCTCTTTTTCAATGCAACGTAGTAGACCACGACCAGGCACAGACTTACAATCACGCTATGGAGTTCATTCTGCGTAATAGCGTACATGCCGTACAGTGCCGCCATCAGCACGACAAACGGCAGGATATAGGCCCACAGCACCGCCTTGTTGCCCGAGGAGGTCTTCATCGCCAGCTGCACCTTGTCTCCCGTGTTGAGCGCGATACGATGAACATTCTTGGCTGTCACCGTTTCCTTCCTTTTGTCGGAGGGCATACAGATGCTCTTGGCATGGCACTCGCTGCATGCCGACTGCACGATGATTTCAACCTCGACATCCTCGCCGTTAACGGAACGCACAATCCCTTCTTTGCAAATCGTATCTTCTTCCATAATTGTTCAAATATTTATTCAAAGAGCAGACGAAACATCTCCTCTATCTTGGTTATAGGCACAATTTTGATGTCATAGTCGGCGGCATTTACACCTTTGAGATTGTATTTGGACACAAACATGCGGGAGAATCCCAGTTTGGCGGCCTCCGACAGTCTTTGGGTAATGCGGGTCACGGGGCGCACCTCGCCGCTCAGTCCCATCTCGCCGGCAAAGCAGGTTTTGGAATCGATGGCTATGTCGGCAGCAGACGAGAGCACTGCCGCCACAACTGCAAGGTTGATGGCGGGGTCGTCCACCTTAATGCCGCCTGCGATATTAAGGAACACGTCCTTGGCCCCGAGTTTGAAGCGGCATCGCTTTTCGAGCACGGCCAGCAGCATATTCATGCGCCGGATGTCGTAGCCCGTAGCAGAACGTTGCGGAACGCCATAGACAGCGGTGCTCACCAGAGCCTGCGTCTCAATCATCATCGGGCGGTTGCCTTCGAGGATGGAGGCCACGGCATTGCCGCTATAGGACTCATCGTGTTGCGAGAGCAGAATCTCCGAAGGGTTGCGGATCTCCTTGAGGCCACTGCGCGTCATCTCAAAGATGCCCATCTCCGACGTAGATCCGAAGCGGTTCTTGACACAGCGCACGATGCGGTATCCGTAATGTTGGTCTCCCTCAAACTGCAGCACCGTATCTACTATATGTTCCAGCAGTTTAGGTCCTGCCAACGTGCCGTCTTTGGTGATATGGCCGATGAGAAAGACGGGGACTGCAGAAGTCTTGGCCAGATGCTGGTATTCGGCGGCGCACTCCTTGAGTTGTGAGATAGAGCCGGCGGCGGAGTCGAGCAGGCTGCTCTGCATCGTCTGGATAGAGTCCACAATCACAATGTCTGGTTTCAGGGCTTCAATGTGTTTCATTATCTGCTGCGTATTTGTTTCGGTGAGCACATAGCAGCCCGGTGTTTCCTCTTCAGAGAGGCGTGCGGCGCGCATCTTGAGTTGCGCCTCGCTCTCCTCGCCTGAGACATACAGCACCTTTCCCCGGCGGATGTGCAGCGCCATCTGCAGCAGCAGCGTTGACTTTCCGATGCCCGGCTCGCCGCCAAGCAGGATGATAGAGCCAGGCACAATGCCACCGCCCAACACATTGTCGAACTCGGCAAAGCCTGTCGTGATCCGCGGCATCTGCGTCAGCGACACCTCGTCGATAGGCTTCGGCACGCTTGCCGTAACGGGCATATACGCCCTTCCGGGGGCAGGCTTCTCCTCGCGCACCAACACCTCCTCCTCAAAGGTGTTCCACTCTCCGCACGACGGGCATTTGCCCATCCATTGCGCCGACTGCGCCCCGCAGTTGCGGCAGAAATAACGTGTTTTGCTTTTTGCCATACTCTTGTTAATCTGAAAAAAGATAATCTACCTGCCCCCTCTTCCAACGAAGCGCAAAGATAGCATAAAAAGACGAGTCGCAAACTTTCACAAAGAACCGGTACACGGCTGCCGCAATTTTGATGTATCTATTCAAAAAAAAAACTATCTTTGCCGCTTGATTTGGATAAAAATTCAACTTTAAACTTAAACTGTTATAATAACAATGAAAAAATTAAGTACCATTTTGATGATGTGCCTTCTGTGCGGCAATTTCGCTTTCGCACAGGAGAGCGACACCTCTAAAAAAGAGGAAGGCTATGTATTCAAGGTTGTCAAAGAGAACCCTATCACTTCTGTGAAAGACCAAAACCGTGCCGGTACCTGCTGGTGCTACTCCGGGTTAGGTTTCATTGAGGCCGAACTGCTTCGGATGGGAAAGGGCGAATATGACCTGTCGGAGATGTATATCGTTTCCAACACCTACAACGACAGGGCCAAGGCTGCCATCCGCACCCACGGCGACGTTTCGTTCTCCCAAGGAGGCTCTTTCTATGACGTAATCTACGGTATGAAGCATTTCGGTCTGATGCCGGAAAGCGAGATGCGTCCCGGCACAGCTTACGGCGACACGCTGTCTGACCACAGCGAACTTTCCGCCCTGACGGATGCCATGGTGAAAGCCGTTGCCAAAGGCGACCAGAAACAGCTCCAGACTAACGCCAACAACGAGTTGCTCTGCCTTAACGCCATCGCTGCCGTCCACGATGTCTATCTGGGCACGGCTCCCGAGAAGTTCACTTACAACGGAAAAGAATATACGCCCAAGTCTTTCTACGAGTCTTTGGGGCTGAATGCCGACGACTACATCTCCATCACCTCCTACACGCACCATCCTTTCTACGAGAAATTCGTACTGGAGATCCAGGACAACTGGCGTTGGTCGCAATGCTACAACGTGCCGCTGGATGAGATGATGCAGATTTTCGACTATGCCATCGACAACGGCTACACGGTCGCCTGGGGTTCAGACGTGAGCGAAAAAGGTTTCAGAATGGGCGTTCGCAAAGGTTTCTGTGTACTTCCTGAGACAAAAGCCTCTGCTATGATCGGCAGCGACATGGCACACTGGACCGGCATGAGCGCACAGCAGATTCAGGACGAGGCCGCCAAGCACCCGACCCCGCAACGCTGGGTCACCCAAGAAGAACGTCAGGTGGCTTACGACAACTGGGAAACCACCGATGACCACGGCATGCTGATATACGGCAAGGCTACCGACCAGACCGGCAACGAGTACTATATGGTTAAGAACAGTTGGGGCGACTATGGCGAGTATCACGGCATGTTTTACGCTTCAAAGGCATTTGCCCGCTACAAAACGATGAATATCGTGGTTCACAAAGACGCCATCCCGAAAGACATCAAGAAGAAACTCGGCATCAAATAACAATGCCGCCATCCTGCACCCGCAAGATGCGGAAAGAGGGTCGGAGAAAAAATGTTTTTCTCCGACCCTCTTTTTTTTACCCCGTTTGTCAGTTTTTCTCCCAAGTGGCGGACGGGCGTTTTGGATGAACCCGTATCTTTGCCGCCGTAGTTCCTGTATGTGACTATGAACTGCTTTTTATTGAAAATACGATGCGAAAGATTCTCTTATTCCTGACCCTGACTATCCTTTACGGCCTGTCTTCCGCCCAAAACATCACGGCGAGCGGATACCTGTATGAGAAAGGCAGCATGGAAACCATACCCGGAGGCATTGTCTATGAGCCTATTTCGCAGAAGTCGGCAAGCACTAACACCTACGGTTTCTACTCGTTGAGCTTTCCTTTCCGAGATTCTCTGTTCGTGGTGTTTTCCACTTTGGGTTATGCCAACGACACGCTCTTCATTGACAAGGCAGAAGACATCAGCTATAATGCACAACTCTACCGCATAAACACACTGCAGTCGGTCAACATCACGGCGGCACGGAGGCTGAGCGAAGAGACCCGGATGAGTTCTATCACCCTGTCGGCCAAAGAGGTGAAGAACGTCCCGATACTGTTTGGGGAAAAAGACGTTTTCAAGACGCTGCTGCTGATGCCCGGGGTGCAGTCGGGCACAGAGGGCACGTCGGGCATCTACGTGCGCGGAGGCGGTGCGGACCAGAACCTCGTCATCCTCGATGAGGCCACCATCTATAACGCCAGTCACCTGCTGGGCTTTTTCTCCATCTTCAACGGCGATGCCATAAAATCGGTAGAACTGACAAAAGGC
This sequence comes from Oscillospiraceae bacterium, assembly GCA_963620035.1. Lineage (GTDB taxonomy): Bacteria > Bacteroidota > Bacteroidia > Bacteroidales > WCHB1-69 > F23-D06. The sequence goes on along the minus strand of CAVEXN010000013.1, from coordinate 1,983 downwards.
GGATTCCCGGCACGCTACGGCGGGCGGCTCTCCTCCGTCATTGAAATCAACATGAAAGACGGCAACAAAGAGTCGTACCACTGCGAGGGCGGAATCGGCATCATCGCCTCGCACGCAATGGCCGAAGGCCCTATCGTGAAAGGCAAATCCTCGTTTATGGTCTCCGCACGCACGACCTACCTCGACTTGCTGATGCGACCCGTCATGAAGCTCACCGCCGACGGGATGACCGCCGGCTACTATTTCTATGACTTCAATGCCAAACTGAACTATAACCTCAGCGACAAAGACCGGCTCTTCGTGAGCGCCTACTTCGGGAGAGACAAGTTTTACGTCAAACAGAAAGACAAGTTGGACTCTTCCGACTATAAAAGCAGCAGCGGACTCTTCTGGCAAAACGCTACCGCTACGGCACGCTGGAATCACCTTTTCAGCAATCGCATCTTCTCTAACCTCTCTTTTGTTTTCGACGACTATACCATGAAATTCTACGGAAACGAAACACAGACGAACGCCGACAACAGCCGCTACGAATACCGTTCGGCCTACAATTCGGGCATCCGCGACTACACCTTGAAATACGATGTTACCTATATTTCCAATGCCAGTCACCGCATACAAGGCGGCTTCCTGACCACCTACCACGAGGCGCGCCCCAGCGCCATATCCTTTGCCGAAGACACAACCATATTGCAGAAAGCCGAAAAGGAGTTGGGGCTGGAGTACGCCCTGTACGCCGAAGATGAGATTACCATACAAGGACGGCTGCGGCTCAACCCCGGACTGAGGCTTACTTTCTTCACCGTGTCAGGGAAAACCTATGTCTCGCCCGAGCCCCGCTTCTCTGCCAGTTTCAACATCCGCAAAGACTTGGCCATTAAAGCCTCCTACGCCACAATGAGCCAAAGCATGATTCTGCTCAGCACCAGCACTATAGGACTGCCCACTGACCTTTGGGTGCCCGTCACCGACCGCATAAGGCCGCAACGTTCTCACCAAGTGGCACTGGGACTGCACTATGACCTCAAAAAACCGCGGCTCTCCTTCTCTCTAGAAGGGTATTACAAGAAAAGCAATCATATTCTCGCCTACAAGGAGGGGGCATCGTTCTTCACCAGCCTGATAGAAGACCTGTTGAACGAAGGGATGGGCAACACCGACTTTCAAAGCCGCTGGAGCGACAACGTAACCTCGGGGCAGGGTTGGTCCTACGGCATGGAGTTTCTGGTCCGGAAAGAAGTGGGCAAGTTCACGGGATGGATAGGCTATACTCTCTCGTGGACCCGGCAGCAGTTTGACGACCTCAACTTCGGCAAGCCTTTCTATGCCCGCCACGACCGCCGCCACGATGTCTCCATTGTGCTGATGTACAGTCCGACTGCCAAAATCAACCTGTCACTCTCGTGGACGTTCGCCACCGGCAATGCCGTCACACTGCCCACAGTGGCCTACGGCAACTATGGCATGGGCGAATATCTCTTCGAAACGCTCTGCTTGCACAAGCCCATCTCAAGTTCATACTATGTGGAAAGTTACGGCGAAAAGAACAACTTCAGAATGAAGCCGTTCCATCATCTGGACCTTGGCATCCAGTTTTTAAAACCGCATGGCGAACGCTTCCAAAGCATTTTCGAGGTCAGCATTTACAACGTCTATAATTACAAAAACCCGTTCTACTATTATGTGGATATGGAGTATGACCTGGATAACAACACCTCAAAAAGAGTGCTTAAGTCTGTCTGCATCTTCCCGATTATCCCATCGTTCACCTATCATTTCAAATTCTGACCGGAAGAGATCATCCTGTCTTCCGAAACGGAAGTGATTATGTACCAAACTGACATTCAATTTGATACTGTATAGTTTCTGTTTCCTGACGATTCCCCGGAGTAATTACAAACTACTGTCATTTGCGTGAACCTCTATTTTTAACTTTTTTACACCTTACCTTCAGACTATGCGAGGTTCGTTAAACATAATCTG
>CAVEXN010000012.1:0-62879 GCA_963620035.1 Oscillospiraceae bacterium | reverse complement strand
CGGAGGCAAACGAGGACGGCGGCACGGCGCAATGTTCATAATAAGAACGGTTTTTCATTAGTTTTCCGGAAAAAGGTCCAAGGCTCCATGCTCCTGAGGGTTCGACTCCCTCCCTCCGCGCCAATTTGACAACAAATGGAAGTGACCATCAAACTGCAGTTCAGCACCGGGCAAAGGGTTTGGATGCCGGGAGGTGACGGCACACGCATCAAAGGCAGGGTGACGGGGATCACGCTGTTCAACGCCGACCTCACAAAGAACCCCGACATCATAGTGCACAGCAGCCTGAACTACCGCTGCATCGACGAGCGCGGCAACGAATACTGTTTCCATGAGTATCAACTGAAAGATAGATTTTGACAAAAGGACACGTATATGATAAATGATGAAACAATAGAACGCATATGTACAGAAAGCGACATCGCCGACGTTATACGGCGAGGCGGCGTACATCTGGCCGGAAACGGGAACGTGCTGACGGGCTGCTGCCCTTTTCACGACGACAATACACCGTCATTCAAGGTTTGGAGGAGCACCGGAACATGGAAGTGTTTCGGATGCGGCGAGCACGGAAACGCCATCACATTCGTAATGAAGCGCGGCAACCGCACATTCTACGAGGCGGCAAAGGAACTTGCTGCAGACCTTAACATTGAGGTGAACGAGCGCAAACTCACTCGGGAAGAGAAAAATGAATACGACTGGCGGCAACGGCTCTACAAGGCAAACGAGGAGGCGGCGGCATTCTGGCAGCATCGGCTTGACGGAGACGCCCGCGCATACGCACTCGGACGCTGGGATGCCGAAACAATTGAGACATTCGGGATAGGATATGCCCCTGACGAGTGGTCGGCACTATTCAAACACCTGATGGGAAAAGGCTTTACCGTGCAGGAAATCGAATCCGCAGGACTCTGCAAGCGCAACCAGAAAGGCACGGGATATTACGACATATTCCGCAACCGCCTCATGTTCCCCATCGCAGACCGGCTCGGGCGCATCGTGGGGTTCAGCGGCCGCGACCTGTCAGCCTCCGAAAACTCACCGAAGTACATCAACACCGGAGAGACAGAAATCTACCATAAGGGAGATGAACTGTTCGGGTTTACTTACGCAACGGCCGCAATAAAGAAATATGACGTGTGCATTATAGTAGAGGGAAACCCCGACGTGGTGAAGATGCACCAGATAGGCGTGCGCAACGTGGTGGCGGCATGCGGCACCGCCCTGACGGAAAAGCAGGTGCAAGCCATCGCAAGATATACGGAGAACATCTGCCTCTTATACGATTCGGACAGCGCCGGCCAACAGGCCACCGACCGCTCGGCAAGAATGATAACCGGGATGGGATATACCGCCATTACGCTCGAAATACCGTCCGCGGAAGACGGCGGAAAGCAGGATCCAGACACCTACTTCACAAGCAGCATGCAGTTTTCCATGTTCTACAATGCCAACAAGTGCAACTATATTGTAAAAGTTGCGGCAAACAAGGCAGCCAACTGCAACAACGACCCGGACTACCGGGCGACCGCCGTGAAGGAAATAGCCCGCATGTTCTATACCAAACCGGCAAACATTCAGAAGTCGCTCATCCACGACCTGGCGGCGTTCATCCCGAACGAGGCACTGTGGAATCAGACCGTAAAGGAACTCAAGGCAGAAGACCGCGAGAAGCAGAAGGCAGATGTGGCCAAGCAGCGCACAGACCGTCAAAACGAGATGTTCAAGCTATACGGGTTCTACGAGAAGGACAACTGCTATTGGTTCCGCAACCCAAAAGGCGACGGTATAATCTGCGGAAGCAACTTCATCATGGCACCGCTATTCCATATTGAAAGCACCATCAACGCAAAGCGCCTGTACCGACTCACCAACGTTCACGGCATCGAGCGCGTTGTGGAGTTTCCGCAAAAGGACCTCATTTCGCTTTCGGCATTCAAACTGCGCTGCGAATCGCTCGGGAACTTCCTGTTTGACGGCGGCGAATACGGCCTCGCTAAAATAAAGATGTACCTGTACGAGAAGACGGAGACCTGCAAGGAAATTACGCAGATGGGGTGGCAGAAGGAAGGATTCTGGGCATGGAGCAACGGAATCTGGGATAACGGCGCATTCCAGCCAATCACCGCCGACGGCATCTGCCGGCACGACAGTCAGAACTTCTACATCCCCGCCCTTTCGTCATTCTACAAAAGCGACGATTCCCTTTATATGTTTGAACGCAAGTTCAGGCACAACGAAGGGAATATAAGCCTGTACGACTGGCTTAACCTGTTCTGCTCCGTATACAATGACAACGCCATCGTCGGATTCTCTTTTTACGTGGCCACGCTTTTCAGGGACATCATCGTGTCTACGACAAGGTTTTTTCCTGTATTGAACATATTCGGCGTGAAAGGCAGCGGCAAAAGCGAAATGGCCGTGTCTATCACGAGGCTATTCGGAGACCTGCCTGTAGGGCTGAACATGACCAACTCCACCATAGCGGCCATGGCCGACCATGTGGCGCAGACAAAGAACGCAGTGTGCCATATAGATGAGTACAAGAACAGCATCGAATATGACAAGGTGGAGTTCCTGAAAGGACTTTGGGACGGCACCGGGCGCAACCGCATGAACATGGACAAGGACAAGAAAAAGGAAATGACGGCGGTTGACTGCGGCATCGTGCTCACAGGGCAGGAAATGCCGAAGGCAGACATCGCCCTCTTTTCCCGTGTCATCTTCACCGCTTTTTCAAAATCGACGTTCACGGAAGATGAAAAGAAAACGTTCGACGACCTGAAACACATCGAGAAAAATGGACTTACGCACATTACAAATGAACTGCTCTCATGCCGCAATTCCTTTGCCGAAAAGTATGTTGCCAACTACTCAAAAGCGTCATCAGACCTTGAACGCTTCGCCGAAAAGAACGCTATCGAGGACCGTATTTGGCGCAACTGGTGCGTGATACTGGCGGCACTGCGCACCATCGAACCGAAAGTGCGCCTACCGTTCAGCTACGAAAAGGCCGTGGAGACCATGGCGCAGATGATAATTACGCAGAACGCCGAAACCTTAAAAGACAATGAAGTGAACACATTCTGGGACATATTCGCTTTTCTTGTAAAAGACGGCAGCATTGAGGATGAATACGACTACCGCCTCGAGCATGTGACGAGACTCAAAACAAACAAGGTTAATATAGAACGGAGGCTGACCGTGCTTGTAATGGACAGGACGCGCGTGCTGCAACTCTACAACAAGCACTGCAAATCAAGCGGGATGAAAGCCCTTCCGTTGAGCACACTGAAATTCTACCTCCAAAATTCTACGGAATATCTCGGGGAAAAAGTATATAAGATGAAGCAGCGCACCGACAGGCTGATAAATGGAGTGTCAACCAAGGGAAACGACGACTGCTGGAGCGAGAACACGGTACTTACACGAACCATCAGCAGCCGATGTGACTGCTTCAACTTCGACGCGCTCAACATCGACATAGAACAGCAATACACCGCCGCACAAGAAAACGACCATTTTTAAAAAAAAAACTATATGAATATTTATTATGAAATCACAAGGCAAGGCTGCAAGACGAACTGCAAGCGGTTCAGCACCTTCGAGGAAGCCTACAAAGAGGCAAAGATCTATTTGGAAGAAAACACGCAACTGGTTAGCGTGGATGTTACGCATGTAGAACGCAATATCTGGCGCGAAACACTTACGCATTGTGCAACCGTAAAACAGGAACAGCAATGAAAGAAAAGACACTGGAGCAGATGGAATGGGATGTGAAAGACATCGCCAAGAGGGTGGAAGAGGCACGCAAGGAAAAGGACGCATACTTTGACGTTATAATCCGTGACGGGCTCAATGACGAAAACGCGGAAGCGTTCCAAGTCAAATTCCGCAGATACGTGAAACTCATGCGCTGCCTCGTTGCGGCACGGCAAAGGGAAACCGCCGCAAGGGGCAGACGTTTCGATGAGAGATACAAGGGACAGACAAGAAGACACGATGTGAAACAAATAAATGATATAAAGTAATGACTTATGGAATCCCATACATGGGCAGTAAGAACAAGTTAGCAAACAAAATACTCGCGTTGTTTCCGAAGCGCAGCCACTTCGTTGATCTGTTCTGCGGAGGATGTGCTATTACACACGCCGCAATGCTTTCCAACAAATATGAAAAGTTCATCGCCAACGACATCGACGGATGCATGCCACAATTGTTCATGGACGCTGCCGCAGGGAAGTACAGGGACGAGTGCAGATGGATTAGCCGCGAAGACTTCAAGCGCCTCAAGGATTTTGACCCTTACGTGGCTTTAGTCTGGTCGTTCGGCAACAACAAGAGAAACTACTTATACTCTAAAGATATTGAGCCGTGGAAAAGAGCGCTACACCATGTGCGCGTGTTCAAGGACACGAGTATGTTCTTAGATATGGGCATCGACACTGACGGCAGCAGAGCGGACATAGTTAAACACAAAGAGGAGTACAGGGAGAAGTACATAAAATGGTTGCTTGCAAAGCAAGATTACTCCGCGGAAGAGTTGGATGCGCTCATCGCAAGATGTAAAAACGACATCGCCATGCAGGAGGATGAACTCCGGCAGTATCTGTTGGACGGCTTGAAGAGTTCTGGACTGACGCAAGCGGAGGTATTCAGACGGCTGAAAATTAAAACGCAGATACATTGTTTTTGGAAAAGCCAATTGAGTTTCCAAACAGAAAAGCACTACACTATGATGCGTACCTTCATGCCGATGCTCGACATGGACTACAACGAGGTGGTAGGGCTACACAACCTTTCGCAAAGTCTGGAAAGGCTGCAAAGTCTGGAAAGTCTGCAAAGGCTGCAAAGTCTGGAAAGTCTGCAAAGTCTGCAAAGTCTGCAAAGGCTGCAAAGTCTGGAAAGTCTGCAAAGTCTGCAAAGTCTGCAAAGGCTGCAATTATACTCAAAGGACTACACGGAGGTCGATATACCAAATGACAGCGTAATCTACTGCGACATTCCATATAAAGGAACGTCGCAGTATGCATGCGGTAAATTTGACCATGAGCGGTTTTACGATTGGGCGTGCATACAGAAGGAACCAGTGTTCGTGTCGTCATATGAAATGCCTATGGACAGGTTCGATTGTGTGGCAGAGTTCAGGCGCAGGAATTTGATGTGTAAAACAAAGATAAGTTCGGTCGTCGAGCGCATATTCGTGCCGAAAGGAAGTTATATAGAGGAATGACGGACGAGCAATATAAACTTGAATTTTGAAAACAAAACATATCACCGATATACATAAAAACTCTAAAAAAAAACACATGGAAGAAATCACGGTAGAAATCACAAGACGCGGCGGATGGGACAGGGTTCTCAACGCCGCACGCATCACGGAGAACAAAGAGCCCCTGATGTTCAAAGAGCCCTCGGAGGCGTTCAGGCGCAGGATGCTCATCACTGAGCACTCACCATTGCGGCTGCTCACGTTCGACATCACCATACGAAACATCCCATACTTTGCGGCCATGCACCTCGTGCGCCATAAGGTGGGCTGCGAATGGTTCGTCGGCACACAGCGCACAGACCGCACCGGGGCTGACAGGAACGCCAAACGGCAGGACGCACCAGTGACGCTCATGCTGGCGGCAAACGCCGCCGCGCTGCTCGCCATCAGCAGGGAGAGGATGTGCGACAAGGCAGACGAGGTCACGCAATACGCATGGAACGAGGTTGTCAGGGCAATGTTCGCGACCGACAGGCTGCTTGCACTCTACATGCAGCCCAAGTGCAGCCGCCTCGGGTTCTGCCCAGAGAGGGACGGATGCGGAACGGCTGACAAGACATACACAGAAAGACTCAGACAGGATCTTTACATAAAACCGCTGCAATGAGGATAACAGACCCGATAGAGAAAGCGCAGGAAGTGCGCAAGCAGGACAGCAGCAACACGTTCAGGCAGGTGACAGACGAACTGCTCGACCTCTACACACGCAAGAGCGGCGACTACGGGGACACCTGCGTGCAGATGGCGGCAAAGTACGGCGAAAGGTACTGGACGATGATGATACAGCAGAAAGTGCTCCGCATAGAGGCGCTGTCCGAAAAAGGCTGCGGCAGCAACTTCGAAAGCATCGCGGACAGTTACCGCGACATAGCCAACTACGCCATCCTCGCGCTCGTCAGCCACAAGGAAAAGACGGATTGAATGGGATGAACTAAACAGGAGGCATAGGATGGAAACCTGAAGACCCCGGCAAGGGGTGGAAGCCCGCAGAAATGCGGGCTTTTTAATTTTCTGAAAGTCGGAAAAATGTAACTTATTGTATAAAAGGAATATGAAATTTTAAAGGAACTTGGAGAAAAGGTTTTACTCGCCGAAAATACGCTGTAACTTTTGTAACTTTTGTAACCATTGAAAATCAAGTAGTTACAAAAAAAAACGTTGTAACTTCTTGTAACTTTTTGTAACCGAAGCAATGTTTTTACGTTAACTGCTTGAATATCAGCGGTTACAAATTGTAACCGCTTGTAACCGCCGCTATTTCAAATAGTTACGCGTCCGAAAATGCCTAAAAACGTCGTTTTTGTAACTTTTTGTAACCGTTGTAACCGTTTTGTAACCGTTTTTAGCCTCCAAAAAAACGCTAACTGCTTGATTATCAGACTGGCGAAAAACGGTTACAAAAGTTACAGATTTTTTGCCCAAAAATAGGTCGCTTCCTGCGGAGCATGTCTTTACGGAAGATGTTTGGACTTTATTTGAACCAAAACTTCAAATATCCGTTTTATCTAATTGGTTTTCACTATATTTGCAACATAATAAGACAATGAAGCGCAATCTCTACAAGATAGACATCAGGGTCCATCCTCTCGTATGGCGTTACATCGACAACAACTTCCAGACAATACGGGGTGCATACGACATAACATCCTCGTTATACTACCCTATCGTCAGCAGCATGCTCTGCCAAAGCGGAGTGAGGCTTCCGTCGAAGGTGCGGCCGACGTACGAAGCGTTCAGGCCGGTGAGCATATACATCACGGAATACGACTTTTACCATTATGGGTTCAGCGTATGCGAACTTCAGCAGTTAAGGTTCAGCAAGCTGATGCGCTCTCTGCTCATCGACAGTCTCTGCCGCCGCATAGCCATACTGCGCGCTGCTTACAACGTTCCTTTGACGCGCGCCGTATGTCTGATGATTGACGCCAACCTCTTTGAGGATGATGAACTGAAGACGGATACGCTCCGCAAGATATACCAACGAAACTACAAGGAAACGGAGAAGGAGTATTCGGAACAATTTGCAGATTGCGTCACGGAATACGGAACCAACGATTACGTATGGAAAAAAAAAATGTGCAATTTGTCCCAAACATATAAACAGCATTTAAAAACATGGAAAATTTAGACAGAAAAGCAGCAGGATGCTCCACCATACCGGGATGGGGCGGAATATGGGCGGCCACGGATGAAGAGGTTGCAGCCGTGACCATCACAGGCAGCGGCCGCCGCGCCGTAATGTTCAAAGACGGCGGCAAATGGGGTGAAATAACCGCAAAGAATATCCAAATGTCTGACAGTGAAAATAATGGAGCAAGACAATTGACCATCACCTGCACATTCGGAGGTATAGCGGCCGACACAGACAGGATGCTCTTTTTGATGGCGGCGCATCGGTGGATGGTGCGGCTCAAAGACAGAGGCGGCAGATACTGGCTTGCAGGGAGCAAGGAGCAGCCGTTGCGCTTATCGTGGGCGCACGATGCGGATGCAACTCCAAAAGGAAGCCACTTATATAAGCTGCAGTGGTCGGCAGTGAGGTCAGAACCGCTGTATGAGACCATCTGAAAGCCGTTTGTCCCACCGGATGCGGCGCGCCGATCGTACATTTGCATCATATACAATAATATATATATATGGACGGAAAATTCTTCAACATCAAGAGCCGCACGGATGAGCGCGCAATAATAGAGATTGACGGCACCATCGGCGGCTGGGACTGGGACGACTGGAGCCGCATAAACACCGGCAAGTTAATCCGCCGCCGTCTTTCCGAAATCGGAGACGTGAAAAACATCGATGTAAAGATCACATCACTCGGCGGCGACGTTGACCAGGCCCTCCAGATACACGATGCGCTTGTACAGCATCCGGCATCAGTCACCACGGAGATAACAGGCTTATGTGCATCAGCCGCAACCATCATATCGTTAGCCGGCGACGTGCGCAAAATAAGCAGGAACGCGCTTTACCTCATTCACAAATGCTCGTCGTCAGTGTCCGGCAACCAGCATGCGCTGGAGATGGAACTCGAATCGCAGAAGACGGTCAACGACCTGCTGTTTGCACTCTATGAGGACAAATGCAAGAAGGGCAAGGATGTGTTGTCGGAGTTATTCGACTACGACAACGGGAAGGGCAGATGGCTCACCGCACAGGAAGCTGTCGACTGGGGCTTCTGCACTGAACTCACCAACGACAGTTCCGCCGCTGCCGTCAAGGTTGCGCAGGCAGAGATGGACATGCTCAATTATCCGCTAATGCCAGGGTATGCGGCCGCCACGGAGGAACGCGAACTGAACATTATACAAATGGTAATCGAGAAGGCCCGCGAGCTGTTCGCTCCCATCGGAGGTCAAAACATCACAGAAACAAACCATAACAATACAGAAAATATGAAGACACTTTCAGAAAGTTTCGCAGCCCTGTCGGCAGTGCTCAAACGCACGGATGATATGTTCGACGAATCAGAAGGGCTCCTGATGAACAACGAAGACCTTACGGCAGTGGAGGCATCGCTCGCCGCAGCAGAGGCTGCTTTTTCCGAATTGGAAACACTCAAGGCTGAACATTCCGAACTCGCCAAAGAGCACAACGAGTTGAAGGAGAAATGGGCAAACGCCCCCGCACCTGTCGCTCAGGTGGAAGGCAAGGACAACGTCCAGGGAGATTCCGCCCTCAATGAGGCCTACTACTCAGCCATCGAGGATGAACTCAAGTACATGTAAAACATTTTTCAAACCAAACACAAAAACAATATGGCAAGCACATTGACAACAACGCAGATCGTACAGGAGTACGGCAGCTATTACGAGAAAGCAGGGCAGAACAGGCAGCGCCTTGTGCGCTCGCTCGTGCAGATGCCCGTTACGCTCGAGAAGCACGCCACGCACCGTGTAACGGATGAGACCATCTACAAGATGGCAAACTATGAGTTCCAGAGTGTCATCCGTCCTTTCAAGAAGACATTTGACCCTGACAGCTCCATCACCTTCACCCCTAACGAAATCCGCCTCCGCCAAATCAAGGTGGATGCAGAGGTTTATCCCAATGACATCGAGAACACATGGCTCGGCTTCCTCTCCGACAACAACTGCACCCCGAAGCAGTGGCCGCTCGTGCGCTTCATCATGGAAGAGTACCTGCGCAAGCAGATCGGAGCCGACCGCGAATCGATGGTATATACAGGCAAGTACAACGCTGCAGGCACAACACCGGAATCATGCATCGACGGCATCCGCCAACAGATCATCAACGGCTATGCCCCGACGACAGGACAGAAGATGAACTTCATCACAGGCACGGGCCCGCTATCGGCCGAATCCGTTTTTGACCAGATCGAGTCCTTTGACGAGAGCCTCCCTGAACTCTACAACGAGGAGATGGTATGCATCTTCGTAGCCCCCAAATGGGCACGCCTCTACAAGAAAGACAAGCGCGCGCAGAACTTCTTCTTCATCGACGACCTTAAACAGCTTGACGGCAGCATCGACTTCAGCAAGCATTATGTGGTTGCGCTCCCGTCGATGTCAGGAACGGATGAGATGTGGGCGACCACTAAGGGCAACCTGCTGTGGGTAAACAAGCGCGGTGACAACTTCTCATTCGAGGTACAGGCACACGACCGCTCTGTCCACATCATGCTCGACTGGTGGGAGGGCATCGGCTTCGCCTGCAACGATATGGTATGGGTGGCAAAGGACACCTTCACGGATTCCTCATATCCTTGGAAAGAATAGAATAAAAATAAAGATTAAAACCGACAGACATGGACAACATCAATTGCCCCGCATGCCTTGAGGACCTGACCAGGCAAAGCGCATGCACATCAACGAAATCAGGCGTCGTCACAGAATTCCTTTACGGATTCAAGGACGACGTGCAGACATGGCCGTCGAAGAAATCGGCAGCCCTGCGTACAGTCCTTTCTGACCACATCGAGACGGAGGCTGGATCAAACCTTGTAATGAAGACCGGGAAACGCATGTTCCGCATCGTGGCCAAGAAAGGAAACGTTGAACTCAAATATGAGTTGCAGGGAGAAAGCGGCGCTCACTCGTTCAAAGGAACGATAGAATGCAACATCCCTGGATTCCGTTCCCAATTATTGGGCTTCCTTGCCGCCACAAAGAACGAGGAACTCGTGATTTTGGCCAAGACCCGCACCGGCGAATGGCATCTGCTCGGCGACGAGGATGAAGGCGTTGAATACGAATCTTCCACCGCAACATCAGGCAAGGCCGGCACGGATGCAAACGGCGCAGACGTGACTTTGACCACCGACGTTGACGCGCCTACCGTATATATTGGCGACGTCACATCACTCACCACCGTGAACGGCACCGCCGCCACCATCACGGGCGTATCAGAAACCGTCTCCGGCAGCGGTACCACCGCCACCGTCAAGTTCACCGCCACCGTCACCGACAACGACAGCAACGTCAGCAAGGTCGGCTTCCGCTACAAGGCAGAGGGCACATCCGACTGGATAAACGTCCCTGTGTCATCCTACACAAGCGGAACGGCATTCAACAAGACCGTCACCCCCGGTTCGACAGGCGACTTCCTCTATTATGCTTTCATGCTCGTGGACGGCCACGAAAACTACTCCGAAACATACGCTTTTACAATATCATAGGTTTTTTCATTCATTTGTTTTTTTTGAGGAGCCTCCGTATATCGGCGGCTCCTTTTTTGTCCCACGAGAGAAATTTCCACTGTATTACCTTTGCGGTATGGAAGAGATAATAAGATGGATTGAAGACCCGCTGCGCGACTATACTGCCGGCGCAGCATTGTATGCACGCTATGGAAAAAACAGGTTGCTCGCCCGCTCGCTAATGCGTGGGGCTGCCAAATTCTGGCAGCCTAAACTTGAATATGAACTCCGCAAACTGATCGCATCGATGGAGGCGCGCGCCGCGACCGACAAAGCACAGCGTCGCCTACCATCACGCAAAGCGCCGCGCGTTGAAAGGGTTGAACCAGTCGCCATACTTGCCGCAAAAAAGGAGATAGTCTCATTGTACGGCATCATCGGAAGGATGCACCGTGAACTGTACGACATCGGCACCTCTAACAGCAGCGACGCGGTCAAGGCACGCAAAAAGATACTTGACCGCCGTATTCCAATCATAGAGCGCGCCGACCGTCTGTATATCCTCAAAGAGGAATGGTATGTCGGCAACGCAGGCGCTGCCGACGAGATAGCAGCACTGCTTGCCGCACCTTTGGAGCGTCAGCCGTCGCTTGCCGTGCCGCCGCGCATGGAGGTTGTCGGAATGAGCGACATCAACCTTTCAAAGAGGAAGACGCAGTTGCGTTCATCCATAACCAAAACCAAAAACATGCTCGATTTCCAGAGTATACGCAAGGGCGACACACCGACACCTATGCCTGAGGGTCAGAAGCGTACGGAGTTCGAAAAGAAACTCAAGGAGCTGAAAAAGGAATATGCCGAAGTGTCGGCGGAACTTAACCGAAGAAGCCAATGAAAAGCAAACCGCTGAAGATACGGAAACCTTACGGCTCTACTGCTGATGATGCTTTCGATGCCATTGCCATTGCAGTCATGCATGGAGGAACAGACACGCTCACCTCAGACCAGCAGCGCACACTTGCGCTTACAAAAGAGGCATATCACATCATCTGCGACACTCCGAACAAGAGTGCCTCTATCAAGAAGATGGCCGAACTGCACCCGGAGATGACGGAGCGTCAGGCGCTCAATTACATAAACTACGGCATCCGTATCTGGAATCCTCACCACAAACTCGACCGTGACTTCCTTGATACCGTGTTCGTCAATGCGCTGATAGGCGAAATCACCGCGCCGGATGCTGACCCTGGCATCAAGGCAAAGAACCTTGCGACGCTCCAGAGGTACCTTGCCTCCATGCCGTCAGAGCCCGTCGACCCCTCGATGATGCAGAAGAATGACATCTACATCCAACTCAATATGAACGGCTCTACCATCAACGTCCCAGCCGACAAATGGGGGAGCATAAAGGCCAACAAGATCATCGCCTCCGCTATGCTTGAGCAGGAGATAACGGACGTGCAGGCTGGGGAGATTATGGAAACATGAAACTCGACGTCACAGCAACCAGATCGCAGATGCTCGGACTGATGCTCAACCCCAAATACCATGTATCCGTGGAGGGACGCGGCACCGGCAAAAGCTTTGACATCGGCTTCTGTATGGACAGGATAGTCAGGGCGATGCCACGTTCCATCACCGCCATCACCGGCAAGACATACGGACAGCTGCTCACCAACACGCTGCCGTCATCTCTCAAACTGCTCTCGAAAATGGGCTATGTGAAAGACGGCAATTTCGTGGTGGGCAAGCGGCCACCAAAATGGTTCGTGCCGCCATACGAGCACATCTCACGTTTTGACAACATCATCAGCTTCAGCAACGGCGCCTGCTTCGCACTCATCTCGCAGAGCGAGAAAGGCAGCGGCCGCGGGAAGAACATCGACTTCGAAATCATGGACGAAGCCCTCACCATCAACAAAGAGCAGTACGACTATGAGGTGTCGCCCGCCAACAGGGGCAACAACGAGTATTTCGGGCCACGCAGCGCCAACCCCGTAAGTTTCCACCACGGCTTCAAGTACTCCACCTCCATGCCGCCCACGAAGTCGGGACGCTGGGTACTCGAATACGCATCCTACTATGAAGAGGAAAAAGGCATCAACCTGTTCAGCATCTGGAACAAAATCGTGAAAATGCAGATGGAACTGCTCTCCATCACAGACCGGCGGCAGTTTGCCGACTGCTGGAACGAGATTGTGCGGCAGAAGAAGAAGATTGAACCGTTCGTGAGCCGCGACGGGCTGCTCTTCACATGCAGCAACGCTTTCGACAACATCGAGAACCTCGGGCTCTCGTACATCCGACGCGAACACCAGAAGCAGCCCTACCTGACGTTCCTGATAGAGGTGATGAACTACCTTTTCGACAAGGTGGAAAACTGCTTCTATTCCATCAACGAACAAAAACATATCTACTACAACTACGACAACAGCAAGATGATACTCGACAAGGCGCGCGAAAGCAACTACGACTACAGCCCTGATGACATACTGTCCTCTTCCGTGTATGACCGCGACTGCAGCCCGTCGCTGCCGCTCGAGATTGTGCCCGACTGGGGCAGCGCCATCTGCCTGTTCAGCGTCAGTCAGACCCGCAACTACGACTTTGAAGCAGGCTCCGCCACATCCCGCCAGGTTCACAACATCATCAACGAGTTCTTTGTAAAGCCCGACGGCAACAGCAACATCCTCATCAAGGAACTGTGCGAAAAGTTTTCCAACTACTACAAACACCAAGTATGCCGCGAACTGCACTACTACAAAGACCGCTACGGCGACAGCCGGAACCCGAACATCGTGCGATCCAAGACATACAACGAGATGGCTGTCGAATACCTGTCCGCCGCCGGATGGGACGTGGTTGAGCACGAACATCCGGGCAACGAACCTCCGCAGAGCGACAAGTACATCCTCATAAACTCCATACTGAAAGAAGACGACCATACCCTTCCGCTGTTCCGCATCAACGGCTCAAAATGCCGGTTCACGCTCATCTCCATGAACAACGCAATGCTCAAGGAATACGACGGCCAGTTGAAGAAAGACAAGAGCAGCGAGCGCAGAGGGAGCGGCGTGCTTCCTGAAGAAGCCACACACTTCAGCGATGCCGTGGACAAGATCCTATGGACAAAGTACAACGACCGCATGCATGCCGAAAGCGGCGACTTCATCCCCGTGAGGATAGGAGGCAAGAGAATTTAGCCCACACATCGAAACATTTCCCCATCATATTTCCTTGTTTTGCCTTAAATGAAATTTCCGGGCAAAGTAGGACGAGCCGCGCTCTATTCGTTGACGAAAGCATTGTTTTCAACCATCTCCAAACGGATACATTTAATTCCCAAACGTTTGCATCTTTACAAATTTCGCAATTCCTTTTGTCCCAAACCGCCATCCTTTCAGGCGTTACCTTTGCCGTATGGAAAAAGATATAAAAAGGGCGGACGTACTCACGGCAATGGAGACGGAAAAAACATTTACCATACAGTTCTACAAAGCGAACGGCGAACTGGTGACGCTGCCGCGCGCAAGAAGTTGCGGTCTGCGCATGGATATGAAAACGTTACGCAAAAGGGGCGTTCAGCCAACAGATGCTTCCGGCAATGCCATAGGGCACGTCTATCCTGTTTGCATCGACAACATCCGGATGTTCAACAACCGCCAAATAACGATATAAATGGACATAATATTCAATAACGAGGGAACACCTTTGGCCATCAGCGGCAAAACCGTATTCGGAAGCACCATCATCCGACAACCCTCTGAACGGCTGGATGACACTTTCTTCTTCCACGGCACTGAATATGCCGCCTGGGGTTGCAGCAACTGCTATCCAGACGAGGCGGAGCGCGTCATCGAGATCACCAGCGTGCTTAAAACCGCCCTTAACTACAAAAGCCGTTGTTGCTACGGACAAGGCGTGATGCCCGTGCAAGTTGTCGGATATGACGGAGGCGGCAACGAAATCCTCCACCCTGTCAATGACGGCAACCTGCTCGCATACCTCCGTGGCTTCACGTTCCGCAATTTCCACACCGCCGCATTCCGGGACCTTATCAAGTTCGGCAATACATTCCCCCTGCTCGTCTTCGACAACGAAGGCAAAAACATCGTGCGTGTTGACACCCTGAACGCCCGCCATTGCCGCATCAGCCTCGACAAACGCAAACTGCTCGTCTACGGAGACTTCAAAAACAGCAGCCCAACTCCTGACAAGACAATCGTCTATGACATGCTCTCCGAACAGGATCCGCTGTATGACCTGCTGCACCGCCGTGACACCGGGAAACTCAAATCTGCCGCCGTCGCATTCCCACGCATCCGCAACTATTTCAGCAACAATGACTATTATGCAACGCCGGACTGGGAATCCGCGCGCAACAGCGGATGGATTGACATTGCGCACAAAATCCCTATCTTCCTGAACCGCGCCTACGAGAACGCAATGAACCTGATGTGGCATGTGCAGATCCCCGCCACTTACTGGGAAAAACAGTTCCCACGCTCCGAATACAAGAACGTGGAGGAACGCAAGACACAAATCCAGCAATTCATGGACAAGTTCGAGGAGGAACTGACCGACACCAAGAACGCCAACAAATCTTTGGTTACGCAATACTATATCGACGAGAGCGGCAAGCGCAACGGCGAATGGATAATCACGAGGCTTGACGACGAAATCAAAGCGGAAGAGCGGCTCTCGACCTCTGCCGCCGCCAATTCCGAAATCCTGTTCTCGCTGATGGTGAATCCCTCCGTGCTTGGAGCAGGAATGCCGGGCGGCCCTTACAGCGGCAACGCCGGCAGCGGCTCTGAC
Source organism: Oscillospiraceae bacterium (assembly GCA_963620035.1). Taxonomy (GTDB): domain Bacteria; phylum Bacteroidota; class Bacteroidia; order Bacteroidales; family WCHB1-69; genus F23-D06. Next base: position 47,187 of record CAVEXN010000012.1, on the reverse strand, counting down.
ATCCGCGAGGGACTGCTCGTTTCCATGATTCTGTCCCACATCGAAAAGAACGCCGTACTCGACCCTGTGGAAGCCATGCTCCATTTCAACGGATACGACAACATCGACCTCAGATACCGCAACATCACGCTGACCACGCTCGACAGCGGGCACAGCACACAAGAAACCTTAACATAACACGCCATGACCCCTAAATTGTTCAGCCGGGACCTTAACCTTCAGGCGGAAGAAATCAAAAGATACCTGCCCGTCAACATCAACCTCGCTTTCGAGACCGTCGCGCCGCATCTCGCCATCGCCGAGGAGAACTATATCCTGCCGGCGCTTGGCGGCAGCCTTTTCAGCCGGCTCTCTCAGTATTACGCATCACATCCGCTCCTTGAAGACGACACCCCGGAGGCAGAACTCATCGGCAAGGTGCGATTCGCGGAAGTCAGGCTGGCAATCTGGAAAGGATACGACATCATCAACGCCAACATCAGCGACACGGGAGTCGGCACCGCCGTTGACAAGGACAACCGACTGTACCGTTATCAGGAAGAGAACGTGAAGAGCACGCTCCGCAATGAGGGCTTCGACTATCTGGACAACATCCTCGCCTATCTCGATGAGCACGGCGACACTTTCCCGGAGTATGCCGAAAGCGAATTTGCGGCCGCCGCGCGCCGCACGCTCGTCAGCACGACAAAGCAGTTCAACTCCTGCTACAACATCGGCAGCAGCCGCCTCGTCTTCGTCAAGATGCTGCAATACGTCCGCGACGTCGAACTCCTGCGCCTCCAACAGCGCATCGGGGCGGCATTCTACGGGGAACTGCTGGCCGCTGACGAGAGCGAGGCTAAATACGCGGCCATCCTGCCTGACATCCGCCGCTTCATCGTCTATGCAGCCGTCGCGGAAGGTATCGGCGAACTGCACAAAATCCCGACGGACAAGGGGCTCGTATTTGAGTCGTCAGACGCTGCCGGCTACGCCTCCGAACCGCTCGAACGCGCCCGACTGGCAGACACTGCCTTGCAGTTTGCACGGAAGGCAGACCTTTACCTCGATTCCGCCATCAACCGCATCAAGCAGAACAAAGACGACTATCCGCTATATACCGCCTTTGCCGGCGATTCCCCGGCAGACGGCGTCATCCGAATCGACAATTCAAAAAGAAAAATTTTCCTCACATGACAGACTGGACTTCACTCATAGGGTATCTGATAACCCCGCTTACAGGACTTATCGGATGGTTCGCCGGAACACGGCAACGCCGCAACACCGCCATCCAGTCGCTGCGCGACACCATAGAGCAGCAGGCCGTCACCATCAGGGAGTACAACGACCGCATCATCCAGCTGATGGATGAAGTGCAGGAAGTGCGGAGGGAGAACGCCGAACTCAAAGCAGGGCAGAACCTGATGATGCGGCAGATGGAGCAACTCAAAGACGACAAACGGAAACTGAACGAGATTCTCAAGACCATCAAGGGCGACAACCAGAAACCTAAAAGAACCACACACAAAGATGAACCTGATAAGACACAACTTCCCGACGACACAGTACATACAGGAAAAGACGACTAAACGGCAGATCGTGCTGCACCACACCGCAAGCGGCCCGGGCGTTGACGGCGACATCGCCTGGTGGACGAAAACCCCGGAACGTGTGGCGACCCATTTCATCATCGACAGGGAGGGCACCGTCCACCAGCTTTTCGACGAGACGTTTTGGGCATACCATCTCGGGCTCGGGCAGAAAGTGTTCACGCAGATGAAAGTGCCATACAAGCAGCTCGACCGCCAAAGCATCGGCATCGAGCTCGACTGCTGGGGATACCTTGAGCCACACACGGACGGGAAATTCTACCCCGCCAAATGGAACGGCACGAGAAATGTGCCGAACACATCCTGCCGCCCCGTGGAATACTATTACGAATACTGCCGGCAGAACAGATGGAAAGGGCATACATATTATGAGAAGTACACCACGCGGCAGCTGTCGGCGCTAAAAGACCTCCTAAAAGAACTCACACACCGCCACGGCATACCGAAAAACTACAACGACGACATGTGGGCAGTGTCAGTCCGCGCCCTCCGGGGTGAGCCGGGCATCTTTGCGCACTGCTCTTACCGAAACGACAAGTCAGACGTCCACCCGCAGCCGGAACTCGTATCGCTGCTCAAAATGCTCCATTCGATATGAACGCAAAAGAATATTACGCATACATCGAAAGCCTTGCCGGGCTCCACACGCTCGTCGGGCATTCCGGCAACGTGAAGCATTATTTCCGTGGCGAACTGGAAGAATTCTACACCGACCTGCGGAACAGGGTGAACTTTCCCGCCGTCATCGCCGAAGGCTTCGAGCTGTCTTATACATCCGGCGACAAAACGCGCGAAACATCGTTCATCATCGCCGCCGCTTACAGAGGCAACCAGAACTGGCCCGCCATATACGAGGCCCTGGACCTGTGCGAGCGTATAGGCGACGAGTTCCTGCGCCGTATGGTTGCGGATGGCGAGGAGGCTTCCGTCATCTGCGCCAACATCGAGCCGCTTTCCGCCGTCACGCTGCTGAACGAGCAGCACCTCTATGCCGGCATCCGCTACACCGTGCGCATCAGCGAGTACTTTGACGAGACCGTAGATGGCGAACAATGGACTGACCTTGCATGAACAGCCTGCGGATAGACACCGGCGACGAGAACGTCACGCTCCGTTTCCCGTCATCGTACGATGAGATGGACGGACAGCACCTGATGCTTGCCGCCGCACTCATCCTCAATCCTGACGACCAGGAGACACTGCGCCGTTTCTGCAACATACCGACGGGGCTGTTCAGCCGCCTCTCATCCATACAGCGGCACGCCATCGGCAGCCATACCGGCTTCATATCCGCAACGGCGGCCACCGCATCTTGCCGCGAATGGAAACTGCCGGAACTGCAAATCGGAGGCAACACCTACCACGGGCCACTCTCCAATTTCGGGAACGTATCTTGGGGTGAGTTCATATATGCAGACCAATGCATGATGCAAGGGCTGTACCATGCCGCCATCGCAGCCATGTACAGGCAGCGCCGCGACGGATACCGCCACGAAACGGACATCCGCGTGCCGTTCACCATATACGGGACTGTACACCGCCACGGCATCATCTCATCCGGGATGGCAGACAGCGACGCGCTGGCTGTCATCATCAACTACCGGGCCATGCGCCGCGCCTCCCTCGAAGACACATATACGGAATTGTTTCCGCAGACATCCGCCACGGATGAGGAAGACGACACGCTGCCGGACGACACGCCGCCCGCGCCCGAAACGGAGCAGGCCCCGTTCTCGTGGACGGCAGTGCACCGCAGCCTTCTGGGTGAGAACATCACGGAAGAGGAGCGCATGCTCGCCCTGCCCGTCCATACCGTGCTATACAGGCTGAACGCCGCCATCGCCGAAAACCGCAAAAACAGACACTGACAACCCATGGACACGACAACCGACAACACCGACATCTTATTCGCCGCGCAGATAAAGCAGTGGTGCGACCTCGTGCGCAGCCTCGCCAAACGCAACGCCGCCGCATTCACGAAAGGCAAGAAGAAACCCCACACCTACAAGAGCGGCAAATGGGCGGGGAAAACAGAGTACATGCTGCGCGACAAGGTGACCGCGTCGATGCACCGCACGGACGGCAGTGTTGACAGCGTCTCATTCAAAATCCCCGTCCACGGCATATTCAGGGAATACGGAGTGGGTAACGGACAGCCGCGCGACGGGCGGCACTCGTCGCAGAAGCGCGCCCGCCACACCTACATCCGTCGCTCGCCCTCCGACTGGCTGCACGACCCAATCGACAGGAACATCGGCAAATTCGCCGACCTCGTGGCCGAATACTACGGCGACAAATACCTCGTGAATTTCCGCAAACTTTAATATCATCATTATGAAAGCCAAAATCAAATACATCATCTATGCCGCCGCAGCGCTTGCCCTGGCGGTTTCAATGACCCTTGCCGTCACCACCTCCGGGCACAACCGCTCCCTCAAACGGCAGGTCAAGGAACAGAGCCGCACCATCGACTCCCTGCTCTCCATCCGGAGGCAGAGCCTTAACATCCAGCTGTACGTGACCGACAAATCGACGAACAAGATTTACGGACGCTACAACCGCGGCACCATACAGATGCCATCGGAGAAGGTATATATGCTCGAAATAGACAGCGCGCAGTTCGGGCTGAAATGAAAAAGACGGGACAATCCGCCGAGCGTCCATTTTTTCATTATTTTTGCAACTGAAAAAAAACTAAAAGCCATGTTTGAAATAATTGCAACAGTAATCCTGACCTGGGCGTTCCTGAAATTGTGCGGCAAAATCCCCGGAAGACAAACCATAGTATGACAATGCCATGGGAGGTTTGTTAGGACTTTTAATCATGTTTGCCATCCCTGTCCTTATGATTTTGAGGGGCAAATGGGAGGACAAGCGGCCGCCTGAGCACTTCGACTTCGACCCGCCGGAATAAACGCCGCCTGGAAATCTTAGTGTATTCCTGTCCCACGCACTGCGGTGCGCCGTGATTACCTTTGCCCAAAACTTTCAGAAGATGGCAAAGGAAACGAACAAGCGCGTAAACATATGGATAAACGGCAAGGAGGTGGAGAACAACATCAAATCCATCCGTGCCGGCATCAAGAAACTCACCGCCGAACTCAACAAGATGGAAATCGGCAGCGAGGAGTATATTGAAACGACAAAGAAAATATCCGGGCTCAACAAAATCTACGAAGAGCATCGGAAATCCATCAAACTTACCGGGAAGGAATACGAAAGCCTGCAACAGAACGTGGAGGATGTCCTGAAAGACCGTGCCGTCATCGCCGGCGGCATATCTTCTGCCGTGACCGCCGCAAGCAACTTCATAGGGAAAATCGTTTCAGGCACGCAGGAATACGTCACCGCCTTCGCCTCTGTTGACGACGCGCTCAGCGGCGTAATGAAGACCACAGGGATGACCCGCGAGGAGGTGGAGGCGCTCAACGGCGAACTCGCCAAAATCGACACAAGGACATCACGCGGCGAACTGCTCACCATCGCACAGATTGGCGGCCGTATGGGGCTCGCCAAAGAACAGATCCTCGACTTCACCCGCGCCGTCGACCTTGCCAACGTGGCGCTCGGCGACAGTTTCAGCGGCGGCGCGGAGGAAATATCAGCCGTACTCGGCAAAGTGGCGCTCGCTTTCAAAGAGACCAGAGACTCCAACATCGGGGAGGCGCTCACACGTATCGGCTCCGCCATCAACGAGGTGGGAGCGTCAGCAAACGCCACGGAACCGAACATCGCCGCCTTCGTGCAGCGTGTCGGCGCAATGCCTGAGGCGTTCCGTCCGTCCGTGCAGGAAGCCATCGCACTGGGCGCGGCATTCGAGGAAAGCAGCATCGATGCGGAAGTGGCAAGCCGCGCATTCGGCATCGTGATGAACAAGGCGGCCAACAACGTCGCCGCATTCGCAAAGGTCATGGGGCAGCCGGTGGAAGCCGTGCAGCAACTCATCAACAGCAGCCCGACCCAGTTCTTCACACAGTTCGCCGCCTCCCTGAACGGGATGGACGCCACCACCATCGCCGCCACGCTCAAGACCCTCGGGCTTAACGCCGACGGAGTGGTGAAGATAGTGGGTGCGATGAGCGGCAGTTTCGAACGCTTCAACGTGATCCTCGACACATCAAACGAGGCATTCGCGGAGAACACGTCGCTGATGAACGAGTTCGCCACCGTCAACAACAACAGCGCAGCCGCCCTCGCAAAGGCACAGAACGCCGTCGAGAACGCGAAGGCTGCACTCGGCGAATCGCTGCTGCCTGTAATCGTCACCATCACGCAGACAACCGCAAAATCCATACAGGTCGCCGCCGCTGTCGCCAAATGGATGGTGCAGAACAAGGGGGCGGTGATTGCCTACACCGCCGCCATGGCCGCACTCTGGGCAATCAAGAAAAAGGAACTCATCGTCAGCAAGGCAAGGGCGGTGCAACTGGCGCTCGAAAAGTCTGGGCTCGCAGTGGCTACAACCCTCACAAACCTATACGCACTTGCAAAGGCAAAGGTGACGCGCAATACCCTTGCCGCCGCCGCCGCGCAGAAAGCGCTGAAAGCCGCCTTCGCCTCCACGCCGTGGGGCGCGGTCATCACCGCCGTCGCCGCCATCGGGACGGCACTCTACAACATGGCGGCGAAGTCGGACAACGCGGCGAAAAGGCAGAAAGAGGCGGCGGCGGAGTTCAGCAGGAGATATGAGGAGGAATCTTTTGAGGTAAGGAAACTCACCGGCATCATCAACGACGAGAACATGGCACGCTCCGACAAACTCGCCGCCATCCGCAAGCTGCAGCAAATCATCCCGGGATATACCGCTGAACTGTCCAAGGAGGGCGCAGTCATCAGGCAGAACACCGCCGCCATCGACGGCTATCTGGAAAGCCTGAAGAAGAAAGTGGCGTACGAACTGGCGGAGGAGGAATACAGGAAAGCGCTGCAACGCAGGAACGAGGCGGCCGCCGCCGCCGAAGCAGCGGCCGAAAAGGCACGGCGGCGCGGAGCGGATGCAGCAGCCGGCGCTACGTTCGCGTCCCCGGAGAACCAGGCCCCGAACGTCGGCTACCAATTGGCGGCAAGAGGTGAAAGGAAGGCGCGTGAGGAACTCGCCGCGACCGAAAAGGAACTGGAAAAGGCAGAAAAGGCCTGGATGGACCTTGCAAAGGCGGTGGCGGAATCGGGCGGCTCAATAGTCGATACGGAAAACGACGCGGCGGTATCCGGCGGCAACGCTGCATCCGCAGCCGCCAACGCATCCGACAAACTCAAGAAATTCAACGAAGAGCTGGCGGCATTCCGCAAGAAGCAGCGCGACGCCTCTATCGGCGAATGGGCGAAGACCAAGCAGGACATCCTCGACTCCTATCAGGAAATGATAGACAAGGCCAAGGCCGTTGGCAAGGACGGCATCGCCGCGGAACTTGCCGGCGAACGCGACAGCGCCCTGAACGCGGCGGCGCAGAAGTACATCGACAAATATTCCGCACTGATGGTAAAGTTCGCCAAAGAAGCGGAAAAGATGATGCCGGGTGGCGGTGAAGACAGCGAACTTGCACGAGCCATCGTCGGCACGCAGGAGGAATGGGACGAGAAACTGGACATGCTGGCAGGCAACGCCGCCATCGTCAAGAACATCATCGACGACATGGACGACGACGACGAGACGCTCGCCGCGTTCGTCGATACATACAACCGGATGCTGGAAGCATACCAAAAGGGACTCGTACAGAAGGCGCAGGCCGTGTCGGATACCATCAGGCAATACACATCATCCGCGGGCACGTTTCTGGCACAGGAGCAGAAAGAACTGGCAGAAGCCGCAATGACGGAACAGGAACGGCAGAAAGCCGCCATCAATGAGAAATACGACCTCGAGATACGGAGGGTCAACGAAGCCATCGCCGCGCGTGCCGCCGCCAACGCCGACGACCCTGAAATAGAGAACCTCCGGCAACTCATCGAACTTCTGGAAAATCTGCGCGGGGAGAAACTCGCGCTCGCTGACGGCGACTCGTGGCTCGACAGGCTGATGGACTTCGACTGGAACAGCCTCGCCGGAAACTGGAAGAGAGGGCTGTCGGTAATGACAGAAGCCCTGCAGGGATTCTCCGAAAGCGTGACAAGCATCGCAGGAAGTCTAAACGAAGTGGCTTCCAAAAGCGCCGAACGCGAACTCAACGAATACAAGAAGGCGCAGGAAAGCAAGAAAGCGGAATTGCAGCAACGGCTCGACAGCGGCATCATTTCACAGGCCTACTACAACGCGCAAATCGAAAAAATGGACAGCGAAGCGGATGAAAAGGAAAAGGAGATGGAGCTCGAAAGCTGGCGCAGGGAAAAGAAACTCGGAATCAGCCAAGCAATCATCAACGGGGCAATGGCCATCATGAAAGGCTTCGCACAGGCAGGCCCCGTGGCCGGCGCGGTGCTGGCGGCCATACAGGCGGCCGTGACCGCAGCACAGATCGCCGCCATCGCCTCCGCGCCTGAACCTTATGCAAAAGGCGGCTACATCAGAGGAAAGCAAGTCGCGCTGATGGGAGAGCAGGGGGACGAGTGGGTGGCGTCGCACAGACTGCTCACCGACAGCGCGACCGCACCCGTCATCTCAGCACTCCAGCAGTACCAACAGGGCAACCGCTCGGCGCTCGCACTGGCCCGCCCTGAACTGTCCGGGATGTCCCAAACCGCCTCGAACGTTCCGACTACCTTTGCCGCACAGTCAGCACGTACGGAAAGCGGAACGAAGGACGATCGCCTCGACGCAATGCTCGGAGAACTCAAGACGATGAACGCATACCTCAAAGACCCTAAAAACAGACAGGCGACCATCTCCCGCAAAATACAGCTCCGCTTCGAGAGACGGGAAGACGAACTCAAAGAAATGGCAAGACTATGAACATACGGAAGCAACCATACAACATTGACTTCATCGGAAACGCGCCGGGATACGTCCTGCTGCCGTCGGCACAAGAAGAGGCAAGGGCTTCCGTCAGTTTCACCGTCGTCACGGACGGCGAAACCGCCACCACTCCGGTTTTCCATCTGTTCGGCACCGGCGACGGAATAAACGTGCCGGTCGACATCCTCAAACCGTTCTTCAAAGGGCGCGATATCCCTGCGGCGGCAGAAACCGCCGCCGCCATACCTTGCGGAAAGTCGCTCATGCACGCCGTGCTCCATTATGCCGCGTCTGACAGTGTCAGGGAGAAGACATCAGGGGAAGTCCTGCTGGTCAACGGCACCATTGACCAGTACGCAGCCGACAACAACATGCCCGACTGGGCGGCGGTATCGCAGGAGAAGTTCTGGCGCAAGTCATTCGCCGACATATTCGGGCAGGACAACGCCGATACGGTCATCTCCGACACGGAGACGGAGCAATATCTCTACGTGGCGAACTTCACCGCGGATGCCGAAAACTCATGCAACCTCTTGGTGGAGGAAAACCGCAGCGGCAGCACAATGGAATACACCGCCGCGACCATGAGCATACCGGCGCAGACCATCGTGAGGATACCTTGCGGAGTCGATGCGCTCGGAATTTCCGCGGCTGACACTCTGACGGCCTACACGGTGAAACTGTATGCGCCGTACTGCATCAGCCGCACCTTCATGTTGCGCCCGCGCCATTGGAGCGCACAGACCGCCCTGCTGGTCAACCGCACAGGTATGCTTGAGACGTTCATCTTCAACAACATCGCGGAGGCCGCCGTCTCAGACGGTGAGGAGGCGCTGACGGGGCGCAACCGCCAATATCTGCACGGCAGCCACAAAAGCCTGTTCACGGCACGCACTGGACTGCGCACGGAAAAGGAACTCGCCATACTCCGTTCCGCACTGCACGAAGATGGCAACATGCTCATCGACGGCGAATATGCATGGCACATATCGTTCGAGCCGTCAAGCGCCGTCATCGTTGACCGTGAAGAGGACATGCTGGAAGTGGAGGTGAACTTCCTGAAAGGTGAGAAAATCAGCCGCAAAAAAACACAACTGGACCGCATCGACGGCGACTCCAGAATTGAACGCACTGACTACATCATAAAATAAAAGACATATAAAAATGGCCAAAAACACGATAGACCTTCTTGCAATAGGCTGCACCGGGCAGGAACTTGTAGACAAAATCAACGAGCTCGTCGCCGCCGTCAACGGCATCACGCCCGCGACATCATACAGAGACCTCACGGAAAAGCCTACGCTAAACGGCGTTGAACTTGTTGGGGACGCCACCACCGGCTCACTGAAAGTGCGCATCGCTGACGCAGCGGACTACGACACCTACGAGCAGGCATGGGCGACGAAAACATATGTTGACGATGCCGACGTCAAGACCATGGAGGCGGCGGAAGCCTCAGTGAAAACGCAGCTCGATTCAAAGATGGACAAGGACTTGTCATCACTCGACGAAGTGCAGTGGCTTTCAGATACCGGCTACATGCCCGTGGTTGTTGGCGGCCAACTCAAGAAAATGTCCATCAAGGACGCCGCCGACTATGCCGTCACCAAGAAAGAGGCCGCCTACTCGTCAGCCGACAAGAGCATCGCCTCGCAGCGCAAGTACATGGACATCGAGGGCACGCAGGACGGCAGCAACGCCGACTTCTACGTGAAGGCGGGATTCGCGCTCGGCACCACCGCCCTCTATCTGAACGGACAGCTGCTCACCGTCAACAAGGACTACACCGAAATGTCATCCTACCAAATCAAGATGCTCACACGCATGCCCGAGAAAACCGACATCATCATCCTTATGGCCATTCCGCTGTAAGCCGGACAACACCATAACATCATAACATCATAACATCATAACATCATAACAAAATGGCAACGAACACAAAAATCAGAGGTGGACAGATCAACCTCACCGACTTCATCAAAGCGACAGCGGAAGCCACCTGGACTTCCGACGCACTGACCGCGTCACAGGCGGCCATCCTTGCGAAAATACAAAGCGAAATCGCGGGCGTGACAGGCGCAATGGCCTACCGCGGCGACTGGGCGCAGGCGGCAACCGACACCGTCAAGCAGGGCTACGTGTATGTATATGCCGGCACCGGCACCGTGCCCACCGGCACCGTGCTCGAGAATGGCGACACCCTCATAGCCAAGCAGGACGGCGCGTCAGTCTCCAACGTCAACCACTGGACCATCGTGCAGGTCAACATCACCGGCGCAATCACGGAGGCAAACCTCATTGCGAAACTCTTCCCTCTGCTGCAAAGCGGCAACTCAAACTCCCTCACTCTCGCACAGAGCAACGGCAAAATCATAATCACCGCCAAATTTCCGACCGTCAGCGGCGGCACGGCGGAGACCGGCAAATACGTTAGCGCCGTCTCCATCAACTCATCCACCGGCGCAATCAACGTGACCAAAACTGCCCTGCCGGCGCAGGTTGACTACAGACAGTATCACGTCTATGGGGAGACACCTACAAGCATAACCACCGTCGGCAACCTTGTACAGGCGACCTCCGACAAGCCTGTTTACTCAACAGATGCAGTTGCCGTGTACGTGAACGGAGTCCGTCAGATACCGACCGCCGACTACACCGTCACCCTTGACACATCAAGCAAGGCGGTGGTCAAGTTCACCAACACAAGTTACAAAGTCACGGAGGAAGATGCAATCACCCTTGACTACATCTTGAAAACAGTATGATGATACGCAAAGGTCAGATTGACGCAAGCGGATGGACAGCATCCGTATCGCAGGAGGGCATGGTGAAGGCAGCCGCCGTATATGACGGCAGCCTCCATACCGTCCCCGTCGCCGTCAACCCGACCGACGGCAGGATGTGGACGTTGCAAGGAGGAGGCGGCGGGGGCACTGCACAGATGGCCGTCAGCGACGACAACGCCGGCAACATCGCACTCTATCTGCTCAACACGTCGTCAGTTCTGGCGGTGGCGGACGACAACGCAGGAAACGTTGAAATTTACCTATCATAACAGAATATGGCAAGCACTGAAATAAAGACACTGACGGTAGGGGGCAACAGTTACGCCCTCAACGACACCACAGCGAGGGCTGGCCTCGCAGCCAAGCAGGACAAGCTGACGGCAGGCAGCAACATCACCATCAGCGGAAACACCATCAGCTCCACCGACACCACATACTCCGCAGCAACAACGTCGGCGGCAGGGCTGATGAGCGCGGCAGACAAGACCAAACTGAACGGCATCGCTACCGGGGCGAACAATTACACCCACCCGACCACCGCCGGGAACAGGCATATCCCGGCAGGTGGCTCTTCTGGGCAGATACTGACCTGGTCGGCTGCAGGCACGGCGCAATGGGGTGACCCGTCCGGGGCTTCGTACAGCCTGCCGGTGGCCACGTCTTCCACATTGGGCGGCGTGAAGGTGGGCAGCGGGCTTTCAATAAACTCCGCCGGAGTCCTCTCCGCCACCGGAAGCGGCGGGGTGACCAGGGAGGATGCGGTGGCGTTCGAGTGCTCGTTGCAGGACGGGATCGCATCGACGCAGTTCGTTTTCAACGGCGGCCGCAACTACGCGCTCGCCCGGGTGGCCGACGGCGTCTCGGCCATGTACGTATCGATGTCGTCGGAAACACTGACGGAGCATTACATACTTTTCGACAACGCCTCGCTGAACTCCAACGAAGTCGCCGTCATCATCAGCGACATCACGATAGACGGAACGACCGCCGACAAGATAATCGTGCCGTCGGACGGCATCACCTTGCCGAAAGGCGGTTATCTGGAATTGTCCGTCGCATTCGCGAAATTTGATACGACATTTTACGCCATAATCACGGCGAGCGCGAAGATGGCAAGCCAATAAAAAAACGGAACTATGTACTATTATTTTTACATGAACAGAAGCATAATGGAACTTCCTTACGAGGTGAACCTGTCAATCAACCCTGCTTTCACGAGCCTCACGGCGGAGCAGGTGGAGTTCCATACGGCATACCCGAATGCAACAGTCGCAGAAGTGAAGCAGTGCGTACTCTACCCGGTGCCGGAAGAGCCGACGTTGGAGGAACGCAAGGATTTTGCAAGGGATGCCCTGAAAGAGGCATTCCGCGAGAAGGTCAGGAATTTCGACGAAATCGACATGATACTGGCAATAACGTCGCGCATCTGCATACAGAACGGATGGCACAGCGAGGCGGAATCGCCTTACAGCACTGCGGAGGCGCGCGCCGTCATCTGCGGCTTCGTGCACCTCGGCAAGGCCGCCAAGGACGCACTGGCTGCCGGACTTTCAGCCGTGGACGCTGCGGAGGATCCGGACGCATTGATGGCGGCTGAGGAGGCTGCCATGGCAGCCATCGGCAACGCCACTGCCCCGTCTGCCGGGGCAGATGAGAATACGGAGGGCGGCTTATGAGACGGCACCACGGCCCATCGGGAGGAGGTGGCGGTGACGACCTACTCATGTACCTGCCGCTCAACGGCGACTTCATCGACCAGGTGGACGGAGAGGACGTCAGCACGCTTTTCAACAGCAGATACAGCGTCGTTACATGGTACAACGACCCACAGGACAGCAGCCGCAAATGCCTCAGGCATTCAGGAGGAGGAAGTAACAAGGAATTCCCGCTTCTGTTCAGGAAAACAATCGGCGGCACTGCTTATTACCTTATACCGGGGAACACACCGAACTACAAACTGTCAAACGGCTTCCATCCACTCTTGGGCAAGACGGCGGAGTTCTGGTGGTATCCGTCAGCCCAAAGCGGTACGGTATATGTCCTGCAAAACAACGACAGCCTCGTCAGCCAAAGCGCATCCGGGGTGTACGGCTACGACCTCTACCGCTACGGCACAACGTTGTACATCTATGCAAAGGGACGTCTGAACAACGCGAACAAATGGCAGCGTTACACATTGGGCACGTTCACGAACGGCCAATGGTACCGCTTCACACTCTCCTTCAGAGACAACGGGGACTCGACCTACACATCAACGTACAAGATGTACGATGCGGACGGCACGCTTCTGCTCAACAGCGACACACTCGGCATGCCCCCGGCGCCTTACGGCGAAACCAACTCCATTATTACATCAACCAGGATATTGACGTTCTTCCACAGCCATTACTCATACTACAACGCCGGGGTGAACTATCACGACTATCTCAAGGAGTTCAAGATATACAACGGCATATTGTGAGGAACGCACATCTTACAAAAGTGAAATCAGCAAATACAACGCAAAGATGATAAGCATAACGGTTGACGGACAGGAACTGCGGCTCTACAAGGACACGACGCTGTCCATGGAGATGAACAATGCCCTGTTCAGCGCCGACACCATAGAGGGTGACGTGTGCTACGGGTTCGACATACCGGTCAGCGGCAACGAACTGCCGCTCCGTTTCAGCCATACTGCCTGCGCCGAAGGTGCGAGGACCTTTGCCTGCCTGATAGCCGTGGACGGACTTGCGGCAATTTCCGGGAGGCTCATCGTGAGGCAGTCAGGACCCGACAGGCTGTCCGTCGATGTGGTATGCAACCCATACCCTGACGGATGGCCTGCGCAGTCGGTCCGGGACGACTTCCGCGAAACCGTCACCATATCGCGCTCGTACACGTCGCACAGATGGGCGTGGAAGGAGTTCCTGAAAGCATCTGCGGAGGAAAATGCGGACATCAAGTTCGGGCTGCACTTCAACGGCAGCAACTACGGGAACGGAAACGCATATTTCGGCTTCTGGAACGGACGGAACGTGCAGCAATTGGTCAACAGGCTATACCTTGACGCTGACGGCAACGTGGCTGACGGCATCTACACCCCTTTCATCCGTCTTTTCAACGGCCTTAACAAGTTTGACGGCGACGACGGAACGACGGCTGAGATGAACCAGTTCTGCTTCTGCCCGCAAATCAGGCTCGTGAAAGCCGTGAGGCAAGTGTTGGAATCGTCAGGATACCAAGTCGGCGGCACGTTCTTCGACGATGCCGTATTGCGGAACGTCTTCATACAGTCGGCCACGGCGCTCGACGGCAGCAGATTCCAATATGCAGGCAGCGTAGAAGATACAAGGTTTGACGGAGAATACTCGGACGGCAATGACCCGCGCTTCAGCCGGACTGTATATATACGGCGCGACACTTACGGTGATTGGTTCTACTCCACGCAAGGCGGAAATGAGCAATGGCAGCAGACTGCGCCGGGCAGCCGCTGCTTCGGGGCGCGCATAGACTGCCTGTTGCAATGGAACAACATCTTCAACCAATTGCCGCCAATCCCTTTCAGTTCCGTATCCGGCAGCGGAATCGGCAACAGCATCGGCCATATCACTTTCAGTGCGGGCGGCACCTACAGCATCAGCGCCACTGTGCGGCTGCCTCAATTCGATTGGGACTACTACAGCATGCCCGTGCGCCTTATGCTATGCAAGGGCGCGTCAAAGCCGTCCGGGGATACAGACGACAACATTGTTCTGTATGCCGACAAGACCATGCAGCGCGGCGGCACGAGAATCATCAGCATGACAGGCACGTTCAACGTGAGGAATGATGAAATTTCAGACGTGTACAGCGTGCAGTGCGTATATAAGAACGGCGGCGGCATCTACCGCAGTATACCTGTACAAGGCAGCGTGCACATACAAATGGCATCTCTTGGAGATGCCGACCCGCTTAACATATTCGCCAAGGAGTTCGATGTGAACAGATGCCTGCCGAACATTTCGAATTCATCATTCATCAATGCCGTGCGCAAGGCGTTCGGGCTGACATACTACATCGACGCAGTAAGCAAGCGCATCGAGATAGGCACCGCCATGGAACTTGCGGCGGCCGCAGCACTTGACCTCACGCCGTGGCTGCTCACAGAGGAAACGGAAATCGGGTTCGAGGAAAAGCGCGCCACTTTCCGCTACACCGGGATGGAGGATGCGGATGACGTGGACGACGGCAAACTGCTTGAACCTGTGGACAGCATGGCAGACCTTCCGGATGCACAGGCCAACATAGGCAAGGTTTGCCTCGTGCGCTCGATGAACGCCATCTACATCAGCGTGAGAGAGGAAAGCGCATCGGACAATTGGAATTATGTATGGAGCAGATACGGATACAACACGGAGCGGCTGACGGCAGGAAACTCCGGGTCAGCCACGGCTGACTGGAACGGAGCCGAAGAGATTGCGAGCGACGCGCAAGTGCCATGCATCAGCCTGTACAGAGACACTGACGGCATCGGCAACAAGTCTGCCATCCCTGACATACCGCTCGACATCGAGAGCCCAATGCTGAACGAAACCGTATCTGACAAACTTGTGCTGCTGTATTACAGGGGCAAGCAGCAGCTGTACTTCCGGGGGCGGAAGTGGTGGTTTGAGCAGATGGCTCCGTACCGGGACGGGGAGCCGTCGTTGAGCGCCGGTTCCATAGGCTCCGGATATGTGCTTCCGTGGCTTGACCTCTACGCATCCGGAAAGACGGCGACATACAAATTCAGGATACCGGCGGAAAAGATGATGGAGACGGCCCGGCTGCTGCAACCGCAGGACGGCGGCTCGCCCATACGTTGGATACAGGTGGAAAGCGTCAGGGCACTGCCTAAGCGGATCACATTCCAGATTGACAACGGCGACGGAATGGTACTGTGCGAGATAGAGGCGGCGCTGCTGTCTTTTTAGCCGTTTAATATTTTTTTCAGCAACCTGACCGACCGGTTTAAAATTTTCATATTTTTGCGGCGTTGATTTTCCTTTCAGATTCCCAACCACGCCGAAATGCAAGGCAGAAAGGACGGACAGGACAATGACAGACAAAAAGCCGGATGCCGGGCTTCCACCCCCCCCCTCGTGGCATAACGTTCTTTCATCCGAAATGTTCCGCATATACGTGTCCACAAAATCAACGCAGAACTACGGATGTTTTTCATCTGCCCCTGGTTTTTAACAGGGGCAATGCGGAGGCAAACGAGGACGGCGGCACGGCGCAATGTTCATAATAAGAACGGTTTTTTTTTCGGGGACGTGACATCAAGAGGTTTGGTTATGATTGGGCAAACTTGTGGCTAATCAATACCCACAACTGCATTCGTGGCAAGTTAGAGCGTATCCACATAGAAGACTATCCTGCGGTAAAAGTTCATCTTGACCAGTATTGGGACAAAATAGCCAAAAGAGCAGACAAAGGAGAAACTCCATACAACCTAAGAAACCGCGCTTATTTTGAGGCTTTTTATCAGCCAAAAATTATGTACCCCAACAAGACCAAATATTTGCCTATTTGTTATGATGAAAAGGGGTTCTATCAGAATGACAAATCATTCATGATAACGGCCACTTGCAATCTTCCGTGTCTGATATGATGTGATTATCTGCTATGAAAGTGGATTCCTTTAAAGGGTGTACCTTTGTGGCTATGGATTAATATACTACACAAACAAAGCTCTACGAGCACTACCTCGGCTTCTTTCTACCCGAGGGGATATTGGACTTTTTCTAATTGGTGTGGATGGAGACAGGGTCTCTCACGCCCAGGGAGAGACAAAAGGATGTAGCATATACGGGCATGCTGCACATCCATCCGGATGAGCGTGACAATCGTACGGAATACCAACAAGATTTGCGCCCAACGGCTTCACTGAACCGACCGCGATGTCAGACTTCCCGGTGCGAAACCGCAGGCGGAGCAGAAGCGGCTGGAACTCGAGCACCGCAAGAAACTCAAACAAAGCGCAGCCCGCCGCAGGCGGTATCGCAAGAAGCACCCCAAAAATTACAAGGGCAAGACCCGCGGACGCAAACCTATGCGGAAGAACGAGAAGTTCAAGCCGCCCGTGCTGAGCAACGGCGACACCCATGACGAACCACTCAAGAGAAGCCGATATGCGCTCATGCAAACGCCGGACAAGTGGTCGGAACGGCAGAAAGTCAGGATGAAGCTGCAGTCCGAACTCTATCCGAAAATCAAAAAAGTGTATGATACCGTAAATCGGCTGCGAGCCATCTTCCGCAGTTCCTCTCTGACCAAGGAAACGGCAAAGCCGAGGTTCCGGGAATGTTATGCAAGAAAGGATTTGCTCTGCATTCTTGTATTCAGCAGCATACCTTTCGTTATACTCTTCAAAAAGGTCTATACGAGGGTGTCGCCGTTCTTTCTCCTGCTCAACCCAATCGCGAGCATTAGACAGGAGTTTTTCTGGCTTGTTTTGATTTTTATCAATGCCTATTGTTACCGGTTTCTTATAGCGTCCCGAGTTTTTTCAGCCACAACAACACTTACTGTTCCTGACCGATTTTTTTTTGCGTTTGATAAACATAAAAAAATTGCTTTGCGTACCCCAAATCGGGATGTGCAAAATTACAAATTATTGTCGATCAGGCAATTTTAAATATACCCGTTTTTTGAGTGACGAAGTCAGGAAGAAGAAGCCGAACCGGTCCGGGAGCAACAACGGTGACGGTCGCGAAAAAAAAAGGGCAACACCGTTTATGCCAGGACTTTTTGCCGGACAGCCAGAATTTGATTGCAAATGACGGCACATGGATTTCGGGCGAGTATGCTGCCTTTTCTCTTCAAATAGCAATGGAATTATTCCGTCAAGATGAAATCAACGGTCCGGACAGAAAAAAACAGCAGAAATCCGGGTCTCAAGACTGCTGCTGTTTTCCATTTGAGCGGTAGACGGGGTTCGAACCCGCGACCTGCGGCTTGGGAAGCCGCCGCTCTGCCAACTGAGCTACTACCGCATCATTTCTATACGTTGAACCGGATATGCAGGATGTCGCCATCCTGAACCACGTAGTTTTTTCCTTCAACGAACAATTTTCCTGCCTCCTTGCATTTAAGTTCGGAGCCGAGGTTTACCAGGTCATCGTATTTTATCACTTCGGCACGGATGAAACCGCGTTCAAGGTCGCTGTGTATGACACCGGCAGCCTGCGGGGCGCACATGCCGCGCCTGATGGTCCATGCCCGGTTTTCTTTTCCGCCCACGGTGAAGAACGAAATAAGGTCCAGCATCTTGTAGGCTGCACGGATCACTTTGTTGACCCCCGGTTCCGTAAGCCCGACGTCTTCCAGGAAAACCTTGCGGTCTTCTTCATTGTCGAGTTCCGCGATTTCAGATTCGATCTTTGCAGCAATGACGAGCATTTCGCCTCCGTTCTCTGCTACATATTGCTTCACGCTTTCAGAATAGGCGTTGCCATTTGCGGCATCCTTGTCGTTCACGTTGCAGACATAAAGTACCGGCTTGGCGGTAAGAAGCATCATGTCGGCCACTACGGACTGTTCGTCTTCGGTGACTTCAAGGGTACGTACATTCTGGAACCGCTCCAAATGTTCTTTGTATTTTTTCAGCACTTCATAGTCGTGCTTGGCGGCTTTTTCTCCGATTTTGGCGGCTTTTTCAACCTTTTGTATTTTACGGTCTATCTGTTCAAGGTCTTTGCACTGTAGTTCAAAATCTACGATTTCGATGTCGCGGACAGGATCCACAGAGCCTTCCACATGGGGCAGGGCGGGGTTGTCGAAGCAGCGGAGCACAAGGATGAGTGCGTCGCACAGGCGGACGTCAGCCAGGAATGCGTTGCCGATGCCTTCGCCGTGACTGGCGCCTTTGGCCAGCCCCGGGATGTCCACAAGGTCAAGGGTGGCATATACCAGTTTGTCGGCATGGATGAATGTGTTGATGTGCGTCAAACGATTGTCTGGAACGGAACAGACTCCGATATTCGACTTGTTTGTACTATAGGCGAATTCCGTTACGGCTGCCTTCGTGTTCGAGATGCAGTTGAATATGGTTGTCTTGCCGGAGTTGGTCAGTCCCGTTATGCCGCACTTCAGTCCCATTCTCTCTGCCGTATTAGAATCCTAAAATGATGTCTTCCACATGGTCAATCTCGGGAAGATAATTCTTGATAGTTTGTTCCACACCGCTTTTGAGGGTCATTTTGGCGTGGGGGCAAGAGCCGCAAGCACCCTGAAGCTTGACTTTGACCACATTTTCAGGCGTAAGTTCGATGAACTCGATGTCACCTCCATCCTGCTGCAGGTATGGACGAATCTGGTCGATGATGGAAATCACTTTCTGTTCAAGGGTCGGACTGTTCATGCTCTTGTCTCTTTTTTTGATAACGGCTGCAAAGATACAAAATTTATAGCAAGTATGGTAAAAAAGATCACTGGTGGACAATTTTTTTGTCCACCAGTGGAATCCGATGTTCATTGCGGCTTTGATTACAATGAGGTCGTATAGATACGGTATGAATTCGAATCATTCTCGCTGCATGATATATAACTAATTATATATCAATAATAAATGAAGATTTAAAATATTTTGTTTGGCTTCCGGGGGTAAATGATGATTTTTGTTGATTAAGTGCCAGATTATTACACCTTAAAAAAACAGAATGACAACGCAAACACCCGAGCAAATCTTCTCAAGGAAATCCAATATGTTTTGGTTGGGTCAGAACAAGAGTTTGCATAACAAACTGGAAACTGAAGAAAACATCTGGATGGAAGACACATAGGTCTATGATTCTCCTTATGACAATACCTATTCAGAGCGGTATCAAACGGTTGGAAAAAAACATTTGAGATGAAAATTGCCAAAGCTGGCCTGAAATCAATATGGTTTTAGGAATGTTCCATGACAAGACGAATTTGATTCCGAACTTGAACTGGGATGTCAGTTTCGTTGTACACGGAAAAATCCTTGTCCCTATTTCTGTGTCATGATGTCGAGCACAAGGTTGTCGGTGGCCGCCATTCCCTTGATGCCGATGTTTGCCATGTTGAGGACGCATTTGTCCACGCTGTCGTCGATGATGCCTTCCACGGAGGAGACGGTTTTGTCTTCGATGGCAAGCATGGCAGAAAGCACGGCAGTGGATACGCCGGTGGCGACTTTGAGCGAGCAGCTGGGCTTTGCCCCGTCGCAGATCATGCCCGTGATGTTTGCAATCATGTTTTTCACAGCGTATGAGACCTCCCGGTATCCGCCGCCCATCAGGCAGGTGAGCCCGCAGGCGGAGCCGGTGGCGGCCACCACACAGCCGCAAAGCGGCGAGAGTCTTCCGAAACTTTGTTTGATGTAGATGACGGTAAGGTGACTCAACGTCAAGGCGCGGATGAGTTCCTCTTCCGACTTCAGCCTCTCTTCGGCAAACACCCAGACGGGCAGCGTGGCCGCTATGCCTTGGTTGCCGCTGCCTGAATTGCTCATGACGGGGATTTTTGCGCCGGCCATCCGAGCGTCGCAGGCCGCCGAGGTGTAGGTGAGGATCTTGGCATAGATGCCGTTGCCGAAAAACAGTTGTGCCTCCGGCTGCATGAAGATGGTTCTGCCCAGCCCATGGCCGTAGTCGCCCGCAAGCGCCAGTTCGGCGGCTTTCCGGTTCATGTCGGCAGTTTCCAGTATGAAACGGATGTCCTCCACGGGCGTTTCCATGGCGAAGTCATAGACATCGCGCAAGTTCAGCGCCGGAACTTCCTCATTGCCTCTCTCTTCCCTTACCCGGCTGTCGTCGAGCAGAACCTCGCCGTTTCTGGAGATGTGACTGAAATGGGTGTGCTCGCCGCTGATGACTACCTTTGCCTTGTCGTCGCCGTTGTGGCTTACCACCTCGATGTACAGTTTCTCGTCCGTGTCCTTCTTTCGTTCAATCTGTATGCGTTGCTGGCGGATGAATTCCTTGCCCTGCTCCACGCTCTCCGGGGTGATGTCTTTCAACACCTCGAGTTGGTATTCCGGTTTCCCGACCAATGCCCCGAGCGCGACGGCTATGGGCAGCCCGACCATCCCTGTGCCCGGGATGCCGACACCCATGGCGTTTTTCAGCATATTGGCGCTCAACGACACGACAATCTGTTTGGGCGTGTCGCCCAGCACCTCCTTGGATTTGGCCACGGCCAACGCCACCGCCATGGGCTCCGTGCATCCGATGGCGGGCACCACCTCGTGTTTGATAAGTGCAATGATCTGTTTCTGAAGTTCAGGTGTCATTTTCTGCATAAAGAATTAGGTTGCCGGAAAGGGGCTTATTTTGAAGCCCGGTTTTCATGTGCCATTATGGGCAGGGGCTGGTCGATGACCTCGTGCCAGGGCAGTCCGTAACCGCCAATCTCGGCCATGAACGGGTCGGGGTCGAACTGCTCCACGTTGAACACGCCTTTGCCTTGCCAAATGCCGGTCAGGATCATCTTGGCGCAGAGCATGGCAGGCACGCCCGTGGTGTAAGAAACGGCCTGTGCGCCGATTTCCCGGTAGCAGGCGGCATGGTCGCAGTTGTTATAGATATAGTAGGTGCGGGGCTTGCCGTCCTTGACCCCGCTGATCTGGCAGCCGATGGAGGTTTGGCCATGGTAGCCTTCGCCGAGAGAGGAGGGTTCGGGCAGCACGGCTTTCAGGAACTGCAGAGGCACGATTTCCATGCCTTTATATACAATCGGCTTGATGCTGGTCATGCCAATCTCCTGCAGCACGTCAAGCACGGTGAGGTATTTCTGTCCGAATGTCATCCAGAAGCGGGCACGCCTGATGGTAGGGTAGCTCTTCACCAGCGATTCGAGCTCTTCGTGATAGAGCAGGTACGACTCTCTTTCGCCGATGTCTGGATAGTTGACGGGGCGGTGTACCGACATCGGGTCGATTTCAATCCATTGCCCGTTTTCCCAGTATTTGCCGCGTTGGGTGATTTCGCGGATGTTGATTTCGGGGTTGAAGTTCGTGGCGAAAGCCTTGCCGTGGTCGCCGGCGTTGCAGTCCACGATGTCGAGGTAGTGCATCTCGTCAAAATGGTGTTTGGCGGCGTATGCCGTGTAGATGCTGGTGACGCCGGGGTCGAAACCGCACCCCAGCAGCGCCATGATGCCGGCCTCTTTGAAACGGTCATGGTATGCCCACTGCCAGCTGTACTCGAATTTGGCCTTGTCGCGCGGTTCATAGTTGGCGGTGTCCATATAGTTGGTCTTGGTGGCCAGACAGGCATCCATCAAGGGAAGGTCCTGATAGGGGAGCGCCACGTTTATCAGCAGGTCGGGGCGGCAACGCTCGATAAGCCGTATTGTCTCTTCCACATTGTCGGCGTCAACCCGGGCGGTTTTCACGTTCGCGCTCCCGATGCGGGCGGCTATCGCATCGCATTTTGACTTTGTGCGGGATGCAATGACGATTTCTGAGAACACTTCCGGCACGGAAGCGCATTTTTGTGCCACTACGGCTCCTACGCCCCCGGCACCGATGATAAGAACTTTTGCCATTTTTTCAGTGTTTTTTTCTTGTTTTTGTTTGAAAGCGGCAAAAATACGATATTATCCCGAATGTTCCCTCCATCGAATCGTTTTTTTTACCATGATGACTTGCGTTGAGGTGTCAGGTTCCGAAAAAGAAACAAAGATGCATACGGAATTGCTCCTTTCCCGTTTTTTTGTTATCTTTGCCGCTCTAATTTACAATACGGACAATAACAACCAATCAAGGAATATGATAAAAATGCAGCCGGACATGGAGGTCGCTCATGTCGAAAACAAAGGGAACATAGCCGGAACGATGGAAAAACAGATCATACTCACGCCTGCGGAGATGTTTGATATGGCAAAGATGTTTGCAAAGATAACCCTCAAGCCAGGGGGCATGATCAAGGAGCATGCCCACACCGACGATGCGGAGGCCTACTATCTCCTGCAAGGCGAAGCCGTGGTTGACGACGGCGGCGAGCAGCGGGTGCTCCGGGTGGGCGATGCCGTCTTTACGGGGCACGGCAACAAACACAGCATCGGGAACGAGACGGAAGAGGACGTCGTTTTCCTGGCCGTGATTTTCAAATAAGAACCCTTACGCATGATGGTCAATACAATCGTTTGTCCGGGAACTGCGGAACGCATGCCGCTGGCGGTGATGTCTGCGCCTGTGTTCCCGGATGCCGGCGACTTCATACAAGACTCAACCACATCCTAACAATACATTTAAGAAAACAACTATGGGCGTTTCATTAGAACTTTTGCTGCTGGTCATTTCCATACTCTTTTTCGCCAGCATTATTATCAGCAAGGCAGGCAGCCGCTTCGGCGTGCCTGCCCTTTTGCTTTTCTTGGGGGTCGGCATGCTGTTCGGCAGCGACGGCCTCGGCATACATTTCGAGAACATCCGCATTGCGCATGTTGTAGGCACCGTTTCCCTCTGCATTATCCTCTTCTCCGGCGGCATGGACACGAAGATCAGCGACATAAAGCCGATACTGGCGCAAGGCGTGATCTTGGCCACGGTCGGCGTGCTGTTGACGGCGCTCTCCACGGGGCTGCTCATCTGGTTCATCTTGGGCAAGACGATGGCTTCGGCCGGGGTGGGGCTGCTCACTTCGCTGCTGCTCGCCGCCACCATGTCGTCAACCGACTCGGCCTCGGTGTTTTCGATCCTGCGTTCGCGCGGACTCAACCTCAAGCACAACCTCCAGCCGACTCTGGAACTCGAGAGCGGCAGCAACGATCCTATGGCTTACGTGCTGACCATCACGCTCATCGGCATCATCAAGCAGGGCACCGCCCCCAATTACGGCATGGCTGTGCTGATGGTGTTCGTGCAACTGGTAGTCGGCGCGGCCGCCGGCATTCTGCTGGGCAAAGGCATTGTGTTCATTATCAATAAACTGCGTATCGGAAACGCTTCGCTGCACCCGATTCTGGTGCTGAGCGCCTGTGTCTTCATCTTCGCCTCTACCTATTTTATAAAAGGCAACAGCTATCTGGCGGTCTATATCGGCGGCCTGGTGGTGGGAAACGCCAAGTTTGTACACAAACGCTCTACGCGCAATTTCTTCGACGGCCTGACGTGGCTTTGCCAGCTGCTGATGTTCTTGACGCTCGGTCTCCTGGTGAACCCCAAGGAACTGGGAGCCATCGCCGTGCCCGCTCTGCTGATCAGCGTGTGTATGATTTTCATAACCAGGCCGCTGAGCGTGTTCCTCTCGTTGCTGCCGTTCCGCAAGATGTCTGTCGCCGACAAGACTTTCGTCTCGTGGGTCGGACTCCGCGGCGCCGTGCCGATTATTTTCGCCATCTTGACCCTCTCCGAGGGCGTGCCCCAAGCACGGCTCATCTTCAACATCGTGTTCTTCTGCACGCTGGTGTCTTTGGTGGTGCAGGGTACAACCCTCCCGTTGATGGCACGATGGCTCGGGGTCTCCGAAAAACCGCAGAAGTCCGGCGGACTGCAGAATTTCGACGTGGAGTTTCAGGAGGAGATCAAGTCCGCCACCTCCGAGTTCGAGATCACTGACGAGGTGCTGCGTCACGGCCACACGCTGATGGACCTGGCCATGCCCGAGAAGACCCTCGTAATCATGGTGAAACGGGGCGACAATTTCTTCGTGCCTACCGGCAAAACGCTGCTGAAGAAAGGCGACCGCCTTATGGTGCTCTCCGACAATACCGAAGCCTTGCGCCAGACTTACGAGAAACTGGAGGTGGCCGTGCCCGATAATGATGAGAAACCGCCCCTGCTCGACAAACTCTTCTTCGGCAAGGACAAAATGAAGTCCTGAAAAAGTGCGGGAAAAAATCTGAAGACGCGTCGTGACTTGAATATTTATGTATTTTTGAAGCCTCAAATAAAAATTATTAACCAAACCTGTTTTATTATGAAAAAATTATCCTTGCTTTTAGTTGCCTTCGCGCTTTCTTTCTGCGCAAAAGCACAATTGGACGACTACTCCATCGCTCCTGACTTCTCGCTCTATGAGATTGACAAGACGACAGGAAACATCATTTCCACCAATCCGTACACGGTTTACCAATATACGGATGCCGGAAAGTGTGTATTCCTCGACTTTTTCGCGACCTGGTGCCCACCATGTTGGAACTACCATAATTCCGGTGCGTTTGAAAACCTTTATACCCAATACGGACCTGACGGCACCAACGAAGTAATGGTGTTCGGAATTGAAGGATCCTTCGGCAACTATGCCAGTTTGAGCGGTACTGGACCGGACGCAGCAGGAAACCAGACCAAAGGGAACTGGCTCCAGGGGGTTGAGTATCCCATTCTTCCTGTCAGAATGAGCCCGAACACGAATGCTGTGGTTTCAGCCTACAATGTTGGATATTTCCCGACTGTTTATATGGTTTGCCCCAACCGCATAGTGTTTGAAGTAGGGCAGCAGACTGTGGCAAACCTCTATGCCGCTACCACGGCGGTGTGTCCGCAGTACGACATGACAGCCAACAACGCTATGCTGCTGAAAATGGAAGGCTTTGATCCGTTGTATTACACCGCCTCCGTTACGGAAACTCCCGTCGTCACTTTGCAGAACGTGGGCGACAATGCCCTCACATCAGCAGATTTCACTATCACATTTGATGGTCAGACCACCCAGTACTCCTGGACCGGCAACCTCGCCAAATATGCAACCGCCCAGGTTTCGCTTCCGCAGGTGAGCACTTCCGCCAATGGTGAACACTCTTACAGCGTAACGCTGGTTAACGTGAACGGCCAGGCAGATGCCGACACCGTATGGGCTACTACTGCTACGGCATTCCAGATTCAGAATGTCGGCACGACTGAAGACATTGATGAGGATTTCTCTGACGGCATCCCCGGAAACTGGTATTCTGAGAAAGGAATTATGGACGAGTATAACGGCGCACTCTATTTCTATGGATTTGGCCTGGAATCAGGAACTATTGAGAATTTATATATGCCGTTGATGGACCTCACCCGCTTCCAACACCCTGTCCTGAAATTCGACTTGGCTTACAGAATGTACAATTCAAGCAACAAGGAGAGACTGAAAGTCCAGGGCTCCACCAATTTAGGCTCTTCCTACCAAACCCTTTACAACAAGAACGGTGCAGATTTGGCCACCGTTTCGGGCTACACCCAATCAGCATACATTCCTGAAAATAACGATTGGCGTACAGAAACTGTTGACCTGATGGAACTTGCCACGGGCGGCGATGTCTCAACCCTTAACAGCGTTCTTTTGAGATTTGTCTTCACAAGCGGATACGGCAATATCGTATGGCTCGACAATGTGCGCGTGGTGGAAGGCGTCGGCATTGATGATGTAGCGTTGGAAGCTCTTGAGATTTATCCCAACCCAACTACTGGCGTGCTGAACATCAACAGCCCCGAAGAGATTGACCAAGTTCAGATCCTCAACCTGCAGGGCCAGATGATCCGCACAGAGAACGGAAACGTCAGAACACTCTCTTTGACAGACCTTTCCAGCGGTGTCTATATGCTGAAGGTTATCGCCAAGAGTGGCGCTTCCTCTATGCAGAAAATTGTGAAAGAGTAATGACATTGTTTTTTTTCTGCTGTGCCCGCTTAAACCTTCCGGCAAAACAGACATCTGCAGTGTGTTTTTATTATTAATCACAAACTCAAAATTACAATGAAAAGATTATTCGTATTGTTCAGCCTCTGTGCTGTTATGGCAGCCGGCTCATCTGTACAGGCACAATGCTCTAAAGATGCAAACAAATGCCAAAAGGAAAACAAGGAATGTGGAAAAAAATGCCACCCCAGCCTGATGACCCCCGCCACCGTGGATCTTCTCAAGGAAGCCTACCTGAAAGAGAACCTCAAACTTAACGACAACCAAAAAGACGCTTTCTGGAAATCCTACAACAAATACGGCGAGGCTCAAAAGCAGGCGGCCGAGAACAAGAAACAGGCTATGCTGAAGGCCGGTTTTTCCGGAGCTTGCTGCAAAATGGACACGGTGAAGCCAACCGACGATAAAATCGTTGCTTGCCACAGCATCAAGTTGGAATACCAGCAGGCACTGCTCAAGGCAGAACAGACGTTCTTCAACGAGATATCTAAGAACTTGTCAAAAGAACAAGTCGCTCAATACATCCGTCTTGAAAAGGGCTTTGAAATGGAGATGAAAGGACTGATGAAGAAAGACTGCTGCAAGAAAGGCGAAAACGGCCCCGCTCCCGCACACGAGAAGCACGGCGGCTGCCACGGCAGATAGTCTTCTTGGACCTTAATTAGACAAAAGACTGTAAGGGATCATCTCCTTACGGTCTTTTTTTTGTAAGACAGCATCAACGAGACCACAGCGTTGCCGCTTGCAGAATATAAACTTGCATTTTGCCAAGATTTTTTCCTCGGATTCATAAGGAAAGGTCAGCAATAAAAAAAAATGTATATTTGCAGCCTGAAATAAATTATAATCAAAAATATATTATGAAAAGAAATTCTTTAGCGGTCAGTTTAGTCGGGATTTTCATCCTTTTATGCTGCGTTACAGCAAGTTATGCACAATGCAACGGGTCTGGAAGCAGCCATCTTTATGTCAAGGGGAAACAGAACAACGCCTGCAAGTCCGGATTTGCGCTGGTGATAGCCGACTCGAACGGTCAGCACACAACCCCTACGGCAGCCTTGACGCTTCCCACATTCAAGGGAGGGAACAAGGAAATGTGCCGCTATATAAACAAGGAAAAAGTGTATCCCGCAAATCTCAAAAGCCAACGAGTCTCAGGCACAACCACGGTGCAGGCTGTTGTGAAGGCCGACAGCACCCTCTCCGACATTCAGGTGGTGAAGAGTTCCGGATACCAGGAATTTGACGATGAGGCCGTCCGCATTGTCAAGTCTTTCCCTAAGATGAGGCCTGCAACCCAAAGTTGCGAGAACCAGGACATGACCATGCATTTTCCCGTGAACTTCAACATAGAGGAAGAAGATGTACGCGACAAGAAAAAGGCTGAATTAGCCGAAACGAAAGCAATGCAAACAGAGATTGACAAAGTTTCGCCCGTAACACTTTATTTCGATAACGACCAGCCGGATCCGGGCACCGTAAAGGAAACGACAAGCAAAGACTATATGGCTCTCTACGATAATTATAAGGGTAAAAAAGACGCATATACACAGAAGTCGGGCAACAATGCCCAGGCCAAGTCTGCCATCGCCTCGTTCTTTGATGATGAAGTGGCCGGCGGCAAGGAGAGACTCACCAAGGTGACCCGCTATATCGCTGACGCGCTTTCAAAGGGCAAGACGGTATCGTTCAACATCAGCGGTTACGCCAGCCCGTTGAGCGGCAAGGATTACAACAAACATCTCTCCGCCCGCCGCATCGAAAGCATCCTCAATTACATGAAAACCGCAGAAGGCGGTGTGCTCGAACCTTACATCACCGGCCAGAAATCAGGACTCAGCATCTACAAGAACGCTTGCGGCGAAACGACAGCCAAAGGCGACAACTCTGCCGTGAAAGGTGTTTACGGCCTTGAAGCCGCCAAGGACAGAAGAATTGTCATCGACAACATTGTGGTCCGCTAAACGGAGAAGACCTGAACTCATATTAGAATGTCAGATAAAAAGCCCGCCACAGGGCTTTTTTTGTATTTTTGCAGTCTTTATTTGACATTATGTCTCCTATTGAAAGCAACGATTTTAAGGAAGCTGAAAACATAGCCCGCCGTTTCAAACAGGCTGTTGATGAAAACAAATACATTTTTCTTGACAGCGAAGATGTCCAGACGGTTGTCGATTACTTTATGAACGTTGACCCCGACAACATCGACTATGCCTCTAAAGCCATCGTATATGGACTGAAGAGGTTTCCGGATGACCCCTATCTGCGCCTTTGCCGCTTCAGAATGTTCCTTTACTATGACAATCTCGAAGAAGCCGAAAAGGAACTTGATTATGTGGCTGTCCATTGCGAACTGGTGCCTGAGTTTTATATGGAACAGGCACGACTTGCCCGTATTCGCCACGAGGAGGACAAGACGATTCCGCTCCTCAAGAAGTCGCTTGCCATGGACGATGCCAATTCGGAAGCCCATTTCATGCTTGCACAAGAGTATGTGCTGAATGGCAACAAGGAGGAGGCCGTGGCACATACCGTCAAGGCCATTGAGGTGGATAATCTGACAGAAGATGAACTGAAAGAGATCATTCCGAACCTTTGGGGACAAATATACGGCGACTTGGATCCGCTTTATTACGATGTTTTTGTGGGGTATTTTAAAGAAATGACTGAAATTATGCCTCTGGCCGGCTGCTTTTGGGAGGGACTTGGCAGAACATACCTGATGAACGGCGACTTCTGTAACGATGATTTTGCAAAGGCATTGGAAGCATTTCAATTTCAACAGTCTTTGGATGAAGACAATACGCTGGTTATTTCAGATATTGCCGATGCCTATTTCGGAATGAAGGAGTACCGCGAGGCTATCCGTTGCTACGAAATGGCCGACAAGTCCAATCCTGACCTTCATTTTGATTACGATTTAGGCCGTTGCTACCTGAACTTGAATGAATATACTACGGCTCTGCACTATTTTCTTACGGCCTTACATCAGGATACAGGCTCTATCATCCCCGTGCTCATTATCGAAAATGTTGTCTTTATCCTGAAAACTTTGGACAAGTATGATGATGCGCGCGCATTTCTCCGTAAATGCCTCGTCACTTTCAAGGATGGAACCCCAGTCATCTTGAGAGAACTCATTACTCTGCTTAACCCTGAATCCGACTTGGACGAACTCCGTGGACTGTGCCTCAAAGCAATAGCGTTGTCACTCGAAACAGACAATGACCTTTATCCGTTCTTCAGTTTCATAGTTTCGTACTGCTATGACGAGGATTGTCCTGATCTGGGGCTCGAACTGTGCAAAGGCTACTCCGACCATACGTCGCTACTGCATAGCACACACTATTTTCAGGCCTTGCTATACTTGAAGAAAGGGCAATATACGGAAGCTTTCAGCCACCTCGAATTAGCCCTCTCGTTTGACAATACCCGGTTCGGCATTGACTTTTTGGATATGGATGAGGACTTGCGCACTGTTCCTGAAGTGATGCGGCTTATGCAGCAGTATGAAGCCGACAAGTACAATAATCTCCGCTAAACAAACAACAAGATTATGAAAAAAACACTATGCTTGTTCCTCCTGTTTTTGATAGCTGGCTTTTGCACGTCGGGCAATACGGCAGCAGTTCCTGAAACAGAGGTCCAGACAAAGTCGGATTCTTCCATCACCGACAAGGTGATCAGCTGGTACAACCAACATCTCAACTATGGAACGGTTACCCTGCTGATGACGATAGAGAGTTCGTTCATACCGTTCCCCTCCGAAGTCGTGGTGCCGCCCGCCGCATATCAGGCCTGCAATGAGGACAATCCGGCATTATACAAGACAGATTCCAAGATTGTAAATGTGCTGTTAGTAGTACTCTTTGCCACACTCGGTGCGCTGATAGGCGCTTTGGTAAACTATTTTCTGGCCTTGTTCTTAGGACGTCCCATCATTTACTGGTTCGCAGACAGCAAGGTGGGTCACCTGCTGATGCTTGACAGTGAGAAAATAAAAAAGGCGGAGGCCTATTTCGTGAAACATGGCAAAAGTTCGACGCTTATTGGCCGCCTTATTCCGGCCATCAGGCAGCTGATTTCAATCCCTGCCGGTCTCGCCCGTATGAACCTCGGTGTGTTTGTGCTGTTCACGTCATTGGGAGCGACACTTTGGAACATCATCCTCGCACTGCTTGGCTATCTGGCACATGGCCAGCAAGACTTGATAGACAAATACAACGGCGAACTGAAGATTGCCTTGTGGGGTCTGTGTATAGCATTTGTGCTCTATCTGGTCTATAAGGGTGTAAGATCATCGCGAAGCGCCAAGAAATCCGCCGCAGACACTGCCGCCCGATCATGATAAGGCAGTTCGGACTGGTCGGCAAATCATTGTCGCACAGTTTTTCAAAACGTTATTTTGAAGACAAATTCACGGCAAACGGACTTGACTGCTCATACAGCCTTTTTGAATTGCCGGAAATAGCAATGTTGCCTTGTTTTCTTGACGCACACCCTCAATTAGAGGGCTTTAATGTGACCATACCGTTCAAGCAGACGATAATGCCCTATTTAGATGCGCTTTCTGACGATGCGGCGGAAATAGGAGCTGTGAATACGGTAAGGTTGGAACGGCACGGCACGGCACGAAAGCTGGTCGGTTTCAATACGGATGCTGAAGGATTTGCAAATTCGCTGCAAGGGCAGTCGATTCCGGCGGCGGCATTGGTGTTGGGCACAGGCGGCGCGGCGGCGGCCGTGTCGTATGCTTTGAGGCGTATGCTTGTGCCGCATCGCTTTGTGTCGCATCGCTTTGTGTCGCATCGCTTTGTGTCGCATCGCTTTGTGTCGCGTTCGGAAAGCCCGGATATTCTGACATATAGCCAGTTGTCCGCAGAAACCCTGAAAGCATGTCCTTTTGTCATCAATTGCACGCCGCTTGGCATGGCTTTCGGTTTGGAAGACAGAATGCCTCCGTTGCCGTACAGTGGTCTTTCTGAAAACAATTTCCTTTATGATCTGGTTTACAACCCGCCTGTCACCCTTTTTTTGCAGGAAGGCAAACACTACGGTACACGCATACAAAACGGCTTGCAAATGTTGCATTTGCAAGCCGAAGCCTCGTGGCGGATATGGAACTGCCTATAAGAGTATGATGTCTTTGACTACGGGGAATGTGTAGTCCGCATTTATCTTTTCGATAATCAACGATTTCTGGGCATTCAGTTCAAACCGGAGCGCCGCATTGGTGACTTTTACTTTCAGGATTCCGTCCGTGACGGCAAGGCATTTTGTCTTGGAGGCAAAGAAAGCGCCGACATGGTCGGACCATCGTTCCATTACGGTGCGTTCTGCAAAAAGTTGCTGTTTCCCCAGTGTGCTGATATATTGCAAGGTAAGGTCTTTGAGGAGATGTTCGTTTCTGTCGTTTTTCATTGTTGTGATCTGTTTCTTATAAGTTCAAAGTCCATCTGCTTCTTCGGGAGGTCAACGGCTACGACTTTCACCTTGATGCTGTCGCCGAATCGGAGCGAGTGCCCGTGGTGCAATCCCACCAACGTGTAGTTTTCTTCATCGATATAGTAGAAATCGTCGTCAAAACTCCTCATCGGGATCATGCCTTCGCATTTCGATTCTGTAAGTTCCGCATAAACGCCCCATTTAGAGATGCCTGAAACGGTGGCGGCGAAAGTTTGTCCGATTTTGTCTGCCAGATATTCGGCCTGCTTGTACTTGACGGAGTCTCGTTCAGCCTGCGTGGCCTGATGTTCCATTTGGGAGCAATGCTTGCAGTATTCCTCATACTCGTTCTTGTTCACAGACTCCTTGTGAGCCAGATAGCGGTCGAGCAGTCGGTGTACCATAAGGTCGGGGTATCTACGGATGGGGGAGGTGAAATGGGTATAATAGGGGAATGCGAGCCCGTAGTGCCCGATGTTTTCGGTAGAGTAGCAGGCGCGCGCCATAATACGGATGGAGAGTTTGCTGAGCATGTCATAGTCGGCCTTCCCTTTCTGGTCGGCAAGCATAGCATTCAGCGACTTGTTGAAGGCTTTCCCGGACGTGGTCTTCAGGTCAAATCCCAGTTTTTTGACGAAGTTGCGGAAGGTGGTCAGTTTCTCCTCGAGCGGTTTGTCGTGGATACGATAGACGAATGTGTCAGGTTCTTTCTTCAAGGTGCGTCTGCGTCCAACCTTTTCAGCCACTTTCTTGTTGGCGAGCAGCATGAACTCTTCGATCAACCAGTTGGCCTCTTTCTGAACTTTGAGGTAAACGCCGATGGGGTGTCCGTTTTCGTCGAGTTTGAACTTCACCTCTTCGGTTTCAAAGTTGACGGCGTTGTTTTCGAAGCGGCGTTTGCGCAGCAGTTGGGCGAGACTGTTGAGCATACCGATTTCTTCGGCAAAGTCGCCCTTGCCCGTTTCGATGATTGTCTGGGCCTCTTCGTAATTGAAGCGGCGGTTGGAGTGGATGATGGTGTGTCCGAACCACTCTTTGTGTACTTTGGCATCGGAGTCCAAGTCGAAGACGGCGCTGTAGCAGAGTTTGTCCTCGTCGGGGCGGAGGGAGCAGAGGTTGTTGCAGAGTGCTTCCGGAAGCATCGGGATGGTTCTGTCCACAAGATATACGGAGGTTCCGCGCAGGTAGGCCTCGCGGTCAAGGGCAGTGCCGGGATGCACATAATGCGACACGTCGGCGATGTGTATGCCGATGCGGAACATGCCGTTTTCCAGTTTCTCGAACGAGAGCGCGTCGTCGAAGTCTTTGGCGTCAGCAGGGTCGATGGTGAAGGTGACGGCCTTGCGGAAATCGCGTCGGCGTGCAATTTCCGCTTGTGGAATGTCTGTCGGGATGGCGGATGCCTCCTCTTCGACATTGTCGGGGAACTTGAGTGGGAAGTCGTTCTCTGCCAGTATAGAGAGCATCTCGACATTGTTGTTGCCCGGCTTGCCGAGCACATGTTTCACTTCCCCTAACGGGCTCCGGGTGCCGCTTGGCCAATCTACGATCTGCACCACCACTTTCTCGCCGTTGTGCGCTTTGCGCAGCAGACGGGCGGGTATGATGATGTCGCGCCTGTAATAGGCATTGTCTGGGATGAAATAGGCGATGCCTTTCTTGATGGAGATGACGCCTACCAGTTGTTTTTTGCTGCGTTCGAGCACCTCTACAACCTGTCCCTCGGGGCGTTTGCCTCTACGGGTGGGGAAGAGCGCCACCTTGACGAGGTCGTTGTTGAGGGCATTCCCCAAGTTGCCGTCCGCGATGAATATGTCTTGGGAGAGTGATTCGTCTGTTGTTTCGTCGCTGTCATTCTGAGGTATGACAAAGGCCATGCCGCTGCGTTTCATTTCAATGCGGCCGGTCAAGAAGTTGCGCCCGGTCTCTTTACGGTTTATCTTCTTGTAATTGAGGCGGTACTTGCCACGCCCCACTTTCAGCAACAGTTTGGACTCTATCAGCCTGCCAATCTGTTCCTTGACCTCTTCACGGCCTTTTTTGTCGTAAATGCCGACTTTGGCGGCAATCTGCTTATAGTTGAAGTGCTCGTTCTTGCCCGTCAGCAGGGATTCAATGATTTTCTTTCCTAATTCTTGCATCTCTCGGGGTTAATAATCTGATATAATATGGGTTGTTTGGAATTTCCCTTTTTCGTCATATATAAAAAAGGCTTCCAGTCCGGGTGTTTTCCGGATGATTTCTTCCGCTTTCTGCATGCCGAGCACCATGAAGGCGGTGGCGTAGGCATCAGCCGTCATGCAGTCGGGGGCTATCACGGAGACGCTCAGCAGGTTGGTCTGCTCCGGCCTTCCTGTTGTGGGGTCTAGGATGTGGGTGTATCGTACGCCGTTTACCTCAAAATAGTTGCGGTAGTTGCCCGAGGTGGCCACGGCCTTGTCTTGCAGGCTGAAATGGCGCATGCTTTCCACGGCGCCGTCTGCCGTTTCGGTGGGTGTCTGGATGCCTACTTTCCATGCTTTGCCGTGTTTGGTGCCGCAGGCCACAATCTCGCCGCCTATTTCCACAATGTGGTCGTTGTATCCTCTGGCTTTCAAGAACTTGGAAACCTTGTCGGCGGCATAACCTTTGGCAATGGCGTTGAAGTTAATCTGGGTGCGCGGGTCTGCCTTGACGAGGCTGTCGCCTTGCAGGGCAATGAGCCGGTAGCCTGTGAACGCCTTTACCGAGTCGATGCGTGCTTGCGGCACCGTTTTGCGTTCTTTGGTTTTCCCGAACCCCCACAGTTCCACCAACGGCTGGCAGGTGCAGTCGAACGCGCCGCCGGTTTTTTGGGCGATGTCCTGTGAAGTCTGCAGCACCGTGAGGAAGTCGCAGTTAAGTGTTGCCTGTTCGCCGCGGTTGAGGCGACAGAGCAGGGAAGTGGTATCGAAGATTGAAAAGGTTGCGTTCATCTCGGCGAGGATGGAGTCTGTTTGCCGTCGGATGGTCGGGATCTCACTGTCCGGTCCGAAGTAGTGGATATGGTAAAGTGTGCCGAAGGCCGCACCCTCGATATGCTGCTCCGAATTTCGGCTGCAAGAACCGAATAGCGTAATAATCAGAAAGTTAAGAATCAGTTTGGAAGCGATGTTCTTTTTCATGTCCAGTCATTGTCATCCGCCGGAAACGGACTCGCAAAAGTAATGAAAAACGGAATAGGACGTACGTGGCGAAAAATGTTGAAAACTACATTGTAACCAAAATGTAACCGGAAACATAGAAAAAACGCAATGCTGTAAAAGTTTTCGGTTTTTTTCGTGTCTTTGCACCCGAAATGACTATACATACCAGATTATGTTAACCAGATTTGCAGTTACAAACTATAGGGGTTTTAAGAATCGTATTGAGTGGGACTTGTCCAATCCAAGCAATAATTTGTTTAATGCCGATGCAGTCCAAAACGGCATAGTGAAGAATGGCATCATTTACGGATCGAATGGTGCCAGAAAATGACATGGGCAAATTCAACAAGTTGGGCATCAGTGTATTAAAGGCTGTTTACAGGCTTTCTGGCGGCTTTTGCCCCATTGTCTTCGGAGGATCGTGCAAATATTATTTGCGGTCTCCACGAAGCCTCTCAAGGCGTAATGACGGAATGATTTTCAACGGTTTGGAATACGGCATTACGCAACGATGATATTTTCTGAAAAAACAAACAGGTTGGCGGAAGCCTCGCTTCACCCACGCCAAGCAGACTGGAACCGGTTCCTGAGTAGTTACAAAATAATAGAATTATCTTCTTTACAATTATATCAGCGTTTCCAACTCGTCGTCATCGTCGATGGCATTGACGGTCTCCTCGTTATGGGTGGCAGCAAAGGAGAGGAACAGTTTCAGGAAAGCGCTCTCTCCGGAGAAAAAGTTGGGGTTCTCTTCCAGTTTTTCCAGCATAAAGGAGAAGCCGAAATTGGCATATTGCTCCATCTTGTCAACCAATTGGTCCACGACTTTCCGTTCGGTGATTTCGCCTTTGTCAAGCGCGATGAAGTCGATGTCGGTACGGGCGACGAGCGCGGCAAAAAGGTATTCCCTGATTTGCCCGTAGGCGGTGCGCCCGAACCTGTGTTCCTGGTTGCCCCAATATTGTATGGGCTGTCCGCATGATTTTCGTTTTGCCTTGTCCTCGGTGAGCGGGATGGTTTTGTTGGAATAAAGTCCGATGAAGAAAGCCAGGATGAAGACTTCATAGCCGGCTCCGAAGGCTTTTCCGCGTGATTCCTGGTAGGGGGTTGTCCCTTTCCCGTAGTCCGAAAAAATGTTCATGATTGATTCCTGATAGCGAGTTTCCCATTCCGGGCTTCTTCTGCCCCACGAGGCATATAATGATTCCATAACTATTTTATTTTTTCAATTGTTGTACGAATTGTTGCCATATTGCGTTCGTCAAAGCCTGCTGCTTTTTGGAGGCGATACACGCTGCAGGTCAGCGCGTCGATGTCGTCGAGGCGCAGTTGCCCTTTGGTGATGAAGTCTTTGGTTACGATGATGCACTGCTTGTCGAGTTTGTCTATCACGTTGTAGAATTGCTCCTCTTTGGAGTCGCCGAACGAGGATGTGGCAGCATCAAATATGAGCGGATAGTTCTCGTCGCGCTTCATGTTGGTGAAGTCAGAGATGGCAAA
The DNA here is from genome assembly GCA_963620035.1 of Oscillospiraceae bacterium. Taxonomy (GTDB): domain Bacteria; phylum Bacteroidota; class Bacteroidia; order Bacteroidales; family WCHB1-69; genus F23-D06. The sequence goes on along the minus strand of CAVEXN010000012.1, from coordinate 10,224 downwards.
CAGCACTGACATGTACATTACGGTCTTCTGCGAGCCTGACGGACTCTTGATTTCGGTACCGTTGGAACTGTAAAGGTCGATTTTCGTGGATTCGTCAGCCGTTTGGCGCAACCGGATTTCTCCGTGGAAGTCGTTGGCACTGAGCTTGTCCAGATATTCGTTGGCGCGGTCTTCCAAATCGCCGAGAAAGCGGCGTAGGTTTTCGCTCTTTGCGTTCTGAAAAGCCTTGGCAATGGCTTCCAGTGTGCGGTGAATGTCCCGATATACTTTGGCTTGGCTGCTCTGAGGGTCTAATTTGTCGAATTCCTGCTGCAGCGATGCTTTCCTTTCGGTTAGCGCTTTGTGCTCCGCTTGCAGTGTGGCCAGACTTATCTCCGCCCTTTCCTTTTGTTCGAACATCCCCTTGAAGTCTGAAAACATTTTCTTGAGTAATTCTTCCTGAACATTTGACTGGATTAGCAACCGTGTCTTTTCGTCCTGTGCATCTTCGATTTTTGCCTTGTACTCTTCGATTTCCTGTTTCAGTTTTGCCTCAAGGTCAAGGCGGTCGTTGATTTCGCCCTTTATCGCGGACACTTCTTCTTCTCTGTTTCCGCTGAGCTGCATGCTGAGGTTGTGGATCTTTTCGATATGATTTGCCTTGAAAAGTTCCTTTTTCTCCAGGTCCTCAATTTCGTTTTCTTTCTTTTGCCGGTTGGCGATATGGGTTTTGTACTCTTCGAGTTTGGCTAACATAAAGCGGTAAGCTTCAGAATCTTCAGGAGCCGGACGGCCGCAGACTTTGCAGATGTGGTCGTGGATCATTTCTTCCATTGTTTCTTCGTCCGGCAAATACCAAGGCAGTTTTGTGGCTCCGTTTACAAGCGTTCCGCAAAGTTCTTTTATGGCTTCAAGTTTCCCTCTTTCCATTGCTTTCTGTTTGATGAAATCATCATTTTGCCTGCGTTTTTCTTTGCTGAAAGTCGAGCTCTTTGCTTTGAACTCTTTCAGTATTGGCGGGAAAGCGCAAAGTATCCAGAGCTTGTCAAGCAGGGCTGTGTTCTTGTCCACCGATTTTACAAAGCCCTCTTTCTGGGCTTTCTTGTCTTTCAGGTTCTCAAGGCGGTCGCAGATTGCCTTGTAATGTTCTGAAGTCTCTTGATGCTGTTCGATATCGTCAATTTTGGCGGAGAAAGCAGATATGGTTTCCTCTTTTTCCTTTATTTCTTGTTTCTTGTTTAAGATGTCGTCATCCACTTTCTGTATTTGGGATTTCAGAATCTTGGCCTGCTCTGCAATTTTCTTGTCCGAAGTACACTCTTTCTGATAAGCCTTTTCTGACTTTTTCTCCATGTTGGAAGAGATGTTCACGAGTTCATCGAATTTACGGATGTCAGAGAACGTATCTACCAGTTTTTTGAGTGCCGATTTGTCGTTGAAGACATCCAGCGTGGACTCTCCTTTGAACATGCTGAACCGTTGGATGAATGCGTCGAAGCATCGGTTTATCAGGTTTTTCCCGTCAACGGGCTGCCGCTCGGAACCTTGTTCTTCAAAGCCGCGGAATGTGACAGGGCTTGGCTTGAATTTGCCGTCAAGGTTCATTTCGAACGAGAATCGTTTTTCTATGAGTTTTTCTCCGTCGTGGTCAAACAGCATCGAAACTTTCACCTCATCGCTTTCACCTGTACTCATTTCGGATTTGCGCATTTCTGATACATTGTCAATGCTGTTGCCGGTGCTTGTGTTGACGACATCGAAGAGCCATTGCAGCGCTTCAAAGAATGTGGTTTTGCCGTCGCCGTTGTCGCCGATGAGGAGCGTCAGCCCGTTGGAGAACTCAAAGCTGTTGTCTCCGTAGTAACTCCGGAAGTTTTTGATGGTGATTTCTTTTATTGTCATAGGTTCATACGTTTTTGTTCAGATAGGAGGTTATCATTTTGTAAATTTCATTTTCTGTCGCGCCTTCTGAATTTTGGTTGATGATTTGCGCCACGGTGCTGATTACGGTGTTGTCGGAATAAACAGCCTGATACAGAGGAGGGATTTCTTCTTGGCTGTATTTGCCGAAATTCATTAGTTCAGGGTCACTCAGCACGGCTTCAAACATTTTGTCGTTGTTGGATTGATAGGTCATAGTTATAATATTGATAAATTGTAATATGTTAAAGTTTCGTCAAGTTCTTTGAGCGCGGCATCCGCATTTTCCGAAAGCATGGCAAAGTCGTGAACGCGTTTCAGTTCGCCTGTCAGCATTTTGCGCTCCATTGTGTAAGATTCTGTTGTCGGGTCAATGACGGGCACTACGATAAGGTCGTGTATGACAGCGTGGTATTTGTCTTTGTGGTTACGTAAGATTCTGCCGCGGCGTTGGATGAATTGCCGTGGATTGCCCGTGCTGGCACAGAAGATGGTCATTTCGCTGCGAGGCACGTCCACGCCTTCGTCCAGACATTTCATCGAGGTGAGCACTTCGATGTCTCCGCTTGCAAAGTCTGCCAACAACTGCTTTCGTTCTTTGCTGTTGGCGGTGAATTTGCGCACGGTCGTTGTGTTGCTCACGTCGTGTACTATTTTGGTGTATCGGTCTATGAGCCGTTCGGTCTCCTCGTCTGTGTCAAGGGTCTCTTTCGTGTCGTAGATGTCGGCCTCATAGTCGGGGAGGTTTCCCTCGGGCACATATACGAGCGTGTATTTCAGATTCCCTTTCTTGCGGAATCTCTCCTCCAGTATGTTGCGGAATATTTCCGTTTTGTTGGCGGCTTTTTGGATGATGCGCTTGCGCTTGATGAGTTGCATTTTCACGATGTCGTTTTTTCCCGGAAATGGGGCTTTGTCGTCGTCGCTGATGAAAAATCCTTTCAGTTTGTCGCTGATCTCGATGTATTCCCTCATTTCAGTATCGTTAAGATACACTAAATGAGGATAATAGTAATAACGGCAGAGATATCCGTTTTCTATGGCGTCTTTTATGCTGAACTCAAAGGTGTAATGTTCTGCGATGCCGAAAAATTCGTACAGTTTGTTGTTTCCGGTTTCGTCGAATGGTCTGTCGGGGGTGGCCGAGAGCCCGATTGCTCGCTTGAAACGGATGTGCCCCAAGAGGTCAAGCATCCGGGTTGCCCCCATGTTGTGCGCTTCGTCAGCAATGAGAAGGGTTTTCTTGGCCAAATTGTTCAGCTTTTGAAAGACGTTTGGGCGGGCAAAGGAGGCGTAGGTGGAGATGATGATGAACGATTGCGGTGTCGCGGAACTGTTGAGCGTCTCTTTTAAGATGAGGTTTTCAATTTCTTGCTTCCAGGTGTGGTTTTGCGAGAAGATGTTGCAGATGTGGCTGAAATTGAACTTTTTGCACTCTTCGTTCCATTGCTCTACCAGGGTCTGGGTGGGCACTAAGATTACGGCGCGGTAGTAGCCGCATTGTTCATATATCTTTAACAGGCAGTTGAGGGCGGTCAAGGTTTTGCCGGTGCCTGTAGCCATGGCAAACAGTCCTCGTTGCGTCTTCTTCCAGTTGTCATAGGCCTGTTTCTGATAGTCTCGGGGACCTTCCTTGAACGGGAATTGCGGTTTTTGCTGCGCAAGCGAGGGTGCATTTTCGGTTTCTTTGATTTTGTCGATGGCGGCCTCGACTTTCGCACGGGCTCTGACAAGGAATCCTTTGACTGTTGCGGATATTACGGTTGACGTTTGAGCCGAAACCAGTTCTTTTTCTTCTTCCAGAAGTTCGCAGACGTTTTTCTGTCCGAATGTGTCCACAATGCGGGTCTTGATGTCTTGCGGCTCAACGTATGTCACGTTCGTGTCTTTCTCGTTGAAGGTGCGGTTAAAGTCCTCTTCGATGTCGTTGATTTTGTAAATGTCGTTGCCGCCGTCCCAGTCGCAGAAGGCGGTGATGCTTTCGATGTTGTCGAGGAGCGCCGTGCGTGAGAAGTTGCAGGAACCGTCAAAGGCCACCCGGTTTAAGCCGTCGCCAAAAATTCCGCATTTGGTGTGGGCGATGCCGGTGTTGCCTTTGGGTGCAATGACTTTTATGGTGATGCGGTCGTGGCGAATCAGATAGGCAAGGCAGTTGAAGAAATGCTTGTCGCGTGCGGAGAGCGTGTTTTTCAGTTTTTCGATGTCGTTGAGGTTGAACGAGGGCAATGGTATCCCTGACAGCCCCTCGTTTATGGATCGTTTGTCTTGCTCGGAAAGAATGTCGTTGATAATCAGGCGCATTCTTCCGCCGTTGTAGATGAAGCAAGCAAATCCGTCGCAAAGCACGTTGATGGCCGACGAGGAAAAGAATCCCAGTTTCAGGTCGAATGTGCTTGCGTTGCAGAGTCCCTCTGAGAAAAAGCCGACCGGTTCCCACTCGCTGTGCGACTGGAATCGTCTGCTTTTTGGCCATATCACGTTAGTCTTCAGCATCTTTTATATGAAACAGTTTGAACATAGGATGTCATCGCCGAAAATGTCCGCAAGGGTGGTTCCCTTCTGTTTGGCTTTGTTTTCTTCTTGCCTTTTGATGGTGTCCAGTTTTATTATCCGCATCCGTTCCGGTTTTATCAGGTCTGCAAGACTTTCGCCTTGGTTCCAGGTGTAGCCGTCTTTTTCAAAAGCCATGGCTTTCTTGTAAAGGTCAGGGTGCTGTTCGTAAAGCCAAATCCATTCGATCTTTTGCTGGAAGAAGCAGAAATAGCACCCCGAGCGGCTGCGGCAGTAGGTGCCTTTTTTGCCATCCACCTCAAAGGGGATTTCTTCGTAATAGGCGGGCACCCCGACGCCGCTTTCGCGAAGCAGCCTGAAAATGTCCTCTTTTACCAGCACGTCGTCATTGTCAACCAAATCAAACGAGTCGAGTTTGCCGACGGGGTAGTCGGTCGTTTTAAGAAATTCGAATACAGTGCGGTTGAACAGTTTTATGTCGATGTCAAGCAGCGCGTTAAGTTTTTTTGAGTAGTAAAACTGTTTGGAGAGCGGACGCTTCAGTATTTTAAGCATCTCTTCCTGCCTGCTGCCGGCGCCGCTGCGCCTGCAAATGTCGATCACCTGTTCTTGATGGTTGTTGTGCAGAACTTTGTTGATCACATCAAGGCTCCAGATGTTGCGCCTGAACGGGAAAACAGCCTGGATGTTGGGTTTGGAGGAAATGTATCCGTCGCGGTCTTCATCGCCCCGGATGCCTACGTATGAAACGGCATAGTCATCGCCGACATACCGTTCAAATTCGGCAAGTTTCATTTTCTGCGTACACCACCGCGACTGCGGGGAGGGCAGGTAGCCGCCTGCCGCTTTCAGGAAGTGCTCAAACGGGGTGGCTTCCGGACTTCCCTCGGCCGCCCTCAGCCGTTTGATACTGCCAAGATAGGCGGCGAGCCGGTCAATGAGCAGTTCGGTCTCCGCCAACTCGCATCCCGTATCCGAGTTGTAGTACTCAATCTTGAGTTGCGGATATTTCTGTTTCAGATAGATGGCAAGCGCGGCGCTGTCTTTGCCGCCAGAGATGCCTAACAAGTGTCTTACTGCGGTCATTGCATTTTCTTCTTTAAGAGGTTCATAAGGGTGTAGATGTCAAGGTTGGCATTGCCCGTAAGAATGGTGTCAATCTGATTTTCAAGTGTTTCTGACTTCTGCTTGTCGCTTTCTGTAATGCGGTAGTCCATGGCTTCAGACAGCACGTTGCATTTTTCGCATTCTTTGAAAAGGAAAACGATGTCGTCGGTCAGTTGCTCTTCCTGATTGTCGCGCAGCCGTTCCAGCGGCTGGTCAAGGGCGGCATAGCTGATGCTCTGAAACCACTCTGTCCTGTTGTCGAATGTCGTCATGGCATGCCGGTAAAAGTCGAGTTGCTTGTCTGAAAGCAGTTGCTCTTTGATGTGTGAGAGCCGTTCGCGGATTTCTGTAATGTATTCAGAATATTGATGCGAATGAAGCCCGAGGCGGTCCACGATTTGACGCTCCAGCCGGTTGATGAGTTCGGAATAGCAGGTGCGCAGTTCCCGCACGGCTTGTTGAATGAGGGTGCAATATTCGGTCACGAAAGCTTCATCGTTCAGCATGTCATTGCTGTATCCGAGCGCTTGCGGAAGGTCTTCAAAGAAGGTCTTCTCCGGGTCTTTGGCGGCGGCAAGCACATCCCTGAAACGCAAGGTCGTGCTGTGGTCAAATTTGCGCGTGTGCCGGGCATAATCGTTCAGACGGCTGTAAAAGAAAAAGAAGGGCCTGATGGTTTCGATGAATTTGTCGCCTTTGATTTGGTTCTCCTCATCTGCATGGATGAATTTGCGGTATTGGTTGTAGAAAGCCATCTTTATGCCGTCTTCCGAATAGGCTTTTATGCTGAACGAATCGGGATGCTTCCTCAGCAGGTCAAAGCATTCAATGTTGATGCTGGGAATGTATGCTCCGTTGCTTCCGAAAAGGCTGTAGTCCAGTCTTTTTATGAATAAGTAGGTGGGAATCCAGAAGTCAAGCACGCCGGCTTTTATTTTGTAAGGCTGGGCGGAAAGGATTGCGATGAGTTCGGATACTTTACGCCCTCGTTCGCAGGTGCTGTGCAGAAAATCTTCACTGGCTTTCCACAAGGTCATGATTTCGTCATTGGACGGAGTTTCGGCGAAAGTTCCGTTGACGTGTATGCCCGTCGTTTTCAGCAGGGTGCAGTAGATGGTTTTCTCCGGCGGGTATTTGTCTTTCGCGAAGCCGAGGTCTTCAACGTCGCTTCTCTCAATCAACGCCTGAAGGTATTTGGCTCTTGCCGCCGAGATGCTGCCGCTCAGTTTGTGGCGGTTGATTAGTTCGTTGTTTATGACGGGCGTGTCCGGATAAACATCATCGCAGATCTCGGACAGCAAGGCGTTGAATTCCCGCAGGCTTCTGACGCGCTTTTCTGCTCCTTTGTAGAACCAGACCACGTCGTCGCCGTAGGTAAAGAGCTGCTCCTTGACACGCTTGTTCAGAAGGCTCTGTTCGTATGATCTGAGGCTTGTGACTTCCTGTACGGCAACTCGGTCCGACTTGTCTATGAGTACTTTGTTGAGAATATGATTATAGATGTTGATTTTGTGAAGATGCCGGATGATGTTGTCGGCTTGGACAAAGACGGCGAACAGGACAGCATGGTTGCAGTCTTTGCTGAAATGTTTGACAAGTTCTGGTGACCGGGCGCTCTCCTGTGAGAATACAAGTTCAATGTACCCGTCAATGTCACCAGTAGGAGACATGTCAAGGGGCGAGTCCAAAAGGATATACTCGAAAAAACGCGGGGTGCCCCGATGGTAATAATAGGCTTTTGCCGGCGCAATCATGCCGTTGAAGTTGGCGCGCAGTTCGTCAGTGGGATTAGACGGGATTGGCACGGCAACGGAGGCTTTGGCAATCTCTTCGTCGATGTTGAAATCAGTGCCCTCAAACAGGATGTAGCGGCCTTTGTATACGGCGTGCCGGATGATTTTCCGTTGTGTCAGTTTGTCGATGACGGTTCCGGCATGTTCACATTCCATTGCTCTCGCCGCATATTCGGAGAGTTGTGCTTGCGTCATCGTGAATCCTGCATTCCCGAAGAGGTTGAGCAAGCCGATGGCCTTGACTGTTTTCAGTGCCTCGTGCACTTCTGTATCGTCTTGCCAGTCAGCCGTTTCAACGCGCTCGATGGCCGACTTTATGGCTCTCCATCCCGTAGAGTCTGCATTGGCTTCGTTGAGGTACGAGTGGAAGGTGTTGACAAGGTAATCGTAAACGTCTGAAAGGCTGTAGGTTTTGTTTTCAGAACTTTTGAACCGTCTGAAAGCATGTTCTCCGTCGGCGGCGAGGAAAGTGAAGAGCGAGCGCTCGTTTTGGCCGTACCGCTGAATGGCTTTTGTGAGGACGGTGGCAGAAAAGGCATCGAGCGGACAAAGCCGGCGCACCGTCTCAAAGGAGAGCGACGGTGCGATGAATTTGCTTGCTTGGGCGATGTTGTAGATGCCGTCGGAGCAGCATTCTGGGTCGTGCCCCTCCGATTCGGCAGCCATATATAACAATTGTTCTACGGGTTCGGCAAATACCACCTCGTGGAAACGTCCTTTCACTTTTGCCCATTCGTTTTTCTGGGAGACAGAAAGCCTTGACGCGTATGCGCTGAAGTTCTGGTGAAGCGTGGTGAGCAGCAATATCTCACGTTGTGGCACATTGGCAAATTCGGCCAGCTGTTGCAGGAAATAGAGTTCCTCTTCAGGATTGTGAGCGGCAGTATGCTCCAACGTCTTTCCGAACTCGTCGATGACAAGAACAAACATCTTGTCTTGGCTTTTGAGATGGTCGTAGCGTTGCTTCAGCGACGGTATCACCTCGTCTTCTGTGCAGTGCAGTTTGTCGGACAGAAGGCTTTTCAGCGGCTTGTATTGTCCTACGATGTTGAGGATTTCAAAACCCGCAGCCCTTGTCAGTGCCGTAGGGTCTTTGAGCAGAAGCCTCTGTTTGGTCTGCCCGAGCATGTCTTTCTCCAGATTGACGAGAAAACAGGACTTTCCGGTGCCGTATGTCCCGATGATGGTGAAGGAATGTATGCCTATGCGGTATTGGTTTACAATCTCTGCCACGGCTTTCTGAACGTTGGGCGTGACGATGTAGGAGTCGTTGCCCGAAACGCCGGTTTCTATGTTGGCTGAAAGGTTGAATTGTCTCATTGTTTTGAAAAGTGATGGGCGAGCGCCGTTTCGGGGCTGATGGTGTCGGTGAATTGCAGTTGCCTGACCCCTGCGGTGTCTGAGTATCGGATATGGTCAGGGTATTGTTCCTGAAGTGCTGTCAGCGTGGTCACGGTTTCAATGTCGTTCATGCAAAACACGAGCCCGATGTTCTGCAGCGTGTCGTAGTCCACGCTGTTGTCGTTTCCTTTCTCATTGAGGATGGCGTAGAGAAACAGGTCGGGCGGCACAGGCCGTTTGCCTTCAATGTTGAAGAGGAAGGTTTTGCCGTCGGTCGTGCGGATGAGGTCCAGGTCGATGAGCAGGGCGGCGTATTCGTCTGTGTTGTTCGTGTTTTGCGGAAGAACGTAGTTGGAGAGCAGCACGTTGATGTCCTTTCTGACGGTGTTCTCATTGAATGATTTCAGTTTCCCGTCTTCTGTCATCGCGCGTTTAGCCAAGGACAGCAGATGTTGCCGGTCAAAAGAGAGCCGTTCTTTCTGCAGCCTTGTGAACAGCAGGTGGTAAAGTGTCGCTTCTTTGGTTACGACAAGCAGATAGTGTAGAAGCCAGAGGGTGCCGAGGTCTTCCAAATAGGGGTCGAATCCTGCTCCGGTGTCAAGCAGCAGCCGGGCGGTGTCGGTGAGCAGGTCGTTCCGGGTCATTCCGAAGACTTTCATCCAATACCGGATGGAGGCCACCATGTTTTTGCCCACGCCGAGACGCACAACGGCGTCCGGGGCGTTGAAGTTGTGCCCGTTTTTGATGAAATCGTAGCCTTTTTTCAGCCATAACGATTTGCAGGCGAAAGATTCGTGACCCGAGAAAGTGTATTTTGCGGTCGGTTGCATGTCTTGATGCGGTCGTTGGTTATAGTCCGGATACACTTCCCTTCTTACCGGGGGGTTGTTTTTTCGTTTTCGAGCGTACAAAATGAAAAAAGCGTGGGAAATCTTGTCTGTTGCCCATCTGTCTGCCCGGGGCCTTAGCATTGCCCAAATCGTCAAGACGGACAACGCAAAAGCCCACGCATGGTATATATCAATCCTACGCTCCCGGCAGTCGCTGCCCCCGCAGTCGGCGGGGCAGCGACAAGCCTCGGCAGGAAACAACATACCTACCGTGAACATTCATCGTTGTCTTGTCCTTTGACGATTTTTCGATAGTTGCTAAGTTTCGAGCAGCCAAAGACAAGCGTCAGATAAACGCTCAATTCAAAAAGTAGCATCAGCAAGTTTGGCCCTTTCGGGCTTCTGCTTGATAATGTGCGCAAAGATATGATTTTTTTTTTTTGGTTGTTAATGTTGTGCCAGATTCCCGCAAATTCCGTCAAACCTGCTTCTTGCCGCCCCGGTTGCCCCTGTTGCTGTTGCCGCAATGCCCGATGCATTACAGGTCATTCAACGACAGTCCTGCATACTGAACATCCCAGCCCCTTTGTGATGGCCGGCAATCTTGGCGGCTTCTCTGCCGTAGAACTTCATAATCAGCGTTTTGTTTTTGTTCATAATTGCAACGGCATTTGAATCCATGCAATACTATAAGTTCAACTTGGAAAGTTATAAAAACGGGGAGCAGGAAAGCCCGCCGTACG